>DASWGT010000271.1:0-31691 GCA_036393575.1 Rhodospirillales bacterium | reverse complement strand
CGCCGCCGCCTGCCACCGCCGCCTCGATGTCGCGCTTGACGACGCGGCCGCGCGGGCCGGAGCCGGAAATCCGCGCCAGATCCATGTTGTTCTGCTTGGCGAGCCGCCGAGCGAGCGGGCTGGCGAACACGCGGCCGCCGGTCGCCTTCGGTGCCGGCGTGGGCGCCGGGGCTTTCGCCACTGCCGGTGCCGCCGGTTGCGGCGCCGGTGCGGCGACGCCTGCGCCCTTCAGCGCCGAGGCGTCCTCGCCTTCCTCGAGCAGCAGCGCGATCGGCTGGTTGACCGGCACGCCCTCGGTGCCCTCGGCGACCAGGATCTTGCCGAGCGTCCCCTCGTCGACCGCCTCGACCTCCATGGTCGCCTTGTCGGTCTCGATCTCGGCCAGCACGTCGCCGGACTCGACGGCGTCGCCTTCCTTCTTATGCCACTTCGCCAGCTTGCCGTCGGTCATGGTCGGCGACAGCGCCGGCATCAGGATTTGGATCGGCATGGTCCCGTTCCCCCTTCCGGCGTCAGCGGTAGCAGACGGATTTCGCCGCCTCGACGATGTTGTGCGGCTTCGGCACCGCCAGCGCCTCCAGGTTGGCGGCATAGGGCATCGGAACGTCGACGCCGGCGACGCGGGCGACCGGCGCGTCGAGGTCGTCGAACGCATGCTCCATCATCACCGCTGCCAGCTCCGAGCCGACGCCGCACACCGGCCAGCCTTCCTCGACGCTGACCAGGCGGTTGGTCTTCCGCACCGACTCGACGATGGTGGCGGTGTCGAGCGGCCTCAACGTGCGTAGGTTGATGACTTCGGCGTCGATGCCTTCCTCGGCCAGCTTCTTCGCCGCCTCCAGCGCCACGCCGACCATCAGCGAAAAGGCGGTGATGGTGACGTCCTTGCCCGGACGCTCGATCTTGGCGCGGCCGATCGGCAGGATGAACTCCGGATCGGCCGGCAGCGCGAACGCCTGGCCGTAGAGGATTTCGTTTTCGAGGAAGATCACCGGGTTGGGATCGCGGATCGCCGCCTTCAGGAGCCCCTTGGCGTCGGCCGCCGACCACGGGCTGACCACCTTCAGCCCCGGGCAGTGGGCGAACCATGAAGCGTAGCACTGCGAGTGCTGGGCAGCGACGCGGGCGGCGGCGCCGTTGGGGCCGCGGAACACGATCGACGCGCCCATCTGGCCGCCGGACATGTAGAGGGTCTTGGCCGCCGAGTTGATGATCTGGTCCATCGCCTGCATGGCGAAGTTGAAGGTCATGAACTCGACGATCGGCTTCAAGCCGCCGAACGCCGCGCCGACGCCGAGCCCGGCGAACCCGTGCTCGGTGATCGGCGTGTCGATCACCCGCTCGGCTCCGAATTCGTCGAGCAGCCCCTGGCTGACCTTGTAGGCGCCCTGGTACTGGGCGACTTCCTCGCCCATCAAAAACACCGTCGGGTCGCGGCGCATCTCCTCGGCCATGGCGTCGCGCAGCGCCTCGCGCACGGTCAGCGTCACCGTCGGGCCGGCGAATTCGGCTTCCGCCGGTCGCGCGGCGGCCGGCGCCATCGGCGCCGCCGGGGCCTTGGCTTGCGTCAGCAGGGACTTGGCGGCCGGAGCCGCCGACGGCGCGGCGGCGGGGGCGGCGGCGGGAACGTCCTCGCCTTCCTCGACGATGATGGCGATCGGCGTGTTTACGGCGACGTTCTCGGTGCCGGCGCCGACCAGGATCTTTCCCAGGATCCCCTCGTCGACCGCCTCCACTTCCATGGTCGCCTTGTCGGTCTCGATCTCGGCGAGCACGTCGCCGCTCGCCACCGCGTCGCCCTCGTTCTTGACCCATTTGGCGATCTTGCCTTCGGTCATGGTCGGCGACAGCGCCGGCATCAGGACTTGTGTGGGCATGTCATTACCTCGGTTGCGGGGCGGCGGGCGGGTTCACGCTTCGACCAGGACGTCGGTGTAGAGCTCCGAGACGTCCGGTTCCGGGCTTTGCTGCGCGAAGTCGGCGGCCGCGGTGACGACGGCCTTGACCTCCTTGTCGATGTCCTTGAGCAGCGCCTCGTCGGCCATCTTATCGGCGATCAGCTTGTCGCGCAGGTTGTCGATGGGGTCGCTTTCCTTGCGCACCTTGCTGACCTCTTCCTTGTCGCGGTACTTCGCCGGATCCGACATCGAGTGACCGCGGTAGCGGTAAGTCTTCATCTCGAGGATGAATGGTCCCTTGCCGGAACGGCACCATTCGCCGGCTTCCGCGCCGGCCTCCTTGACCTCGATCACGTCCATGCCGTCGACTTGCTTGCCGGGGATCTTGAAGGACTCGCCGCGGCGGTAGAGCTCGGTGGACGCCGACGCGCGCTCGACCGCCGTGCCCATGCCGTAGCGGTTGTTCTCGATGACGTAGATCACCGGCAGCTTCCACAGCGACGCCATGTTAAAGGCCTCGTAAATCTGGCCCTGGTTGATGGCGCCGTCCCCGCAGTAGGCCTGGCAGACGCCGCCGTCCTTCTTGTATTTGTGGGCGAACGCCAGCCCGGTGCCGAGCGGCATCTGCGCGCCGACGATGCCGTGGCCACCGAAGAAGTTCTTCTCGCGGCTGAACATGTGCATCGAGCCGCCCTTGCCCTTGGAATAGCCGCCGGCGCGTCCCGTCAGCTCCGCCATCACGCCCTTGGGGTCCATGTCCCAGGCCAGCATGTGGCCGTGGTCGCGGTAGCTGGTGATCGCGGTGTCGACCGGCTTCGAGGCCTCCATCATGCCGACGACCACCGCTTCCTGGCCGATGTAGAGGTGGCAGAAGCCGCCGATCAGGCCCATGCCGTAAAGCTGCCCCGCCTTTTCCTCGAAACGGCGGATCAGCAGCATGTGCTTGTAGGCGTCGAGAAGTTCCTCGCGGCTGGCGCCGATGTCGACGCCGGGTTTCTTGCGTGCGGGCGCCCCCGCGGACGCGGATTTCGCTGCCTTGGCCATGATTCCTCCCGGGAATCCCCTTTTGTGCCGTCGCCCGGCGTCGGGGCCGGCAACGTCCTTAAGGAGGGCCACGTTAAAGCAGCTAAATGCGCTTTACAAGCGCCTAGGATTGCGAAAAGCCCTTGAAATGGCGAATTAAATTACGATTAACTCAATTTTAGTTAAGTGACTTTTCTCGTTCGCTTTTTTGACTCAGGCGACGCTGCGGGCGGCAGTTTCCATGTCCGCCCGGCGCTTGTCGTCGAGCCACGGCCACAGGCAGCCGGTGGCGGCGACGAAGGCGTCGAGCCCCGGTTTCGCGGGCGCCCACGCTCTGGCCTTTTGCTGCCAGTCGGCGAGCGCCGCGTAGCCGTCCCAGTAGCAGACGGCGACGGTGCGGCCCTCCGCCGCCTGCTCGGTCTGGAAGCCGAGGTAGCCCGGCTGCACTGCCGCCAGCGCCACCAGCAACGACGCCGTGCCGCCGAAATCCCCTCCCTGGTACTCCATGGGGGGGGTTGTATAGACGACGGCGTAGAACGGCGGCCTGCGGATTTCACTAAGCAGGCTCATGGCAGCAGTCCCGCGAGGCTGAGGATGGCCGCGAACAAGAAGGCGCCGAGGCCGCGGAACTCGACGTCGCGACCGGCGAGCACGACATCCTGCATCAGGCCGGCGAAGTGGCTGGGCTCCTCGACGCGGGTAATCCAGATGTCGCAAGCGTCGGCTAGACCGATGCCGAACTGCTCGTGCAGGCGGCTGTCGCCGGCCGCCTTCCAGCCTTCGATGGCAGCGATGTCCTCCCAGTACGAGACGGTCACCCGCCGTCCGTGCTCGTTGTGGGCGGTCTCCAGGCCCAGGAAGCCGGGCTGGCAGGTGGCGAGCGTCACCATGTGATCGGCCGGGGCGCCGTTCTCGGCGGTCCCGAGGTCGTCCTGGGCTTGGTCCAGGATTGCCGCGTAATAGGGCGGAGCCAAGTTTTCTGCGAGGCTACCCATCATTTCCTCCTTTTTCCCTCGAGTATGACGATGTCGTTGGAATATCCGTAGTTGAGCATCAGCCGCGCCCGCTCCTCGAGCATGTCGGGGTCCAGGCTGCCGGGATTCATGAGATAGACGCGGTTTTCGAGTGTTTCCCGCTCGGCGCGGGTCTGGGCGAGCACGGGCTTGGCCGCATCGACCCGTTGTTTGATGTTCCACCACGCGATCAGGCCGCGATCGCCGTGGACCACGTGATAGGCGAAATAACCCACCGCGCAGACGCCGAGCACAGGCCCGACGACATGGCGCGCGCGCGCGCGAATTTCCTGCAGTAATCCCATCGACTGTGGACCCCTGGGTGGCGGTCGTTTGTGTATCCACAGTCCCGAACCCGCGGCGATGATTACGCGGCAAACCTTAAGAACAGGTTAGCGGGCGGGGTTGATGGCGCGCACCGCGAAACGCGCGAACCCGGAAGCTTGTCGGCAACGATCATTGCTGGCGTGAAGGCGACACCGGTCAATCCCGGGTCAGCGGGAGTTCGACGCAGGATTCTAAATCAACGAGTTAGAGCGCGTCCTTCAACGTAGGACTGAACGCCCGGCGTAGCGCGCCGCCGGCCCCAGTTGCTGCTCGATGCGGATCAGTTGGTTGTACTTGGCCAGCCGGTCGGAGCGGCTGAGCGAGCCGGTCTTGATCTGGCCGGCGTTGGTGGCGACCGCGATGTCGGCGATGGTCGCGTCCTCGGTCTCGCCGGAGCGGTGCGAGATCACCGTCGCGTAGCCCGCCTTGTGGGCGGCGGCGATGGTTTCGAGCGTCTCGGTGAGCGTGCCAATCTGGTTGACCTTGATCAGGATGGCGTTGGCCACCCCCTTCTTGATGCCTTCCGCCAAGCGCTTCGGGTTGGTGACGAACACGTCGTCGCCGACCAGCTGCACCTTGCCGCCGAGCGCCTTGGTCAGCGCCTGCCAACCGTTCCAGTCGTCCTCGGCCATGGCGTCCTCGATCGAGTAGATGGGGTAGTCCCTGACCAGCTTCTCGTAAAACTTGACGTTGCCGGCGGCATCCAGCGTCTTGCCCTCGCCTTCCATGCGGTACTTGCCGCCCTTGAAGAACTCGTTGGAAGCGGCGTCGAGCGCCACCATCACGTCCTTGCCGGGCTTGTAGCCGGCGCCCTCGATCGCTTTCAGGATGAAGTCGAGGGCGGCGTTGGTGCTCTTGAGGCCTGGCGCGAAGCCGCCCTCGTCACCGACGTTGGTACCGTGGCCGGCCTTCTTCAAGGCGCCCTTCAGGGTCTGGAACACTTCCGAGCCGGCGCGCACGGCGTCGGCCAGGTTCGCCGCACCGACCGGCGCGATCATGAACTCCTGGATGTCGATCGGGTTGTCGGCGTGGGCGCCACCGTTGATGATGTTCATCATCGGCACCGGCAGCAGGTGGGCGTGCGCGCCGCCGACGAAGCGGAACAGCGGCTGGCCGGCGGCAGCCGCGGCGGCCTTGGCTACCGCCAGGGACACGCCGAGGATGGCGTTGGCGCCAAGGCGGCCTTTGTTTTCGGTGCCGTCGAGCTCGATCATGGTGCGGTCGATCAGCATCTGGTCCTCGGCGTCGATGCCCGAGACGGCGTCGAAGATTTCGCCGTTGACCGCGTCGCAGGCCTTACGCACGCCTTTGCCGCCGTAGCGCCGCTTGTCGCCGTCGCGCAGCTCGACCGCCTCGTGGGTACCAGTGGAGGCGCCCGACGGCACCGCGGCGCGGCCCAGGTGCCCGCTGTCCAGGGTCACGTCGACCTCGACGGTCGGGTTGCCGCGGCTGTCGAGGATTTCGCGCGCGAAGATGTCGGTGATGGCGGTCATGGATGATCGTCCTTGCCGGCGGCGTCAGATGTGGACCGGGTGCGCCTTGGCCAGGCGGTCGAGCTCGAGCAGGGTCTCGACCACGCCCGGCAGCTGTTTTAGCGGAATCATGTTGGGCCCGTCACTGGGCGCGTTGTCCGGGTCCTGGTGGGTCTCCATGAACACCGCGGCGACGCCGACGGCGACGGCGGCCCGGGCCAGCACCGGCGCGAACTGGCGCTCGCCGCCTGATGCGTTGCCCTGCCCGCCCGGCTGCTGCACCGAATGGGTGGCGTCGAACACCACCGGGCAGCCGGTCTTGGCCATGATCGGCAGTGCCCGCATGTCGGACACCAGCGTGTTGTAGCCGAAACTGGCGCCCCTCTCGCACACCATGACTTTCTTGTTGCCGGTGTCGGTGATCTTCTTGACCACGTTGGCCATGTCCCACGGCGCCAGGAACTGGCCCTTCTTGACGTTGATGGCGTTGCCGGTCTTGCCGGCGGCCACCAGCAGGTCGGTCTGGCGGCACAGGAACGCCGGAATTTGCAGGACGTCGACGACGGAGGCGACCGGCTGGCAGTGCTGCGGCTCGTGCACGTCGGTCAGCACCGGGCAGCCGGTCGCCGAGCGGATCTCGGCGAAGATCGGCAGCGCGTCCTCGAGCCCGATGCCGCGCGGGCTCGCGCCGCTGGTGCGGTTGGCCTTGTCGTAGGAGGTCTTGTAGATCAGCCCGATGCCGAGCTTTTTCGCCATCTCCTTGAGGCGCCCGGAGATGTCGAGGGCGTGCTGGCGGCTCTCCAGCGCGCATGGCCCGGCGATCAGCACCAGCGGCAGGTCATTGCCGACGGCAACGTCGCCGATCCTGATGTGACGAGGCTTGCTCATGCGGCCGATCCTACACCAGCCGCGACTGTTGGACGGCGCCGGCGATGAACGACTTAAACAGCGGATGCGGGTCGAACGGCTTCGACTTCAACTCGGGATGGAACTGCACGCCGATGAACCACGGGTGGTCCGGGATCTCGATGATCTCCGGCAGTACGCCGTCGGGCGACATGCCCGAGAACCGGATGCCGGCTTTCTCGAGCGTCTCCTTGTAGCGGGTGTTGACCTCGTAGCGGTGGCGGTGGCGTTCCGAGATTTCCCGGACCCGGTAGATGTCGCGCACGCGACTGCCCTTCTTGAGCACGCACGGGTAGGCGCCCAGCCGCATGGTGCCGCCGAGATTGCCGCCGACCTGGCGCTTCTGCAGCTCGTTGTCGCGCAGCCACTCGGTCATCAGCCCGACCACCGCGTGCTTGCAGGCGCCGAACTCCGACGAGCCGGCGCCCTCGAGGCCGGCCAGGTTGCGCGCCGCCTCGACCACCGCCATCTGCATCCCGAAGCAGATGCCGAAATACGGCACCCGCCGCTCGCGGGCGAAGCGGGCGACCGCGATCTTGCCTTCCGAGCCGCGCTCGCCGAAACCGCCCGGGACCAGGATGCCGTGCACGCCGTCCAGGTGGTGAAGCGCGTTGCCGGTCTCGAAGGTTTCCGACTCCATCCAGTGCATGTGGACGCGCACGTTGTTGGCGATGCCGCCGTGGTGAAGGGCTTCCGCCAGCGACTTGTAGGCGTCGATCAGGCCGGTGTACTTGCCGACGACGGCTATCGAGACTTCGCCCTCCGGCTTCAGGATGCGGTCGCGGATTTCGATCCAGCGACTCAGGTCCGGCGCCTTCGCGTTGATGCCGAAGTGGCGACAAACCTGGTCGTCGAGTCCTTCGTCGTGGTAGCTGATGGGAACGCCGTAGATGGTCTCGACGTCGAGCGCCGGGATTACCGCCTGTTCGCGGACGTTGCAGAACAGCGCGATCTTGCGCCGCTCGGCGTCGGGGATCGGGCGGTCGGCGCGGACGAGCAGCACGTCGGGCTGGATGCCGACGCTGAGGAGTTCCTTGACCGAGTGCTGGGTCGGCTTGGTCTTCAGCTCGCCGACCGACGGGATGAACGGCATCAGCGTCAGGTGCACATACATGGTACGGTCGCGGCCGAGGTCATTGCCCAATTGCCGGATCGCCTCCAGGAACGGCAGGCCCTCGATATCGCCGACGGTGCCGCCGATCTCGCACAGCACGAAGTCCTCGCCCGTCAGGTCGCTGGTGATGAAGTTCTTGATGGCGTCGGTGATGTGGGGAATGACCTGGATCGTGGCCCCCAGGTAGTCGCCGCGGCGCTCCTTGGCGATGACGTTGGAATAGATGCGGCCCGTGGTGACGTTGTCGCTCTGGCGGCAGGCGACGCCGGTGAAGCGTTCGTAATGGCCGAGGTCGAGGTCGGTCTCGGCGCCGTCATCGGTGACGTAGACCTCGCCATGCTGGTAGGGGCTCATCGTCCCCGGGTCGACGTTGATGTAGGGATCGAGCTTCCTGAGCCGCACCTTGAACCCGCGCGCCTGCAGGAGCGCGCCCAGAGCCGCCGATGCAAGACCTTTACCGAGTGAGGAAACCACGCCGCCGGTGATGAAGATGAACCGCGTCATGGGCGTACAGTGTACACCAATTGGCAGGACCTCATAAAGGAAAGAGGCGGCGCTTCCGCCGCCTCTCCGCACTCAGGCATTCCGGTCGGTTCCATGCCCTGTTCCCCCGTCACTTGGCCAGCGGCACGGTCGGTTGGCTCGGCGTCGCCGGCTGCCCGACGGCCGGCTTCGGCTGGTCGAGCAGCGATTTGCCGCCACGTTGTTCGTGCGACGCCAGGACCGCCAGGGTCAGGCTGGTGATCATGAAGCACGCCGCCAGCACCGCCGTCGTCCGGGTCAGCAGGTTGGCGGTCGAGCGGCTGGTCATGAAGCCGCCCATGCCGCCGCCGCCCATCCCGAGCGCGCCGCCCTCGCTGCGTTGGATGAGGACGATGCAGACCAGCGTGATCGCCAACAGCAAATGGATTACAAGCAATACGGTCGTCATGGATTTTCCGACTTTGCGGTTCGGGGCCTGTGGCCGGGAGGCCGGGGTTCGGGCTGTCGCCGCGCTTTTTAGTCCGTTGCGTCCGATAAGGCTAGAGGCAACTTTCGGCGATCGCCCAAAAGTCCCGGGATTTCAGGCTGGCGCCGCCGATCAGGCCGCCGTCCACGTCAGGCAGCGCCAGCAGGGCACGGGCGTTGTCGGGTTTCATCGAGCCCCCGTACAGCACCCGCAGCCGCGCCGACTCCTCCGCTCCCAGGGCATCGGCGAGCCGGGCGCGAATCAGGGCATGCACTTCCTGCACCTCGTCGTCGGACGGCGTGCGGCCGGTGCCGATTGCCCAAACCGGTTCATAGGCGACCACGACGTTGGCCGCCGAAGCCTTCCCGGGCAGCGATCCGGCAAGCTGCGCCTTGACCACGTCGAGGGTATTGCCGGCATCGCGTTCGGCTTCTGTCTCGCCGATGCAGACGATCGCCGTCAGGCGGCGGGAGACGATGGCCTCGGCCTTCGCCTTGACGATGGCGTCGGTCTCGCCGTGATTGGTCCGGCGCTCGGAATGGCCGACGATAACGAAGCGGCATCCGAGATCGGCCAGCATGGCGGCGCTGATGTCGCCCGTATGGGCGCCCTTCTCGGCGGCGTGGCAATCCTGCGCGCCCAGCGCGATGCCGCTGCCGGCGATCGTCTTGCCGACGTCGGCGATGACGGTGAACGGCGGGCAGACAACCATGTCGAACGCCGGCTTCGGCCGGCCTTTCATCAGCGCCACGAGCTCGCCGGCGAGCGCCACGGCGTCGGAACGCAGGCCGTTCATCTTCCAGTTTCCGGCGATCAGCGGGCGGCGCGGGCGGGGCATGATGCGATCCGACGACACGAAGGGGTTGGCCGGGCATTCAGGCGACGGCGGTTCTTTAGCACAACCTCCCGAAAGCCTGAAACTGGGAATGCGGACCGACGACGCCGTCGGAGGAGAAACGCGGACCGAAGGTTTTTCTACTAGTAGATGACGGTGCAGCCGCAGGACCGTTGCCGACATCGCCGGTTCCGCCCTTCGCCGTCAATGCGTTGACCGCCGCCGGGGCGGCAACTCCGTGGTTGCGAGCCCATGCAGGCGCTTTTATGATGCCGCGCCATTTGCCCCCGTCCGTCCTTTTGGGGGGCGCCGCCCTCGTCATTTGTCATTGTCCGGCCGCGACAGCATTCCGGTGCGCCATGCTTACGGAAATCCGCAAATACTCGAAATCCTTCGTCGTCAAGATCCTGTTTGGGATTTTGATCGCCAGCTTCGCGGCATGGGGCGTCGACGACATGATCCGGGTCGTCCAGACGGGTTCGGGGGCGGCGATCAAGGTCGGCGACCAAGAGGTCGGCGCCAACGAGGTCGCCGATCAAATGCGGCGTGAAATCAGGCGTCTGCAGACGGCCTTCGGCAGCCAGTTCGGCGTTGAGGAAGCCAAGACCCTGGGTGTCGTGGAATCCGTGGTCCAGCGGCTCACCAACGACACGGCGCTATTGGTCGCTTCGCAACAAATCGGCGTCGCCATCAGTGACGACATGATTCGCGACGCGGTCCACAAGACCGCCGCCTTCCAGGGCCTCGGCGGTTTCGATCGCAATCGTTTCCAGCAGGTGCTGAACCAGAACGAGATGAGCGAAGCCTGGTATCTCGACCAGGTCCGCAGACAGATGGCGCGCAATCAGTTGTTGGAGAGTGTCGCGTTGAGCTCCGCGCCGAAATCTCTGGTCGATTCGTTATACCGGCGGCGGCAGGAAAAACGCATCGCCGAAACCGTGTTCACTACCGACGGCGCCCAGCAGGATATCCCGCAGCCGGTTGCCGCCGCGCTCGAGGGTTACTACAAAAGCCATACCGCCCGATTCACCGCTCCCGAATACCGGGCGCTGACGGTGATCCGGTTGGATGCCGCGGACTTAGCCGCCGAGGTGGCCGTCACCGAGGCGCAAATCAAGGAGGCCTACGAAGCCCGCGAAGACGAGTTCACGGTCCAAGAGTCGCGACGGGTTCAGCAGATGATCCTGACTACACAGGATGACGCCGACCGTGCCCATAAGGCGTTATCGGAAGGCCGCGCCTTCGCCGCAGTCGCCAAAGACGTCGCCAAGATGGAGGCCGACCGCATCGAGCTCGGCAATCTGACCCGCAAGGAACTGTTGGAGGCGCTGGCTGACGTGGTTTTCTCATTGGAAAAGAACAGGCCGAGCGCTCCGGTGAAAAGCCCGCTCGGATGGCACCTTTTTCAGGTCACCGACATCCAGCCAGGCAGCAAGAAGACCCTAGACCAGGCGCGCGACGAGATTCGCAAGGCCATCGCCCACGAAAAAGCCGTCGACGGACTTTTCCAGCTCGCCAACAAGCTTGACGACCTGCTGGGCGGCGGGGCCAAGCTGGAGGAAGCGGCCAAACAATTGAACATGAAGGTGACGACGATCGCGGCCATCAATTCCGATGGCCTCGATCCGGCCGGAAAACCGATTGCTGGCGTTCCCAAGGGCGAATTTCTGACGACTGCCTTCGCCACCAACGAGGGCGCCGACAGCCAATTGGTCGAGACCGGCCGCGACGGATTTTTCGTACTTCGGGTGGACAAGATCACGCCACCGGCGCTCAAGCCCCTGGACACGGTCAAGGCCGAGGTGACGGAAGCCTGGAAGGCCGACCAGCGCGCCGAGAAGGCGAAAAAGGCCGCCGAAGCGATTCTCGCGCGCCTCAAGGAAGGCGCCGCGATCGACGCGGTCGCCAAGGGCCTGGGGCTGACCGTGACCATCACGCCGCCGCTGCTCCGCCAGCCGCAGCAGCAGGAGGCGCAGGCGCTGCCGCAGGCTCTGATCGCCGGCATCTTCACCGTCAAGCCAGGCGAGTCGACGATGGCCCGGGGCGACGGCGGGTACTACGTCGCGCGACTGAAGGAGATCATCGCCGCCGACCCCACTGCCGATAAGAGTGGGAACGACGCGCTCGCCGGCGGTCTTCGGGAGTCCATCGAGTCGGACATTTTGACCCAATTGGCTTACGCGCTACGTGATCGGTACGGCGTCAGCATCAATCGCCGCAGCATCGACGAAACTTTCATCGGCCGCTCGTCCGGCCGGGCTCCCGCGCCGAATCGATGATCGACGCCTATGCAGATTTCTCCTGATCTGCCGGCGTTCGCCGCGAAATACGGCGAAACCGGCAAGGGTGCGGCGCAGGTCGTATGGACCACGCTGGTCGCGGACCTGGAGACTCCGGTATCGGCGATGCTGAAGCTCGCCGACGGCAAGCCCAACAGTTTTCTTCTCGAATCCGTCGAGGGCGGCGCCATCCGCGGCCGTTATTCGTTCATCGGTTTGCGGCCGGACGTCGTCTGGCGGTGTCGCGGCAACAAGGCCGACATCAACCGTAACGCCGTCGACGAACCGGATGCCTTTTCGCCTTGCCCCGTTGCCGTCAAGTCCGGCGCCATCGCCTCGCTTCGCGCGCTGGTCAACGAATCGCGGATCGACATGCCGTCCGGACTGCCGCCAATGGCTTCCGGGCTTGTCGGATACATGGCCTACGACATGGTGCGGCTGACCGAGCGGCTACCCGACGCCAACCCCGACGTCATCGGCGTGCCGGACAGCATCTTCCTCAGGCCGACGGTGATGGCGGTGTTTGATTCGCTGAAGGACTCGGTGACCGTGATCACGCCGGTCTGGCTGAAACCGTCGACGTCCGCCGCTACGGCCTACGACGCCGCGCGCCAAAGGCTGGCCGAGGTGGTGCGCGATTTCCGCAAGAACCCTGCGCGAAAGACGGCCAAGGCTTCGCGCGACGCGGCTCCGGCGAGGCCTGAGTCCAACATGACGCGCGAGAAATTCCATTGGATGGTGAAAAAGGCCGTCGAGTACATCCACGCCGGGGATGCCTTCCAGATTGTGCCTTCGCAACGCTTCCGGGTGCCTTTCAAGCTGCCGCCATTTTCGTTCTACCGGGCGCTGCGTCGACTCAATCCGTCGCCGTTCCTGTTCTTCCTCAATTTCGGGGATTTTTGCGTCGCCGGGTCGAGCCCGGAGATCCTGGTTCGCGTCCGCCAGGGAAAGATCACGCTTCGGCCGCTCGCCGGCACCCGCAGACGCGGCGCGACGCCCGAGGAGGACAAGGCGTTGGTCGCCGATTTGCTTGCCGACCCGAAGGAGATCGCCGAGCACCTGATGCTGCTGGACCTGGGGCGCAACGACGTCGGTCGCGTCGCCAAGGTCGGCACGGTCCGCGTCACCGAGCAGTTCATTGTCGAGTACTATTCCCACGTCATGCACATCGCCTCCAACGTCGAGGGCGAGCTCGACCCCCACTTTGACGCCATCGACGCCCTGCTGGCCGGGTTTCCCGCCGGCACGGTGTCGGGGGCACCGAAGGTCCGGGCCATGGAAATCATCGATGAGCTGGAGCCTGAACGGCGAGGCATCTACGCCGGCTGCATCGGATACTTCGGCGCCAACGGCGACATGGATACCTGCATCGCGCTGCGCACCGCCGTCATCAAGGACGGCGTCCTCTACATACAGGCGGGAGGCGGGGTGGTTGCCGACAGCAACCCTGAAAACGAGTATCAGGAAAGCTGCAACAAGGCGCGGGCATTGCTGCGGGCGGCCGAGGAAGCGGTCGCCTTCGCCGCCGAAGTCGCCTGACCGTCGTCCCGGCCCGCTACCCGCGCGGTGCCGGGGGTCGGATCAGCGCCGAAACCGGTACCAGTTGGAACCCCCTGCCCTCGACCTCGCTCAGCCACGGGATCAGCGCCTGCAGCGTCGCCTCCCGCGGATGGCCGATAGCCACCGCCGAGCCGCTGCGCCGGGCCAGCCGCTCGACCTCGGCAAGCTGCTTCTTGATCGCCGCCACGCTGTCGTCGTGATCGAGAAATATGTTTCGCCGCGCGAACGGCACGCCGACCTGATGCGCCGCCTTGCCGGCGGTGGAATTGAAGGCGGTGATGGAGTCGAGGAACAGGAGATCGCGCTTCTTCAGTTCTTCCATGACCACCAGCATGCCCGCGAGGTCGGCCGTGAAGCGGCTGCCCATGTGGTTGTTGATCCCGACGTAGCCTTCGAACTGATCCAGATTCCACTTCAAGCTGGCCTGCAATTCGTTACGCGGGACGCCGGTCAGCAGCACGTTGGGCCCGGGATCGACGTCGGGGCTACCCGGTTCCATGGGAATGTGCATCAACAACTCGTGGCCGGCGACGTGCGCCGCCGCCGTCAATTCCTTGAGCCCGCTGGCATAGGTGAGGAACGACAGCGTCAGCGGCGGGCGCAGCCGGATGGTCCTCGCGGTGCGCGGCTTGTCGACGCCGAGATCGTCGATGACGATCGCGATCCGCGGCCGTCCGGCGGCAACCGGAACGGCGACGGCAAATCTTTTCCAGGCGGGAAGACCGCCGACAGCGGCGGCAGACGGCATCGCGGCGGCCGGCATCTTTTCGACGTCCTTCGGCAATGCCGCCACGGGTTCCCGACCCGCGGGCTCGGGGACGGCCGACGCCGACGTTGACGGGGCTGGCGCCGGTTCTTCCCGGCGTGCCGCCGGCGGCGGGGCGGGTACCGGTTTCGTGGGTTCGGTCGCCGGCGGCGTCACCGGCGTCGCTGTTTCGGACGTCGGCGGCGAAACGTGCGGTTCGACGACATTTTTCGGTAGGGCTTCCTCGTAGGCGCGCACCGGCGATCCCTGGACCGCCTTGCCGTTTTCCGGGAGCAGCGGCCGGTTCGGCGAAACGGTCGGCGTGGCGTCCGGTGCCGGACCATTTTTCGCGGCAGCCGGGCCGGTGCCGTCGGCAACCCGTTGGGCGCGTTCCTGGGGCGGCGGCGATTGTTTGTTCGTCAGGTAGCCAATTCCATATCCGGCGCCGATGCCGATCAGGGCGAGCCCGACGAAGATCGCCTGGCGCACCGGGCTCAGCCGGTAGCCGGGCCGCCGGGCCGCCGATTCCCGTTTGTTGCTGTCTGTGATTCGGGTTCGGTCCTTGTCCGCCGCACCGCGACCGCTCCGCATTTGATACACCCCGAATGGCTAGGAATTCGCGACCAACCCCTAACTTAGGGATTGCACCCCGTCAATGATGGCCGCCGACTGCAGTTTGATATTCAAGGGAATTACGCCCCATTCCGGGCCGGCGGCAGGTCCTCGCCTTCGGAACCAACGTAAGCTTAACGTAAGGTTGATTCCTTACAATTCCATCGCGCGAAAAAGCGTTTGGCGTCAAAGGTTAAGACGAACAAGGATAGAAGCGCGAAATGCGCTCTTACAATTTGGAGCACCTGAGCATTCTGGTGCTCGAAAAACATTTGTTGGTCAGGAAGCTCCTGACCGACGTGTTCAGCGAGTTTGGCGTGCCGACGGTCCAAAGCACGCCGGATCCCGACGTTGCGTGGCAAATCTTCAAGCAATTCTCCATCGACCTGATCTTGAGCGACTGGACCCATGACCTCGACGGCATGGGTTTTTTGAGGCGCGTCCGCCAGAATCCGGAAAGCGCCGATCCGTTCGTCTCCGTCATCGTCTGCACGGCCAACACCGAGTATCGACATGTCTGCTTCGCGCGCGATGTGGGAATGACCGAGTTCCTGGCCAAGCCGGTGTCGGCGAAAACAATCTATTCCCGCATCTGCGCGGTGATCGAGAACCAACGGCCGTTCATCCGCGTGGCAGGCTTCTTTGGGCCGGACCGCCGGCGCCATCGCGACGACCTTTACGGCGGCATCGACCGCCGCCAGCGCGCCGGCTGAGGCGGCTTTGCCGTCGGCGGGCCGTCAATTCCCGTTAAAAAACGGCTGATCCCCCTGATATCTTAAGGATTTCCACCCTAGTCGCCGGGGATCGGTTATAATGTGTCTTGCGCATTCCGGGCTCAGGCACTGCGCGCGCCATGATGGCGGCTGCCAAGATGTGGTCAGCCGCGGTGTGGTCGTGACACCGCGCGGCCCGCACGAGGTGGTCGCTTCATTCGCCACCACGCCGGGGCGCGACGGAGACCCCGCGATGCAAATGCCTTTTCTGGAGAGCTTCGTGCGCCGGCTTCGGCGTCGCCGGTCGGTATCTGGGGTAAAGAAGCCGCTCGCGGAAGCGGAATCACGGTCCTATCCGTGGGAAAAATCCTACCCCGCGGGAATCAGCTGGCGCGTCGAGATCGAGCCGAAACCGGTCCCGACTCTCCTCGACGACGCGGCCGCGGCCTTTCCCGATAACATCTGCGTCAATTTCCGCGGCCGCCGCTTCCGTTACCGCGACATCGCGAAATTGGTCAACCGCGCCGCAAAGGGTTTCCAAGAACTCGGCGTCCATCGCGGCATCAACGTCGGGCTGATGCTGCCGAACTCGCCCTACGCCGTCGTCTGCTATTATGCGGTGCTCAAGGCCGGCGGCACGGTGGTCAACATCAATCCGCTCTACGCCATGCACGAGGTCGAACACCACGTCGCCGACGCCAACGTCTGCATCCTGGTCACCCTCGATTTGAAGGTGCTGTACGACAAGGTCGCGGCCCTGCCGGCCGCCAACGGCCGGCTGGAGAAGATCGTGGTATGCAGCCTGGCCGGCGTCCTACCGTTCGGGGAAAAGGCGTTGTTCACGCTCCTGAAGCGTCGCGAGGTGGCAGATATTCCGGACGACGACCGCCATGTCACCTACGAGAGCCTGATCGACAACGACGGCAATCCCGATCCCGCCGCCATCGACCCGACGCGCGACGTCGCCGTGATGCAGCTCACCGGCGGCACCACCGGCGTCACGAAGGCGGCAAAGCTCACCCATGCGAACCTCTATGCCAACGCCCAGCAACTCGCTCTGTGGGCGCCGGCCGTGGCGACAGCCGAGGAAAAGGTGCTCGGCGTGCTGCCCTTGTTCCATGCCTTCGGCATGACCGCAGTGATGAACCTGGGCCTGCGCCTGGCGGCCGAACTGATCCTGCTGCCGCATTTCAAGACCGCCGAGGTGTTGCAGGCGATCGAAAAGGAGCGCCCCACCATACTGATCGGCGTACCGACCATGTTTTCGGCCATCAATTCCACTCCCGACGTGGCGGACCATGACCTCTCTAGTCTGGAATTCTGCATTTCCGGCGGTGCTTCGCTGCCGAACGAGGTGCGGAAGCGATTCGAGGAGCTGACCGGCTGCGTGGTGCTCGAGGGATACGGTCTCAGCGAGACCAGCCCAGTCGTCGCCGTCAATCCCGTGGACGGCGCCAAGAAGCCCGGTTCGGTCGGGTTGCCCTTGCCGGGCACCGTGATCGACATCGTATCGCTCGACGAGCCCGAACGCCTTCTGCCTGTCCGCGAAATCGGGGAAATCTGCATTTCCGGACCCCAGGTAATGGCGGGATACGCCAATCGGGCGCAGGAAAACGTGCAGGTGTTCCGGGGCGGCCATTTTCACACCGGCGACGTCGGTTACCTCGACGAGGACGGCTACCTGTTCATCGTCGACCGCATCAAGGAAATGATCAACACCGGCGGTTTCAAGGTCTATCCGCGTAATGTCGAGGAGGTTATTCACCGCCACCCCACCGTGGAGGAGGTCGCCGTGTGCGGGGTGCCCGACGAACACCGCGGCGAGATCGTGAAGGCTTTCGTAAAGCTGCGCAACGGTCAGGCGATCACGACCGATGAACTGACGAAATTTCTCGAGGACAAATTGGCGCCCTTCGAAATACCACGCCAGATCGAGTTCCGCGATGCGCTGCCGAAAACCCTGATTGGCAAGATATCGAAAAAGGACCTTGTCTCCGCGACAGCGGACGAGAAGACCGCAACATAATTCCATTCGGATGATCCGGGTGGCCACCTCTGAGAGGGAGGACGAGGAAATGAAGAACGTCGTCATCGCCGGCTATGTCCGGTCGCCGTTCACGTTCGCCACCAAGGGCGAATTGGCCAAGGTGCGGGCCGACGAGTTGGCCGCGCAGGTTATCAAGGGCCTGGTCAAGAAGACCGGCGTCGATCCGGACGACATCGAGGACCTGATTCTGGGCTGCGCCTTTCCCGAGGCCGAGCAGGGCCTGAACGTGGCGCGGCTGGTGGTGTTCCAGGCCGGGCTGCCGCGCTCGGTTGCCGGCGCCACGGTCAATCGCTTCTGCGGTTCGTCGATGTACGCCATCCATATGGCCGCCGGCGCCATTCAGATGAACGCCGGCGAGGTGTTCATTTGCGCCGGCGTCGAATCGATGACGCGGGTGCCGATGATGGGCTACAACCCGATGCCCCATCCCGACCTCGCCAAGAACTACCCGCCGGCCTACATCTCGATGGGCGAAACGGCGGAGAACGTCGCCACCCGCTACCAGATCACCCGCGACCAGCAGGACGCCTTCGCCGTCCAGTCGCAGGTAAAGGCCGCCAAGGCACAGGCCGCCGGCAGGCTCGACGACGAGATCATCCCGATCAGCCGCGATGGCGGCAGCGTCAGCAGGGACGGCTGCATCCGTCCCGACACCACGGCCGCGGCTCTGGCGGGCCTGAAGCCGGCGTTCGACGAAAAAGGCTCGGTAACAGCGGGCACTTCGTCGCCGTTGACCGACGGCGCCGCGGCGACCCTGGTGTGCAGCGAGGCTTACGCGGAAAAGAAGGGCCTGACGCCGCTCGCCCGCATCAAGTCGATCGCGGTCGCCGGCTGCGATCCGGAAATCATGGGCATCGGTCCGGTGCCGGCATCGAAGAAGGCGCTCCAGCGGGCCGGGCTGAAGATCGGCGACATCGACGTTGCCGAGGTCAACGAGGCTTTCGCGTCGCAATCGCTGGCGGTGCTGCGCGACCTTTCGCTCGATTTGGCGAAGGTCAACCTCGACGGCGGCGCCATTGCCATCGGCCACCCGCTCGGCGCCACCGGCGCCCGCATCACCGGCAAGGCGGCGCAACTTCTTAAGCGCGAGGGCGGCACTTACGCGCTTTCCACCCAATGCATCGGCGGCGGCCAGGGCATCGCCACGGTCCTCGAGGCGGTGCGATGACCGAAATCAAGAAGGTCGCCGTGTTCGGCGCCGGCGTCATGGGCGCCGGCATCGCCGGCCAGGTCGCCAACGCCGGCGTGCCGGTGGTGCTGCTCGACATCGCGGCCAAGGACGGCCCCGACCGCACCGCCATCGCCAAGGGCGCCATCCAGAAGCTGCTGAAGACCGACCCGGCACCGTTGATGCACAAGCGCAATGCCAAGCTGATCACCGCCGGCAACATCGACGACAACATGACGATGATCGCCGACTGCGACTGGATCGTCGAGGCGGTGATCGAGAAAGTCGACATCAAGCGCGCGCTCTACAAGAAGATCGAAGCCGTGCGCAAGCCGGGCTCCATCGTCTCGTCCAACACTTCGACCATCCCCTGGACCACCCTGGTCGAGGGCATGCCGGCGCGATTTCGGCGCGATTTCCTGATCACCCATTTCTTCAATCCACCCCGTTACCTGCGGCTGCTGGAGGTGGCGTCCGGCGCCGATACGCGGCCCGACGCGGTCGCCGACATCCGTCGCTTCGGCGACGTGCGCCTCGGCAAGGGCGTGGTGATGGCCAAGGACACGCCGGGCTTCATCGCTAACCGCATCGGCATCTACTGGCTGCAATGCGGCGTCGTGATGGCGATGGACGGCGGCGTCACCATCGAGGAAGCCGACGCCGTCGGCGGCCGCCCGATGGGGATTCCAAAGACCGGCATTTTCGGCTTGCTCGATATGGTCGGCCTCGACCTGATGCCGCACATCCTAAGCAACATGGAAAAGACGTTGCCGAAGGACGATCCCTTCCACGCGGTCAATCGCGACCTAGCGCTGACCAAGAAGATGATCGCCGACGGCTACACCGGTCGCAAAGGCAAGGGCGGCTTCTACCGCATGAACAAGGACTCGGGCGAGCGGGTCAAGGAGGCCATCGACCTCTCGAGCGGCAACTACCGCAAGGCCGGCAAGCCGAAGCTCGGCAGCGTCGCCGCCGCAAAGAAGAAGGGGCTCCGGGCGCTGCTCGAGCACCCCGACAAGGGCGGGCGTTACGGCTGGCAGGTGCTGTCGCGCACCCTCAGCTACGCCGCCCGGCTGGTGCCGGAGATCGCCGACGACGTGGTCGCCGTCGACGAGGCCATGCGCCTCGGCTACAACTGGAAATTCGGGCCGTTCGAGCTGATCGACCAGATCGGCGGCAAATGGTTCGCCGACCGTCTGAGGGCCGACAACATGCCGGTGCCGCCGCTGCTGGAGATGGCCGCCGGGCGGCCGTTCTACCGCACCCACGCCGGACAGCTGCAATACCTGACGCTGGCCGGTGACTACCGGGACGTTTCGCGCGCCGATGGCGTGCTGCTGCTCGCTGACATCAAGCGACGGCAGAAGCCGCTTGCCCGCAACATGTCGGCCAGCCTGTGGGACATCGGCGACGGCGTCGTCTGTCTCGAGTTCCACAGCACCATGAATGCACTCAATCCGCTGACGCTGGCGATGATCGAAAAGGCGATCAGGCTTGTACGGGAGCGCTTCAAGGCGCTGGTCATCTACAACGAAGCCGGCAATTTCTCGGTCGGCGCCAACATCGGCCTGCTGCTGATCGCCGCCAAGCTGCACGCGTTTTTCGTCGTTCGTGCCCTGGTGAAAAAGGGCCAGAGCGTTTACAAGGCGCTCAAGTACGCCCCTTTCCCGGTGGTCGGCGCGCCGTCCGGCATGGCGCTCGGCGGCGGCTGCGAGGTGCTGCTGCATTGCACCGCGGTGCAGGCGCATGCCGAAACCTACGCCGGCCTCGTCGAGGCCGGCGTCGGCGTGATCCCCGGCTGGGGCGGCTGCAAGGAGATGCTGTTCCGCTGGTTTTTCGACAACAAGCGCCCGAAGGGGCCGATGCCGCCGGTGATCAAAGCGTTCGAAACCATCGGCACGGCACAGGTGGCCAAGTCCGCCGCCGAGGCACGCGACTTCCTGTTCCTGCGCGACCGTGACGGCATCACCATGAACCGCGACCGGCTGCTCGCCGACGCCAAGGCGAAGGCGTTGGAGCTGGCCAAGAACTATTCGCCGCCGGAGCAGACGCCGATCTCGCTGCCGGGCCCGACCGCCAAGGCGCTGATGGACATGGCCGTCAAGGGCTTCCGCCTCAGCGGCAAGGCGACGCCCCACGATGTCGTCGTCGCCGGGGCGCTGGCCCGAGTACTCAGCGGCGGCAACACCGACATCACCGAGACCATATCCGAGGACCAAGTGCTGACCCTCGAACGCGACGCGTTCGTCTCCCTGGCCCGCACGTCCGCCACCATCGACCGCATCCAGCATATGCTGAAGACCGGAAAACCGTTGAGGAACTGACCATGACATACGCACTTGCGGCGCTTGCGCTGATCGTATTCGTCGCCCTGCTCTATCTGGGGCGCGGGTATTGGGCCTGGGTGCTGGGCGTGGCGCTGGCGCTCGCCGCCTGGTTCAACGCCGGCGTCGCGTCGCCCAACCTGTTCTGGACATGCGCCGCGATCGCCGCCGTCCTGGCCCTGGTCTTCGGTGTGCCGGCGCTTCGCCGCGGCGTGGTTTCCGGCCACCTGATGCGTTTGGTGCGGTCATTCCTGCCGCGCATGGGCGACACCGAGCGCATCGCGCTCGAAGCCGGCACGGTGTGGTTTGATGGCGACTTGTTCTCCGGCGACCCGGATTGGCGGAAGCTGCTCGATTTCAAGCCCAAGCCGTTGACCGACAAGGAGCGCGCCTTCCTCGACGGGCCGGTCGAGGAATTGTGCCGCATGGTGGACGATTATCAGATCGCCCAGGACCGCGACCTGTCGCCCGCGGTCTGGGATTACATGAAGCGCGAGCGTTTCTTCGGCATGATCATACCCGAGAAATTCGGCGGCAGGGGCTTCTCCGCCATCGCCCATTCCGCCGTCGTCACCAAGCTGTCGAGCCGCAGCATCACCGCCGCCGTCACGGTCATGGTGCCGAACTCGCTCGGCCCCGGCGAGCTTCTGGTTCATTACGGCACGGAAGAGCAGAAAAACCACTACCTGCCCCGTCTCGCCCGCGGCGAGGACATTCCGTGTTTCGCGTTGACCGAGCCCGGCGCCGGCAGCGACGCCGCCAGCGGTAAAAGCAAGGGCATCGTCTGCAAGGAAAAATGGAAGGGCAAGGAGATCACCGGCATCCGCCTGACCTTCAACAAGCGCTACATCACGCTGGCGCCGGTGGCCACGGTGGTCGGCCTTGCCTTCCGCCTTTACGACCCGGACCACCTGTTGGGCAAGGTCGAGGACATCGGCATCACCTGCGCCCTGATCCCCCGCGACACCCCGGGCCTCGTCATCGGCAACCGCCACGACCCGATGGGCGTGCCGTTCCAGAACGGACCCGTTTCCGGCACCGACGTCTTCGTTCCCCTGGATTACGTCATCGGCGGCCAAAAAGGCGTCGGGATCGGTTGGCGGATGCTGATGGAATCCCTGGCCGCCGGCCGCTCGGTGTCGCTGCCGTCGCTGTCCTGCGGCGCCTCGCAATTAGCGACGCGGGTGACCGGCGCCTACGGCACCGTGCGCGAGCAGTTCAACATGCAGATCGGACGCTTCGAGGGCATCGAGGAGGCGTTGGCCCGGATCGGCGGCTACGCCTATTTCATGAACGCCGCCCGGGTACTGACCTGTGGCGCCGTCGACGCCGGCGCCAAGCCGGCCGTGCTCTCGGCCATCGTCAAGGCGTATCTGACCGATGGCATGCGCGACCGCCTGAACGATGCGTTCGACATCCAGGCCGGAGCCGCGATTTGCCGGGGTCGTCGGAACATTCTCGGGCGCGGCTTCATCGGCGTTCCTATCGCCATCACCGTCGAGGGCGCCAATATTCTGACCCGCTCGTTGATCGTTTTCGGGCAGGGCGCCATCCGCTGCCACCCCTTCGTCCACGACGAAATGGTGACGGTCGCCGAAAACGACCTGCCGGGCTTCGACCGCGCGTTCTTCGGCCACGTCGGCTTCGTCTACAAGAACATGGCGCGATCGTTCTTCCTGGCGCTGACCGGCGGCAGGTTGGCATCGGCGCCGGTTTCCGATTCCACGGCCGGCTACTTTAGGGCCATCACCCGCTATAGCGCCGCGTTCGCCTTGATCACCGATGTCGCCTTGGCCACCTTGGGCGGGGCGCTGAAGCGGCGCGAAAAAATCAGCGGCCGCATGGCCGACGCCCTGGCCTGGATGTACATCGGCTCGTCGGCGCTGAAGCGCTTCCACGGCGAAGGCCGTCCGGCGCGCGATCGGGTCGTGCTCGATTGGTCCCTGCAGTGGGCGCTGTGGAAGGTCCAGGAAGCGCTGAGCGGCGTCATCGAGAACCTCCCCAACCGCGCCGCGGCGGCGATCCTGTGCCCGCTGGTGTTTCCGCTGGGCGCCCGGCGTCGTCCGCCGAGCGACGACCTTGGCGCCCGGGTGGCGCGCGACCTCCTGGACGACAAGGAACTGCGTCTGCACCTGACCTCGGACATTTACGTCCCCAAAACCGACGAGCCGGGCCTCGGCAAGCTGGAGAGCGCCCTCGATCTGGTTGTCGCCGCCCAACACGTGCAGAACAAGGTTCGCGAAGCCGCCCGAACCCGCAGATTGGGCGACCTGCCGCGCGAGGAGATGGCCGACGAGGCGCTTTCCCAGGGCATCATCACCAAGGACGAGCACGCACGCCTGGCCGCCGCCGAAAAGGCGCGCGACGACGCGATCCAGGTCGACGCGTTCGATCCGGGAACCTATCTGGCGTTGAAGTGACGGTGAGCCCCGCGCTCTCAGGTTTTGAGCGAGGCGATAAACGACGTCAGCTTGTCCTGGGTGCCGCCGATATCCTCGTTGAGGATGCCGTGCCGCGCCGCCTCGACCATGAATAGCGCCTTCGACCGCGAACCGAGCTTGCCGTGGATCAGGTCGGCGCTTTTGCGGTCGACCACGTGGTCGTCGGTGCCCTGAATGATCAGCGCCGGCGCCTGCACGTTCGGCAGCCTGTTTTTCAGCTCCTCGACCATCCGGCGCACCTCGAAAAGCCCGCGGATCGGGATGTTCCGGTAGTTGATTTGGGGATGCTCCGAATCGTTGACGCGGAACGGGAAAACTCCCTCGTACGTCGACATCCACCGGGTCAGCACGTTGGCGCCGTGCACCAGCGGCACGAAGATCAGGTTCTTGTTGCGGAACTTCAGCGGCGCCGACACCGCCGCCACCCCGGCCAGCCTTTTTGGCTGTTCCGCGGCCAGGATCAGCGCCAGGGCGCCGCCGCTGGAAAACCCGATCACGCACACCTTGTCGGCAAACGTCGACATGACGCGGTAGCCGCGGCGCACCGAGTCCAGCCAATCACGCCAACTTCGCGTGCGCAGGTCCCACGGCGAGGTGCCGTGCCCCTTCAGCCGTACGCCGAGGACCGGATAGCCGGCGGCCGCCAGCTTTTCGCCGAATTCCCTGAGCTCCGCCGGCGACGCCAGGAAGCCGTGTACCAGGACGACGCCGACGCTGTTTTTGCCCTCGGGCAGGATCAGATAGGGCTCGCCGCTCTCCGTCGCCGTCTCCTGACTGTTGATTGCCTCGTGTTTCTTTTTCCGGAAGCGCTTCCAGTCGGAGGCGAAGGACACCAGTTCGTCGTCGAACAACAGGCGCGCCAGGGCCTGGTCGTCGATGTCGGGGGCCGCCGCCATCGCTTGTTCCAGCGCTTTTTGCGCGCCGGTGATCGGCGCCATTTCGTTGGCGTAGACGGCGGCGATGTTTTCCAGCCGCACCGCGTCGAATTCCTGCTCCTCGACGAGCTTCGGCAGGAACCGGTAGCTTTCGGAGTCGATCTCCACCAGATTCGAGGCAACCATCGCCGTCAAAAGCTGTTCCAGGCCCGGGCAATGCCCGTCGATCAGGCCGCGATAGATGACCGGGTTGGTAACGCTGTCGTGGAGCGCAAGCGAGCCGTCCTTTTGCACATTCTTGATCGCAAGGTAGAGCGTCTTGTGGAATAGGTCGCGGCCGATTTCCGTCCAGCCCTTCTCCACGTACATCATCATCAGCCGTGAAATCAGGTGGCTCAGATTGACGGTGACGCCTGCATACATTTCGCGCATGTAGGCGTCGCGCGTGCCGATGGTGAGCCGGCCGGTGCACTTGGCGACCATCCTGTCGGCCCATTTGCCCTTGTCGGCCTTGACGGCGAACAGATCGTCAAGGGAGTCGATCCGGCACACCAGGCGCGAGATGAACTTTCGTTCCCACCACCCCCAATGGGTATCCGTGGAGATCGCCTCGCCGAGGCGCAGGTCCATGTCGGTTTCCTTGAGCAGGATGTTGCCTTCGATCAACAGCTCCTCCGAGAACCGCTTGCTCAATCCGCCAGTGAACAGCTCGACGCCCTTGCGCAGCACGTTGTCGGTAACGCGGAGCGGATAGAAGGTGATGTTGGCCGGCACGATCAACGTCGGCTGGCGGGCCGCTACCATCAGTTCGTCGACCGAGGCGAAATCGAGCCGGTCCGCCCATTTTTGCAGGCAGGGCCGGTCTCCTTCTTCCTCTATGTCGCGGAGCGCGCCCTTGAAGGCGCCGAGATTGAGCGCCAGCACCGCCGCCCCCGAATGGTGCTTGCGCCGTTCCTTGGCGGTGCGCGAATAGATGTTGTAGTCGCCGGCGCCGTCGATGACCCGCTTGTCCTTGACCATGCCGCCTTCGGGAAAAATGATGATCTTGCGGCCGTGCAGGATCTCCTTGGCGAGGAACGGCAGCAGCCCGGGAAAGCGGTTGGGAACGGCGCCGACGCTGCGCAGGAAGTTCGAGAAGAAGTCGTCGCCGCGGAAAAACTCCGAAGCCGCCATGCCACGGCTATACGCACCCGTTTCATCGTAGATCAGATATTGCGGGATGAAGGTCTCGAAACGGGCGAAATGGTTGAACAGGAAAATCTGCCCGGTCTGGATCTGTCCTTCCTTCTGGTGCAACCGGATCTTGACGCCGAGACGACTCTTCAGCGTCGTAAAGGCCTTGATCGTCCATTCGTACGTTTTCGGATCGATCTCGAATTGCTTCTCTTTGTCTTTGTCCATGGCCGAACTGCGGACCGGTTGCGCCCTTCCATCGGAGATGGCAACCCGACGGGCGGCACGCGGAGCCGCCGCCTATCGGAATCGATACCCATAATCATCCGCCGGAACCGTTAAGAAGTCGAGAACGGCGATGGTCGGCGCTTGATCCCATACCGACCGCAGGGTCCGTTTTCGTCATTCCGCCGTCCCCCCACCCTAGCGGTTGACAGGCCCAAACCGGGGGCCGATTCTTTGCCGACCGTGGTGAACGCCACCACGGCGCTCCGGCGCGGTGCGGCCCCTGGCGCGCGCCGCCATTCGGGAGTAGCCCATGTCGGCGCGTGATCCGATCGCCCGCCTCGGCACTCACGAGGTCACCAATCAGCCCCCGTCCTTCGAGGGCCACAACCTCTACGACGGCGATCCGGCGCTGAAGGCGGCGCTCGCCCGCGAGGGCGCCGGCTGGGCCGAGGACAAGGTGCGCGCCCTGGGCGCGCTCGCCGGCGACGACAGGATCATCCAGCTCGGCCGCGCGGCGAACCGGCATGGTCCCGAGTTGCGGACGTTCGATGCTTTTGGCCGGCGCATCGACGAAGTCGAGTTCCATCCGGCTTACCACGATTTGATGCGGCTGGCGGCGGCGCACGAGGTCCATTCGATTGCCTGGACCGCCAAGCGCCCGGGCGGCCACGTCGCGCACACGGCTTTGGAATACCTGCTGACCCAGGCCGAAGCCGGGGTGTGCTGCCCGATCACCATGACCTATGCTTCGATCCCGACCTTGCGCCGCCAGCCGGACATCGCCGCCGAATGGCAGCCGCGCATCCTTTCCGACGCCTATGATCCGCGGTGCCTTCCGGCCGCCGAAAAGACCGGCGCCACCATCGGCATGGCGATGACCGAAAAACAGGGCGGCTCCGACGTGCGCGCCAACACCACCCGCGCCGCGGCGATCGGCGCCGGCGGACCGGGCGCCGAGTACCGGCTGCGCGGACATAAGTGGTTCTGCTCGGCGCCGATGTCGGATGCGTTCCTGACCTTGGCTTACGCGGATAAAGGACTTTCGTGCTTTTTCGTGCCGCGATGGCGGCCCGACGGCACCCGCAACATTTTCCTGATCCAGCGCCTGAAGGACAAACTCGGCAACCGCTCGAATGCTTCCAGCGAAATCGAATACGACGACACCTTTGCCCGATTGGTCGGCGAGGAAGGACGCGGCGTGCGTACCATCATCGACATGGTTCACCACACCCGCCTCGACGCCACGACGGCGCCGGCCGGGATGATGCGCCAGGCGGCGGTGCTGGCGGTCCATCACGCCTGCCACCGCGTCGTCTTCCAGCGGCTATTGTCGGAACAGCCGCTGATGAAGAACGTGCTTGCCGATCTGGTGCTGGAATCCGAAGCGGCGACGGTTCTCGTCATGCGCATCGCCCGCAGCTATGACGAAGCGGGAACCAGCGAGGCGGCGCGCGCCTTTTCACGCATCGCGGTCGCCGTCGCCAAGTATTGGATCAACAAGCGCCTGCCCAACCACGTCTACGAGGCGATGGAGTGCCACGGCGGCGGCGGCTACGTCGAGGACTCGCCGATGCCGCGGCTCTACCGCGAGGCGCCGGTCAACAGCATCTGGGAGGGCTCGGGCAACGTCATCTGCCTCGACGTCCAGCGCGCCATGGAGCGCGAGCCGGACTCGATCGCCGCGTTTGTCGCGGAAATCGAGGCGGCGCGCGGCGGCGACAGGCGGCTGGATGCCGCCATCGACGCCCTCAAGGACGATTTTGCCGGGAAACCGCGCGACGAATCGCAGATGCGCCGGATCGCCGAGCGGATGGCGCTGACGCTGCAAGGCGCGCTGCTGACGCAATTTTCTCCGGCCGCCGTGGCCGACGGGTTCTGCGCTTCCCGCCTCGGCGGTGACTGGGGCCGTACCTATGGCACCTTGCCATCCGGCGTCGCCTTCGACGACATCATCGCCCGCGCCCGCTACGATCAGGCGTAGGCAGTAATACCACCACGCCCAACACCCCCGCCCGGCGCTTCGCGCCGACCTCCCCCATCAAGGGGGAGGTTACTCGCCTCCCCCTTTGCGGGGGAGGCCGCGAGCGGCAGCGAGCGGGTGGGGGGCCGCTACCCCGCCCTGCCGTCGTCGCCGGAAAGGTCGTCGAGGATCGGGCACTCCGGCCGCTCGTCGCCGTGGCAACGGGCGGTGAGGTCCACCAACGTGCGGCGGATCGAGTCGAGCTCGCCGATGCGTTTCTCGATCTCGCCGATGTGGTTCATCGCCACAGTCTTGACGCTGGCGCTGCTGCGCTTCCTGTCCCGCCACAGTTCCAGCAGGTTGCCGACGTCCTTGACCGAGAAGCCGAGCCGCCGGGCGCGCTGGATGAATCTCAGCGTCGCGATGTCCACGTCGGTGTAGTGGCGGTAGCCGTTCTCGGCCCGCGCCGCCCGCGGGATCAGGCCGATGCTTTCGTAGTAGCGGATGGTCTTCGCCGTGACGCCGGATTTGCCGGCTGCGGTTCCGATGTTCATGTGGTTCCTCCGTTCACGTCCCGGCTTGTCCGCCCGGTTGCGCCGCTGCTTCCGGCAGCCGGCAAAAGCCTTGCGACGGAACGGCGAGCGCGCTGTTGAATTTACTCGACATGTTCTGGAACGCGATCAGGCCGGTGAGCTCGACCGACGCGTCATCGCCGAAGCGGCTCTTAAGGCGTTCCATCAATGTGTCGTCCACCGCCAGGTCGGATCGGGTCATGGCTTCGGCGTATTCGAGAACCATGCGCTCGTCCGCGTCGAAAAGGTTGCTGTCCCGCCACCGATCCAAGGCCTGCATCTTGGCGGGCGCAACTCCCCGCTTCAGCAACGTCGCGGCATTGAGATCCTCGCAGAACCGACACCAATTGATCTGCGATATCCGCGTCATGACCAGGGCCCGCAACCGCGGCGACAACGGCGAGGACTTTCGTTCGAAAATGCCGACAAAAGCCGCCACAGCGAGAAACAACAGCGGGTTTCGCGCCCACAGCAACGCCGGCGTCAGGACCTGGCCGTATTTCCGCCGTTGGTTCCAGAAGAACGGCTTCAGGTACCACGGATAGGACTGGACCGGTTTCGGCTCGATCCTCACGGCGGTCATCCCCTTTACTACAGGCGGGCCTTGCCCAGTCTCAGCGCGTTGCTGATCACGGACACCGAGCTCAGGCTCATGGCGGCGCTGGCGATGATCGGGCTCAACAGCATGCCGAAGAACGGGTACAGCACGCCCGCCGCCACCGGCACGCCGAGCGTGTTGTAGGCGAAGGCGAAGAACAGGTTCTGGCGGATGTTGCGCATCACCGCCCGGCTCAACCGCCGCGCCCGGACGATGCCGCGCAGGTCTCCCTTCACCAGGGTGACGCCGGCGCTTTCCATGGCGACGTCGGTGCCGGTGCCCATGGCGATGCCGACTTGCGCCTGGGCGAGCGCCGGCGCGTCGTTAATGCCGTCGCCGGCCATGGCGACGATGCGGCCGGCCTTTTGCAGGCGCTGGATCACTCGTCCTTTCTGGTCGGGCAGCACGTCGGCCTCGACATCGTCGATGCCCAGCCTCTTGGCGACCGCCTTGGCCGTCACCGCATTGTCGCCGGTCAGCATGACGATGTGTACACCGTCGTCCTGCAGCGCTTTCACCGCCTCCGGCGTCGAGTCCTTGACCGGGTCGGCGACGCCGACCAGGCCGGCGATCCTGCCGTCGACGGCGACGAACATCACCGTCTGGCCGTCGCCGCGCAATTCTTCCGCCCGCGCCGAAAGTGCGCCCGCATCGACGCCGAGGCCGGCCATCATCTTCGCATTGCCGAGGGCGACCTTGCGGCCGTCGACGGTTCCGGCGACGCCCTTGCCGGTCTCGGAACGGAAATCCTTGGCATCCGCGAGTTCGACACCACGCGCCAAGGTGCCGGCGACGATCGCCGCCGCCAGCGGGTGCTCGCTGCCGCGCTCCAGGCTGGCGGCGAGACGCAACAGCGTTTTCTCGTCGGTTCCTTCGGCGGCGACGACGGAGACCAGCTTCGGCTTGCCCTCGGTGAGGGTGCCGGTCTTATCGACCACCAGGGTGTCGACTTTCTCCATGATTTCCAGCGCCTCGGCGTTCTTGATCAGCACCCCGGCGGTGGCGCCGCGCCCCGTTCCGACCATGATCGACATCGGCGTCGCCAACCCGAGCGCGCACGGGCAGGCGATGATCAGCACCGCGACCGCATTGACCAGCCCATAGGCCATCGCCGGCGCCGGGCCGATCAGCGACCAGACGACGAAGGTGACGATCGCCACGACGACGACGGCTGGCACGAAGTAGCCGGAAACGACATCGGCGAGGCGCTGGATCGGCGCCCGGCTGCGTTGCGCCGCGTTTACCATCTGCACGATCTGGAACAATAGCGTCTCGGCGCCGACGCGCTCGGCGCGCATGACGAAGCCGCCGGTGCCGTTGACGGTGGCGCCGGTGACCTTGTCGCCGACGCCCTTCTCCACCGGCACCGACTCGCCGGTCATCATCGATTCGTCGACCGAGCTTCTTCCTTCAAGGACGACGCCGTCCACCGGCACCTTTTCGCCCGGGCGCACCCTCAGCCGGTCGCCGTGGATGATTTGATCGAGGGGCACGTCCTCCTCGCCGCCGTCGGCACGGATGCGGCGCGCCGTCTTCGGCGCCAGGTCGAGCAGCGCCCGGATGGCAAGGCTGGTGCGGCTGCGGGCGCGCAACTCCAGCACTTGGCCGAGCAGGACCAAGGCGGTGATCACCGCCGCCGCCTCGAAGTAAATGGCGACGCCGCCCTCGGGCCCGCGGAAGGCGGCCGGGAAGATTCCCGGCAACAGCACCGCGATGACGCTGTAGGCATAAGCGACGCCGACGCCGATGCCGATCAGGGTAAACATGTTGAGGTGCTTGCCGACGATCGATTTCCAGGCACGCACGAAGAACGGCCAGCCGCCCCACAGCACCACCGGGGTGGCGAGGACCAGCTCAACGATGTCGGCGAGACGGCGCGAGATCGCAATTCCCATCCAGTCGCCGAGGACCGCGTCGCCCATGGCCAGGATCACGATCGGCACCGTGAACCCCGTGCCGACCCAGAACCGCCGCGTCATGTCGACCAGCTCGGGGTTTTCCTCTTCGGTCGACGCGGCGGTAATCGTCATCGGCTCCAGCGCCATGCCGCAGATCGGGCAGTCGCCGGGACCGTCCCGCACGATCTCGGGATGCATCGGGCAGGTGTACTTGGCGCCAGCCGGAGCCTTCGCCGCCGGCTGCGGTTTCGGTTTCGGCTTCAGGTAGGCGTCCGGGTCGGCCTTGAACTTCTCGAGACAACCGTTGCAGCAAAAATAAAAGGCCTGTCCCTGATAGTCGTAACGATGCCTGCTGGTCTTGGGGTCGACGCTCATGCCGCACACCGGGTCCTTGGCCGCCGCCGTGCTTGCGTCGTGGTGCGGATGGTGCTGGTGATGGCCGTGGGGGCCGGCGTGATCGGTCATGTCCGAATTCCCGATGGCAGAGGCGGTCTGGGATCGCCGCCCGGTTCAACATTCCAGTAAACTGGAAGCTCTATGTAAGGCTTCCAGACACTGGAAGGTCAAGCGCACCCTTCGACTCGCGTGGCCTCATGGCGAGGACCCCGCGCCCGGCCGCCCGATCCCGGTCGACATCGCACGGGCGATTCACGGGCCGGCGTGGGTGGCGTTCATAGGAATTTAAAAAAGGCTCTTGACAATTATCCTATGTCGTTCTATATTTGTTTCAACCTCCGGCTGGTGCCGGCCGGCCGCTCTTGGACCTCGTGAACAGGAATTCGGGCACCCCGGTGCAACCGTTCCCGATGCTGGCGGTCGTTCGTGGTCGATCCAAGGAGTTGCCGCCGGAAATGACGATAAATGACGATAAATGACGCGATTATCCCTTTGCAATAAGTAACAACCGTGTTAACCTTTCGGCAGTCTGGGATTGCCTGAAACTGGTTCTTTGCGCCCCGGG
>DASWGT010000270.1:0-3438 GCA_036393575.1 Rhodospirillales bacterium | reverse complement strand
CCACGAAACAGCCGAACTCGTCGAGCTTGCCGAAGTCCAGCGGCAAATCGCCCATGCTGGCAGGCAGAATGCCCCCCGAGGCGCCGCCGGGGAGGTAGCCCTTGAACGTATGACCGTCCGCCATGCCGCCGCAGAACTCATGGATGAGTTCTCTCACGGTGACGCCCGCGGGGGCCAGTTTGACACCGGGTTCCCTGACCCGGCCCGAAACCGAGTAGCTGCGAAGTCCCTTGCCGCCGTTTCGCCCCTGGCTCGCGAACCAGTCGGCGCCCTTCTCGACGATGTCGCGCACCCAGTACAGGGTCTCGACGTTTTGCACCAGGGTCGGGCGTTCGAACAGTCCGAGTTCGGCGACATACGGCGGACGGTGGCGCGGCAGCCCGCGCTTGCCTTCGATGGATTCGATCATCGATGACTCTTCACCGCAGATGTACGCGCCGGCGCCGCGGCGCAGATGGATTTTCGCGTGCGAAGCGAGCCCCGCCTCCTCTACCCTGGCGATCTCTTTCAGCAGGATCTCGCGCGCCGCCGGGTACTCGTCACGAAGATAGATGTACACCGCCTCGCATTCCACCGCCCAGGCGGCGATCAGCACGCCTTCGAGAAACCGGTGTGGGTCCCGTTCCAGGTAATAGCGGTCCTTGAAGGTCCCGGGCTCACCCTCGTCGGCGTTGACTGCCATCAGCCGCGGACCGGGATAGCCGCGCACGATGCGCCACTTGCGCCCGGTGGGAAAGCCCGCGCCGCCCAGGCCCCGCAGCCCGGAATCGTCCAGCGCTTTGGCGACCGATTCGAAATCGCGCTCGCCGCCGGTACAGGCCCGCAACAGCGCATAACCGCCGTCCGAGGCGTAGGCGTCGAAGGCACGGTAATCCGGAATCACGGGATGGGTGCAGCCTTCACCGGCTGCGGCAAGCACGCTTTCGGCACTCGCGTGATCCACGTGGTGATGTCCGACTTCGGCCACCGGCGCGGTATCGCAGCGACCCATACAAGGCGCGCGCAGCACGCGAAAGTTTTCGCCTGCCTCTCCCTGGAGAGCCTTCAGCAGCGCCTGCGCCCCCATCATTTCGCAGCTCAGGCTGTCGCACACACGGATGGTCAGCGCAGGCGGCGGCGTTTCTCCCTCCTTTACCACGTCGAAGTGCGCGTAGAAGGTTGCCGTCTCGTAGACCTCCGCCATGGAAAGGCGCATTTCCTCTGCCAGCGCCGCCAGATGCGCAGCACTCAGGCAGTGGTGGCGGTCCTGGATAAGGTGCAGATACTCGATGAGCAAATCCCGTTGGCGGGGCCGATCACCCAACAGGGCGCGAATTTCGTCAGCGGCATCCGGATCGACCTGGCGGCCCTTGGGCTGCGCGCGGCCGTGCCCGCGCCCGGATCCGGGGTGACGGCGTTTCCTGGGCTGTTTTCGCTCGCCGGCCATCGGCACTGTTCCTTATGACTTCATTCTGACCTTGTTTCGGTTTTTCGTTACCGGCATCACGCGATTCGCATTCAGGCTGCGTGCGCGCAACGCTTGATACTCTCGCGGCGCGCCGGCCGTGACGCTGTCTTTGTATCGTCCCTTACCTGCGCCGCCGCGACAACCGCAGCCGGCTATTTCCGGGACCCGAGTGCCGCGGCGACAGTGTCGCCGATCACCGCCGGTGACTCGGGAATCCGGATGCCGGCGCTGCGGAAGGCCTCGAGCTTGTCTGCGGCGGCGCCGGCGCCACCGGCTATGATGGCGCCGGCGTGCCCCATGCGCCGGCCGGGCGGCGCCGAAACGCCGGCCACGAATCCCACCACCGGTTTTCGCGGCTTTTCCGCGCGGACGTACTCCGCCGCCGATTCTTCCTCGGTACCGCCGATCTCGCCGATGAGCAGGACGCATTCGGTTTGCGGATCGTCCATGAAAAGTTCCAGGCAATCGATGAACGACATGCCGACCACCGGGTCCCCGCCGATACCGATCACGGTGGACTGACCGATTCGGGCATCGGTGGTCTGTGCCACGGCCTCGTAGGTCAGGGTACCCGAGCGGGAAACAATCCCGACCTTCCCGCGTCGATGAATGAGACCCGGCATGATCCCGATTTTGCACTCTCCCGGCGTAATGATGCCGGGCGAGTTGGGGCCCACCAGCTTCGACCCCGAAGATGCAAGCGCATGCTTCACCCGCACCATATCCAGTACCGGTATGCCTTCGGTAATACAAACGATCAAGGGGACGCCGGCGTTTATCGCTTCCATAATTGCATCAGCGGCGCGGACCGGCGGCACGTAGATGACGGTGGCGTCGGCGCCGGTGGCCTCGACAGCCTCGGCGACCCGGTCGTAAACCGGCAGGTAAAGATGCCTGGTGCCGCCCTTTCCGGGCGTGACGCCCGCAACCAGTCGGGTGCCGTAGGCGATGGATTGTTCGCAGTGAAACGTGCCCTGCTCGCCGGTGATGCCCTGACAAATTACCTTGGTGCCGGCGTTGACCAGAATCGACATCAAGGCCTCCCCGACGCGGCGCGCACAACTTTGTTCGCCGCATCCACCAGCGTGTCGGCGGCAATGAAGTCGACGCCGGTGTCACGCAGCGTTTTCTTGCCGAGGTCGCGGTTGGTACCTTCAAACCGTACCACCAGCGGTACCTTGCGGCCGATGACCCGCCAGGCCGCGGCCAGTCCGTCAGCCACCGCATCGCAGCGCGTGATGCCGCCGCCGATCACGTTGACCAGCACTGCAGCGACGCCGGAATCGGACAGCACCAGCTTGAACGCCTCGGCCACCTGCTCCCGCGTCGCCACCGGCGGCACGTCCAGGAAGTTTGCCGGTTGGCCGCCGCAGGCCTTGATCACGTCCATGGTTGCCATGGCAAGCCCGGCGCCGTTCACCAGGCAGCCGATGTCGCCGTCGAGTTTGATGTAATTGAAGCCGTGGCGCGCGCGTTCGAGCCGGCCCGGATCTTCGGCGTCCCGAAGGTCCGTGATCTCCTTGTGGCGAAACAGGGCGTTGTCGTCGAAGGCCATTTTTGCGTCCAGCGCCGCCAGCGCCCCTTCCCGGGACACGGCTACCGGGTTGAGTTCAATGAGCGAGGCATCCAGATCGATGAACGCTTCGTAGATGCCCACCAGCATTTTTTCCGCGGCATCGGCAGCGTCTCCGGTCAGACCCAGTTCCTGCGCCACCTCTCTCGCCTCAGCCGCCGTCAGCCCTTTGGCCGGATCGATGGACAGGCGTTTGACGGAATCCGGTTGCCTGGCGGCGCCGGCCTCGATGTCGGTGCCGCCGTCGGCGGAGTAGACCAGGGTCACGCGGGCCGTGGCCCTGTCCACCACCATGGCGACGTAGAGTTCCCGCGCCGGCGTGAGCGCCTGCTCCACGTAAACCCGCCGCACCGAGTCACCGCCGCCGCCGGTTTGCGAGGTGGCAAGCCGCGTGCCGAGCATCTTCGCGGCCGTTTCG
>DASWGT010000269.1:0-1692 GCA_036393575.1 Rhodospirillales bacterium | reverse complement strand
GCGTGCGATTCGGCGATGGTGGCGCGGACTTCCTCCGAGTCGACCATGGCGGACAAGGCGGTCGCATCGAGACCCATGTCGCCGGCGACGGCCAGCGCGCGGGCGCCGTCGACCTGGCCGGGCTCGGTGAGCAGGGCATCCTGGAATGCGCCGTATTTCTCGGGCGTTGTCAGCAGCACCGCCACCGCCACCTGCGCGGCCTGCACCGAACCCTCGCCGAGGATCGGGAATTCCTTGAGCACGATCTTCAGATTTGGATCGCCGGCGATCAGGGCCTGCATGTCGGCGTGGGCGCGGCGGCAGTAGCCGCAGTTGTAGTCGAAGAACTCGACCAGGGTCACGTCGCCGTCCGGGTTGCCGATGGCGACGTCGACGGGCGCGCTGAACAGCCGCTCCGAGTTGTCGATGATCGTCTGCGTTTGCGCGACCTCCTCGGCTTCCGCTTCCTTGCGCTGCAGCTCGTTGATGGCGTCCCGAATGACTTCGGGGTTGGCGATCAGGTAATCGCGGATGATGGCTTCGACCTCGCTCTTCTGGGCCTGGCTGAGCGCGGCGGCTGGCGACACCGACAACCCGGGTTCGGTTTCCGCGGCGACCGCTGCCGTCGAAAATTCGGTGCCCTCGGTCAGCGAGCGCGCGCCGAAAAGATAGGCGGCGCCTGCAACGGCAATCGCCGCCACAACGGCGAGGGCCAAAATCCGGGTGGTTTTCATCGATGGGGTCTTTCTCCGGCCGCCTTGCGTCCGGACCTTAGGGCGAACTCGGCGGTTTATAGGACACGATGTCGTCGGCGCGAAGCCATGCCGGCGAGCCGGTCTTCAAATTTGCTTGAGCCCGTTCGGCCTGACTCCGGGCTTCCTTGTACCGCCCCTCGGCGAAATAGCCTTGGGCCGTGGCGAGTTGGGCCATGGGGATGTCGTCGAGCAGGGCGTAGGCGCGGGCGAGCGCCCGGTAGCCGGTGGTCACGTCGGGATCGCCCTGCATCGCGACCGACAGCAATTTGACGGCCTCCGCCGCGACTGCCCGGTCGTCGGTGGCGACCAGCGCCTGGCCGAGGATGACCTTCAGGAGATTGGAATTGGGCGCCAGCGACACCGCCTTCCGCAGCGGTGCAATGGCGGCTTTCGGGCTGCCGGTTTCGAGGAGCGCCTGGCCCTTCAATTCGTGAAAGTAAGGATTATTCGGGGCGCTGGCGATGAGGGCGTCGATCTGCTCCACGGCCGGTCCCGGCTTGCCGGTTCGGTAGGCGACGATGGCGCGCGCGTAGCGGGCGGCGAGGCTGTTGTCGCCAAGCGGGTAGCGGCGTTGCACATTCTGCGCCGGCCAGGTGAAGCCGACGAGCTTGGCGCGGAGGAGGTCGTGCCGGGCCTGAAGCTCGGCCGGATCCGTGCCGCCAGTGTATTGCGATTGCGCCAGCATATTCTCCAGTTCGATGACGCGCTCGCGCGGCAGCGGATGGCTCAACAGGTAGGGGTTGGCGCCCTGCGAGGTGAGCAGGTTCTGGTCGGCCAGACGCTTCAGCGTTGCCAGCATGCCGGCGGCCGATTGTCCGGTGCCGCTCAGATACTGGAATGCCGCGCGGTCGGCGGCCGCCTCCTTGTCGCGCTGGTAACGAAGCAGGCTGCGCTGGCCGATACCGATAGCGCCGGTCAGGATTCCGCCGCCGGCCTGACTGACCCCGTCGGTGCCGGT
>DASWGT010000268.1:0-1672 GCA_036393575.1 Rhodospirillales bacterium | reverse complement strand
ATCGCCGCGGTGACGATGGTCCAGACGGCAACGGCGATCACGCCGATCAGCTGGTAGCCAAACTGCTCGAAGCCACCGCCGAGCAAGAGGCCGTAGGCGTCCGAGTCGCCGTAGTTCGGTCCGAGGTGATCCTGCGCGGTGAACAGGCCAACCGCCAGCGTGCCCCAGATACCGTTGAAGAGGTGCACGGGCACGGCGCCAACCGGGTCGTCGATCTTCAACCGCTCCAGCAGCGCGACGCCGTAGACGATGACCGCGCCGGCGATCACGCCGATGACGACGGCCGCCCACGGTTCCACGGTGGCGCAGCCCGCCGTGATACCGACGAGGCCGCCCAGGATGCCGTTGAGCGTGAGGCTAAAGTCCGACTTACCGTAGCGGAGCCAGGAGATCAGCATCGCGCTCGCTCCGCCGGCGCCGGCGGAGAGCGTGGTGGTCACGGCGACGCGCGCCGCCAGGTCCGCGAAGCCGCCGCTGAGGCCGAGCGTGGAACCGGCGTTGAAGCCGTACCAGCCGATCCACAGGACCATGACGCCGAGGAAGCCGAGCGGCATCGAGTGGCCGGGGAGGGCATTCGCCGACCCGTCCGCGTTGAACTTGCCTCGGCGGGCGCCAACCATGATCGCGGCGACGAGCGCCGCCCATCCACCGACCGAGTGGACGACGGTGGAGCCGGCGAAGTCGATCATGCCGTTGTCACCGAACTGGATGTCGCTGGCGTAGGCGCTGAGGAAGCCGTCGCCCCAGACCCAGCGGGTGACGATCGGGTAGATGACGGCGGTGATGACAAGCGTGTAGATGAGGTACGCGCCGAACTTCGTGCGTTCGGCGACTGCCCCGGAGACGATCGTGGCCGCGGTGGCGGCGAAGGCAAACTGGAAGAAGAAGCCCGCGTAGTCGCCGCTGGCTTCCGGCTGGAAGAAGAAGTCTCCACCGCCGAAGAACTGGATGTCGATGAACTCGGTGGTGCCATAGGCGAGGCCGAAGCCGATCGCCCAATAGCCGATGGCGCCGAACGACAGGTCCAGCGTGTTCTTCATCAGGATGTTGGTGACGTTCTTGGAGCGGATGAAGCCGGACTCGACGAGTCCGAATCCCGCCTGCATGAACAGCACCAGGACACCCGCGATGAGCAGCCAGGCGATGTCGATCGCGGAGGCAAGCTCGTCGATCGAGGCTTGCAAGTCCGCTTCTTGAGCACTGGCGACGCCGAATCCGAGCGCCAGTGCGAGCGCGCCACCGACGGCGCCCCCAATCAATCGTTTCTTCAGCACAAGTGGTAGCCCTCCTTATGGTCCCGAGGCCGGAGACTACGGAGAGCCTGTTTCACGGCTGCGTCTTGCATGTGAACGCTGGGTGTCTCGACTGTTTCTGATTTGTTTCGAGGGCGCGGGAGCCAGGGTGGTGGCGTTCGGCTGCGGTCGCGCCGGCGGCGACGGGCGCTGCCGGCCCGGCATCGCGCTGTCATCCGAAGATGCGCTCCAGTCGCGCGAGCACCCGGCGATGCGGCCAGGAGTCGCGCTGTATCCGCGGATGCGCTCCGGAGTCGCGCTGGACGCCCTCGTGCGCCACACTCTGCACCTGACTTCGGCCGGGGAGGGATGAGCGTGCCGACGCTGCAGGAGATCCGACAGCTGATCGACCAGCGGGAGATTCGCCGGGTCGACCTGAA
>DASWGT010000267.1:0-4643 GCA_036393575.1 Rhodospirillales bacterium | reverse complement strand
CGCCGTCGCCGCCGCAGCACCCGGGCGGGCACATGGCCCCGCCGCCGCTCGCCGACGGCGGCTGGCCGGCGCTCGAGCAGACCCTCGCCGCCCTCGAAGAAGCCAACCCGGCGGTCGCCCAGCAGCTGGCACAGGCGGTGCTGCCGCGCCCCGGCGTTGCGCTCGGCGCCAACATGCTGTTCTACCTGGTGGCGCTGGCCGGCGGCGACCTGCGCGGCTGGATCGGCGACGGTCCGGCGCGAATCCTGCAACGCCTCAGGCCGGACCTGCTCGCCAAACTCGGCGACGACTTCGGCCAGATTTCGCGCGTCGCCGACGAGCGCGGGCCCGGCGACTGGCGCACCTTCCTGATCCCGTTCTTCAACGGCGCCGAGGTGCAGCCGATCAAGCTGCACACCCGGCAGGCCGGTGACGACGAGGACGCCGAAAAGGGCCGCAAGGGCACGCGTTTCGTCGTCGACATCGAGTTCAGCCGCCTCGGCCGGCTGCAGCTCGATGGGCTGGTCTACCGGAAGGAAAAGCACATGGACCTGATCGTGCGCACCGAGAACCGGCTGCCGCCGAAGATCGAGAACGGCATCCGCGACATCTTCGAGGATGCCAACGACGTCACCGGCATCAAGGGCGGCATCGGCTTCCAGGCGGCGCCGCCGAATTTCGTCGAGATCGGCCGCCCGGAAGCGCCGAGCGGGCACGTCGGCCTGATCGTGTAAGCGAGGGCAAGGAGACGCGGGCGATGGACGTGCATGAACGGCGCGGGCATCTGAAGACCCTGGCCAATCCCGGCGGCGCGCTCGATTACGTCGCCGGCCTCCAGGGCACGGTGCAGGCGTTCGGCCACGGCAAGGCGACGCGGGTGGCCATTTACTACGTGCCCGACCGGGCGATCGTCGAGCCGGCCGCCTTCGGCCGCTACCTGGAGACGCTGACGGCGGTCGAGTGGGGCTCGCTCGAGGAGCTGGCGACGGCGATCCTCGGCGACTTCGCCGACGCGCTGGTGGCGCGCTGGACGCGGGTGGTGGTGACGGCGCCGGAAGGCGCCTACCCGGGCGTCGGCACCCACGAGGTGATGATCGAGGACCGCCAGCCCGGCTGGGACAATGCGGCGCTGTTGTCGAGATTGCCGGGCGCGTAGACCTAAATCCGTTAAGTGGAGTCGTCACGCCCGCGCACGCGGGGAGCCAGGACATGAAAATGCTGGATGCCCCGGGCTTCGCCGGGGCATGACGGCTGGTCTTGATGCGCGCCAGTCGAAGGATGAGGCCAAACCGAGACGCTGCCCGACGACCATTCCCCTTGACAACGCCGCCGGGGGGCATAAGTTCATGTTACGTTCTATCGCTCTCGGACATCGTGAACAGTGGCCGGCGACCGTCCTCGATCAAGGATTTCAAGGGGATGCGACCCGGTGGCATGGAAGGCGCCCGGCCGACTCCGGCTTGCCGGGAGGAACGTGCCGGCGGGCGGCCGTGCGCGCCCGTGACGGGCCAGTGAATGGGGAAAGGCGGATGAGGACAAATGCAGGAAACCTCGCGCTTATGCTTACATCATGTTTACATTCGCCGCCACGGCCCGCCTGCCGGCGCGGCCAGATTAACCCCTGCGGATCAACAACGTAGCCGCGGGGGGCGGACGGACCGGCTGGGCCGCCTGATTACATTTGCTGACGGATGCTTACATTCCGTACCGGAATCCGGGCCTCTTCCGGGGCGATTAGGCATGTCGGATCAATGGCTTGGCGCCGTTTTGCCAGCCGGAAGGCGTCGCAACTTCCATTCCGGCCGGCGTCGGCCCTCAGCCCTGCTTCAGCCGAAACAGCGTCAGGCCGATCTCGTCGAGGACTCCCTGCTCGCGGCGCGCCAGCTCGCGGGCCTCGCGCTGGTCGCGGGTCTTTTGCGCGACCTCGAATTTCTTCAGCTCGCGATAGGCCTCGTTCAGCCGCTCGCGCGCCGCCGCCACCTGCGCCTCCATGCGCCGGATGCCGTCGTCGAGGCTCTGGCGGCGGCCGATCGCGGCGCGCGCGTAGTTGCCGTAGAAGAATCCGGCCTCCTCGGGCGACGCCATCGCCGCGTTCTGCTCGTTGACCACCTCCTGGCGCAGCCGTTCGAGCCCGGCCTCGAGCTCGACCAGCGCGCGCAGCACCTGGCCGAGCTCGCGCCGGCGCTCGTCGACGGTCCATTCGTTGAGGCGAATCAAGGTGTTGAGGTTCTTGGCCATGACCGGAATCCTCCGCGATTACTTTTTCGGCGGCTGCCCCGCCGCCGCTGTTTGTTGTTGCGCTTGTTGCGGCGCGCCGGTGGCCGGCTGCCCGCCGCCGATGTCCAGGATCTCGGCCAGCATCCGGTAGCAGGTCTCGAGATCGGTGCGCTCGTCGATCCGTTGCGCCAGGAACTTCTCGAGGCCCGGATAGTAATGCACCGCCTCGTCCACCTGCGGGTCGGTGCCGCGGCGGTAGGCGCCGAGGCGGATCAGCTCCGCCATGTCCTCGTAGACGGCGATCAGCTGCCGGGCGCGGCCGATGATGGCGTTTTCCTCGGCCGTGTTGCAGGCCGGCATGGTGCGCGACACGCTGCGCAGCACGTTGATCGGCGGATAGCGACCGCGCTCGGCGATGGCGCGGTCGAGCACCACGTGGCCGTCGAGGATGCCGCGCACCGCGTCGGCGACCGGCTCGTTGTGGTCGTCGCCTTCCACCAATACCGTGAACAGGCCGGTGATGGTGCCCTGACCCTCGGCGCCCGGCCCGGCGCGCTCGAGCAGCCTGGGCAGCTCGGCGAACACCGTCGGGGTGTAGCCCTTGCTGGCCGGCGGCTCGCCGGCGCTGAGGCTGATCTCGCGCTGCGCCATGGCGAAGCGGGTGATGCTGTCGATCAGGCACAGCACGTCCTTGTTCCGGTCGCGGAAGTATTCGGCGATCGCCATCGTCACGTAGGCGGCCTGGCGGCGGATCAGCGGGCTTTCGTCGGCGGTCGCCATGACGACGACGCTGTGCGCCATGCCCTCGTCGCCCAGGTGGTCCTCGATGAACTCGCGGGTCTCGCGGCTGCGCTCGCCGACCATGCCGACGACGCTGACTTCGGCGGCGGTGTGGCGCGCCATCATCGACATCAGCGTCGATTTGCCGATCCCGGAGCCGGCGAAGATGCCCAGGCGCTGGCCGCGGCAGCAGGTGAGGAAGGCGTTCATGGCGCGGACGCCGAGGTCGATCTTGCCCTCGACGCGCTTGCGCGTGTGGGCCGCCGGCGGCGTGCCGTGGATGGGATATCCGATCGGCCCCGCCGGCAGCGGTCCCTTGCCGTCGACCGGCTCGCCGAAGCCGTTGACGACGCGGCCCAGCCAGCCCTCGGACGGATAGATCACCGGCTCGGCGGACGTCAGCTCGACCTGGCAGCCCATGCCGACGCCCTCGATGGCGCCGAACGGCATCAGCAGCGCCCGGTTGTTGGAGAACCCGACCACCTGACAGCGCACCCGACGCTGGTTGCGGGCGACGACTTCGCAGTGGTCGCCGACCGAGAGCGAGCTCTGCACGCCGCCGACCTCGATCAGCATGCCGACCACGTCGGTCACCTTCCCGAACACCTTGTATTCGGGCAGGCTCTCGACTTCCTTGGCGATGGTGGTCCCGAAGACGGTCAACCCAAACCCCCGTGGAGTCGTTACCAACCCCGGCTGTGGACCACTGAGCATAGTCCCCGATGTCTTTGAGGGGCCAGTATGGGAAGCGACCCTTTAAGGTTTGGTAAAGGCCGGCCGTTGGCCTTCCACCGCGAATCCGGACCCGCCCGGGTTGCGGGGACGCCCGGTGAAGCCTTTGAAAGAGCCGGAGAAACCCGCAATGCCGCGGCGGCGCCCAAAACCTTGCGCGGCGGCCCGGCCCGGAATATGGTTAACGAATTCGTTAACAAAAAAACCGGGGGCCCTCCATGCGCGTCCTGCTCGTCGAAGACGACGCCACCATGCGCCAAAGCATACAGATGATGCTGGAATCGGCCGGCATGGTGGTCGACACCACCGACCTCGGCGAGGACGGCCTCGAAATCGGCAAGCTCTACGACTACGACATCATCGTCCTCGACATCATGCTGCCGGACATGGACGGCTTCGAGGTGCTGCGCCGGCTGCGCGACGGCCGGGTGGAGACGCCGGTGCTGATCCTGTCGGGCCTGGGCGAGGCCGAGAACAAGATCAAGGGCCTCGGCACCGGCGCCGACGACTACTTGACGAAGCCCTTCAATAAGAAGGAGCTGGTCGCCCGCATCCAGGCCATCATCCGGCGCTCGGCCGGGCACTCGCAGTCGGTGATCACCACCGGCAAGCTGAGCGTGAATTTGGATTCGCATACCGTCGAGGTCAGCGGCCAGCCGATCCACCTGACCGGCAAGGAGTACGGCATCCTCGAGCTCCTGAGCCTGCGCAAGGGCACGACGCTGACCAAGGAGATGTTCCTCAACCACCTCTACGGCGGCATGGACGAGCCGGAGCTGAAGATCATCGACGTCTTCATCTGCAAGCTGCGCAAAAAGCTCTCCACCGCCACCGGCGGCTCCAACTACATCGAGACCGTGTGGGGCCGCGGCTACGTGCTGCGCGATCCGGAAGGCGCCGACGCCAAGGCACCCGCCAAGAAAACTGCCGCCACG
>DASWGT010000266.1:0-2116 GCA_036393575.1 Rhodospirillales bacterium | reverse complement strand
GTGCCGAGGATGCCGGACTTCGAAACGCCGGCCGCCAGGTAACCGGCGAGGAACGCTGCCTCGTCGGTGGCGAACACCTGACCGAGGACGTTCGGAATGACCGGATCGTAGGCATAGTCGACGATCGAGAACTTCGTGCCCGGGTTCGCCTCGGCCGCGGCCTTGGTCGCGTCGCCGAGCAGGAAGCCGACGGTGACGATGATGTCGCAGTTCTCGCCGAGGAACGAGTTGATATTCGGGACGTAGTCGGTCTCGTCCTTGGATTCGAGCAGCTTGGCCTCGACGCCGAGCATGCTCTGCGCGTCCTGCACGCCCTTCCAGGCGGTCTGGTTGAAGCCCTTGTCGTCGACGCCGCCGGTGTCGGTCACCTGGCACGCCTTGAAGGCGGAGGCCGGCGCCGTCATCATGCCCATTGCCGCCGCGGCGATGATCGCGGCAAATGCCGTACTGGCTACTCTGTTCGTCAAGTGTCCCTCCATGGTCTGGATCGTTGTTTCGGTTCCGGGTTTCACCCGGGTCTTGCCTGGTCTCGGTTGCGCAGTCCTGGTCGCCACCTCTGGTTGACAACCCGACATCGCCGTCGCCGGTTTCCCGGGTCCGGGCAGCCTGCGGATACTCCGGGTTCCGCAGGCCTCGGTAAGGCCAGATTTGCACGATCCGCTGTTATTTTCATGCAGATTCTTTCACCAAATGGAAAAGATTCGGGCCGCACTCCAAGGGTTGGCCACCCTTGCGAACGACCAGGCTCCCCGCCTTGATCTTCCGCAAGGCTGGGAGTTGAGGCTTCCGGGCACGCTGTCGGCACCAAGGGTCGGCTGGTTGCGCGCCGTGCGACGCCGCCCGAATATGCGTTAATGTTGAATCGGCCGCCTGCGGAGGATGCAATGGATCGCGAACTCTTCGACAAGGCGAGCGCGGTTCGCGCCAACGCCCACGCGCCCTATTCGAAGTTCCGCGTCGGCGCCGCGCTGCGCACTGCGGCCGGCACCGTCCACGCCGGCGCCAACGTCGAGAACGCGTCCTACCCGGAAGGCTGGTGCGCGGAAACCTCGGCCATCGCCCAGATGGTCGCGGCCGCGCCGCCGGGGCCGACGCGTGAGATATCCGCCGTCAGCGTCGTCGCGGACAAGATCGACGGTCGCCTGACCACGCCCTGCGGCGGCTGCCGCCAACGCCTTGCCGAGTTCGCCGGGCCGGATACGCCGGTTCACGTCAGCGATCCGTCCGGCCAGACGCGGACCTTCACCATGCGCGAACTGCTTCCGGCCGCCTTCTCACTCGAGGATCCGGTGTGAGCGGCGAAGGTTCCGAAGCCGCTGAGATTATCCGCGCCGCCGCCGACCTCCCGTACGCTGCCGGCATCGTGCTCGGCTCGGGACTCGCCGGCCTCGCCGATCGCGTCACCGAGTCGGTACGCATTCCGTACGCGGAACTGCCCGGCTTTCCGCTGTCGAAAGTTTCCTCGCACGCCAACGAGGTTGTTCTCGGCTGGCTCGAGGGCATGGCGGTCGTCGTCTTCTCCGGACGCGGTCACTATTTCGAGGACGGCAACCCGGCCGTCATGCGCGCGCCGATCGCGACGCTGAAGGCGCTCGGCGCCGATACACTGATGCTCACCAACGCCGCCGGGTCGCTCAGGACCGAAGTCGGCCCGGGCGAGGTGATGCTGATCACCGACCACATTTCGTTCGCCGGCTTCAATCCGCTGATCGGCGAGCCGACCGACGACCGCTTCGTCGGCCTGACCGCCGCCTACGACCCCGATCTCCGCGCCGAACTCCTTGGCGCCGCCGAGCGCGAAGGCGTCAAGTGCTGGACCGGCGTCTACATGTGGTTCTCGGGTCCCTCGTTCGAAACGCCGGCCGAAATCCGCATGGCGCGACTGGCCGGCGCCCACGCCGTCGGTATGTCGACAGCGCCGGAAGTCATCCTCGGGCGTTTCTTCGGCCTGCGCTGCGCGGCACTTTCGGCGATCGTCAACTTCGCCGCCGGCATGACCGGCGAGGAGATTTCGCACGAGGAGACCAAGGCGCTGGCGCCGGTCGGCGCCGCCAAGCTCGAACGCATCATCCGTCGCTACTTCCGCGACCGGGCGTGGAACGGGTAGGACAAGCGG
>DASWGT010000265.1:0-5371 GCA_036393575.1 Rhodospirillales bacterium | reverse complement strand
AACGGCGTGAACTCCGCAAACCCAGACTCCGACAATACCTTCGTGATCGCCGCCGTCAGCGTCGTCTTCCCATGGTCAACGTGACCAATCGTCCCGATGTTGCAGTGCGGCTTCGTCCGCTGAAACTTTTCCTTCGCCATCGCTCCGTCTTTCTTTCCTCGTGATTCCGTTCGTCGGTGAATTCCGTAAAACTCTGATTGTCCGTCGCTCCAATCAAAGGGTTGGAGCGGGTGAAGGGAATCGAACCCTCGTCGTAAGCTTGGAAGGCTTCTGCTCTACCATTGAGCTACACCCGCGCTCCGAGCCGACCCTTCGTACCAATGATTTCCCAAATTTCCGGCCGCGCTTTCACGAGATGGTGGAGGGGGTTGGATTCGAACCAACGTAGGCGTACGCCAACGGGTTTACAGCCCGTCCCCTTTAGCCACTCGGGCACCCCTCCTGGCACTCGCTGATCCGACCACGCCGACCACTGGTCGGGCGCCAGCAGGCGAAACATCCGGAATAAGGTGGAAATACAATCCTTTATCAAGTTTTTAAAGACAGCAAAAGAATCCGCGCGTGCCCGGAAGGCGGCGCAACCCGTCGCCGAGACACTTGCAGACCGTCGAATTTCCGGCATGGTACTGATAATCATGGCGAAACGCAAGCACCCACCGCACCCCTCTAATAATCGCATGTCGAGGGCCGGCCGCAAGCCGCGGCGACGGCGCTCCCGTGGCTGGTTTTCCGGGGCCCAGGCGGGGCCCGGCGACGGTTCAGCGCAAGCCGCCGATGGCCATCGGGGCAAGCCGTTCTCGCGTGCCGACGGTGCGTTCTGGATCTACGGCGTGCACGCAGTCGAAGCCGCGCTCACCAACCCCCGTCGCGCCTGCCACCGGCTGCTGGTCGCCAATGGCGCCGGCGGCGCCGCCGCCGCCATAGCCCGGGCGCACGCCGCGGTGCCCGGCCGTCCGCTTCCAGAGTCCGTGGACCGAGGGGAAATCGAACGGCTACTGACGCCGGGGGCGGTGCATCAGGGCGTGGCGCTGCTGGCCAAGCCGCTGCCGCCGTCGTCGCTCGAAGACGTGCTGCGCAACACCGCCGACGACGACGCCATTGTCGTCCTCGACCAAGCCACCGATCCGCGCAACGTCGGCGCGGTGCTCCGTTCGGCAGCGGCGTTCGGGGCAATCGCGGTGGTCACCCAGGACCGTAATGCGCCGCCGCTTACCGGGGCACTGGTCAAGGCCGCGTCGGGGGCGGTTGAGACGGTACCGTTGTTGCGCGTCGTCAACTTGGCGCGCGCGTTGTGGGCGCTCAAAGACGCCGGCTTCTGGTGCGCCGGCCTCGATCCAACGGCCGAACGCACCCTCGCCGAGGCATCGCTCGAGGGTCGCGTGGCGCTGGTGTTAGGCGCAGAAGGCGGCGGCATGCGGAGGTTGACCCGCGACACCTGCGACGAGTTGCTGCGGGTGCCGATCATGCCCGGTGCCGACAGCCTCAACCTTTCCAACGCCGCGGCGATCGCGCTCTACGAACTGAAACGCCGGCAGCGCTAGGTGGCAGCCGGGCCGGCCACTGTTTCGGCTACCGCACAGGCGTTATACTCCGATTCGCGGCACGGCGCCGGCGTAGCTCAGTTGGCAGAGCAGGTGCTTTGTAAGCATCAGGTCGTGGGTTCGATTCCTACCGCCGGCACCATTCGCGCCGCCGTCGAACGTCCTTCCCCGCTCGCCGCAATCGGCGACAACAGAACCCGCGGCCCTGGCAGGCCGCGAAACGCCGGGATTGCGTATCGAGAAACGCGATGATGGCAACAAGCAGTCGGGGAATCGCCATTCCCCGCCGTCGCGCCTAGGCGTCAGCCCAGACTAATCAGCTTCTCGCCGGGTGCCTGACGTGCCCCGGCGAATCAGGATGCCTGCGACGATGACGACGAAGGCAACGACGGTCATTTTGATGAAGAAGCCGTATTCTGCGGCGAACAGAGAAGAATAATCCATTTCTGATCCCCATGATTGACGACGCCCAATCCGGGGAGCCTGGCCGGCACCGATAATTTACAAAAGACTATTTTGGTCGGTCAACTCGGAATCTGCGGGCGCCTTTTCCGACAACCGGTCGACGCCGCCGCGGCCGCCGTCGCCACCGCCCGGCGCCGGCGTCGCCTCTCTCCCGGAAATCCGGCGATTCGCGGTCGCCTACGGAGCCCTGGCCGGAAATCAGGACGGCTGCCTGGAATACCCCCACGAGGGGTGAAATATACGCATAAATCCGCCGGCAAATCATTGTTTTGTAAGCCTATGTTAAGGATTTGCGGGTAAAAATTGGCCGAATCGATGGGCGCTGGTCGGCTGTGTATCCCGGCGGACACTAACTAATAACGAGCTAGGAGCGACCGATGATTGGCAAGCGTTTCGCCGCAGTTTGTTCGGTGGCCGTCATGGCCTCAGCGTTCCCGGCCCTCGCCGCCAACGATTGCGCACCGTTCCCACGCGTCGCATTATGGGGCGAGTACACCCATGAATCGGTGCGCAAGCACGTTGACCAGAACCTGGGTGGCGACTGGAACGCCTACGTCGGCGAAATGCAGCGTCAGCTCGACACCCTGCGCCAGTTTCATGGCCGCGGCTCGGCTGTCACCGTTACCCGCGATGGCCGCACGGTGAAGCTCGCCGGCGAGCAGCTCTCCCAGTACATCTTACACGCGGACCGGCGGCTTGGCATCGTGCGCTGTCTGGCAACCGCTGCCGAAGCTCACGCCGTCGCCAATTTCTCGACCGCCGCCGGCACAGCTTCGGACGCCGACACCCGATCGAAGCTGCTCGGTGACGAGGTGTTGCATCGGACGTATATTTCCGTTCCCGAGGACATGCTCGATCAGCTCCGTAAGATGGCGGTGCGCCGCAGCGTCAAGGAGAACCGCCAGACCAGCGTTAGCGAGATCGTGGTCGAGATGCTCAAGCACGAGATGAGGCGCAACCACCGCTGAGGGCGCATCCCTTGGCGATGCACCGGCATCTCATCCCTTCTTTGTGTCCGTCACGCAGGCGTCAGCCGTCTTCTTCCGAGATCACGTCTCCCTGGCATTTCATGATTTCGGCGATCAACTCGTCCTGTTCCTCCTCGTCATTGTCGAAGGCGATGGGAATCAGGTCGTAGCGGGTCGGGCCGACCACGTGGCCGGCATAGGAGCCGAGATCGTCGATCTCCAAGGTGACGTCCTCACCCGCGTCCAGGGACTCGACGAGATAAACTCCGGCGCCGCCAGCTGAGATGTCCTTGAGGCGGCCGGGATACTGTCCGCCATCGGTTTTGGCGTTGAGACCTTTGGCAATCGGGAATCGTTGGTGTCGGCGTCGCTCCTTGCCCACTCCACGATCATGCCGTGCCATCCCCCTCCTCCTTCCTCCGCCCCCATGGTGCGCCGAAGCGTCCCTAGGGAAAGAAAAACCCCGCTGCGGCAGCGGGGCTCCCCTTAAACGTCAAATGCCCTGTCGCGTCCGGGATCAAATTCGCCAATCCCTTTACCGGGCATTGCGATTGTCCCTGTCGTCCTCGACCACGATCGGCAAGTCCACCAGCGGCACGACGCCATTGTTGACTTCGTAGCGGCGGTTCTGCTCATAGGCGTCGCGTTCGACGACGTACGGATCGAGCGCACCGGAGGTTAACGCCTTGATCTCGTCCTTGTTGTTAGAATAGCTGACGCCGCTACTGGCCGCCTTGGCCGCCAGCGGCAGCGGATTGACAAGGGCGGTGATCGCGTCGCCAGTGGCGTCGCGCAGATTCGACGGTCCGAGAATCGGCAGCACCACATGCGGACCCGGTTCCACACCACCGACCCCCAGTGCCTGGCCGAAGTCCTTCTTGTGCTGCTTGAGGCCCATGTCGGTGGCCGGGTCGCCGGTGCCGCCGAGGCCGATCGTTGAGTTGATGATGAACCGCTTGGTCGCCGTCGCGGCGTTTTCGGTGTCGCCCTGCAGCAAGCTGCTGCCGACGGTCACCGGCTCACTGATGTTGGAGACCGCGTTCGAAATCGCCGACTGCACCGGTTGGGGCGTGACCGCCTTGTAGCCGTCGACCAGCGGATTGAGGACCGCATCGCGGACCACCGCGTTGAACCCCGAGGTGACGCGGTTGATCGGTTCCAGGGGGTCGTTGACGCCCGGTTCGCTCGTCGCCGCCTGGAGCGCCTTCGCCGGTGTCGTCTTGTCGTCGGCGGCGGCCGGCTGCAGCAGGACACCGGTACCGAACCCGATCAGCGAGAGAAGGCACGCGGTTGCGCCTTTTGCGAAGAAGCGCGGCATGGATGGACCTCCCCAGCGTGTTGACTTGGTAACTGATCATGCTAGCACAGATTGGGGGCCCTACAGAGCAGAAAACGCAGTCAATCTCCGGATTCGCGCCCTCCCTCCGGGCGGCGGTAGAAGTGCCACAGCATCAGCGCGGCGGCCGTCCGCCACGGCCGCCAAGCGTGCCCGATTGTCTCCATTTCCTTGGGGCTTGGCCGGCGCTTGCGGCCCAGCAGCCGCTCGGCAGCGACGGCTAGCGCCAAGTCGCCGGCCGGCCATACGTCAGGCCGGCCGAGGGCGAACATCAGGTAGATATCGGCGGTCCAGCGCCCGATTCCCGGCACCCGGGTCAACTCGGCGCGCGCTGCGTCGTCGTCGAGCCGCTTGAGCCCATTGAGATCGATCTCGCGGCTGACGACCATGCCTGCAAGCGCTCGCGCATAACGGGCCTTGGCACGGCTGAGGCCGAGCGTGCGCAAGCGCCGCTCCGGCCGGCCGAGGACAGATTTCGGCGACACGTCGCCGAGGCCGTCCTCGAGGCGCCGCCAGATAGCCTGTCCGGCGTGCTGTGATACCTGCTGGTTGACGATGATGCGGAGCAGGCTGGCGAACCCGGGAGGCCGTTTGCGCGGCGTCGGCTGGCCGGCGAGCCGAAATGCGCGCGCGATGTCGGCGTCCCGTTCGATCAGAGCCTGGAGGCCTTCGATGCACCCGCCCATGGCCGCCGTCAGCGCAGTTCCTCGACTGGCGACACGCCCATCACCTGGAGCCCGGACGCGATCACCGTCGTCACGCCCTGCACCAGCGCCAGCCGCGCCAGCGTCAGCGGCTTGTCGTCGACGATGAATTTTAGCCGCGCATCGTCGTTGCCGAGGTTCCACAGCCCGTGGAAGGCCATCGCCAGATCATGCAGGTAATAGGCGACGCGGTGCGGCTCGTGCGCCTCGGCGGCGGTTTCCACCAGCCTCGGCCAGCCGGCCATGATCTTGATCACCGCCAGCTCGGCGTCGTTCTTCAAAAGTCCTAGATCGGTCTCCGCCAACACCTCCGCCGTCACGTTGCGGGCACCGAGGTCGGCGGCGGCGATGCGCAGC
>DASWGT010000264.1:0-1530 GCA_036393575.1 Rhodospirillales bacterium | reverse complement strand
GGTGAGTCGGCCGGTGCCTTCGGCTTGGACGACAATCGGGCGGCTCCGAAGACGGGCGATCCACGCGCTGTCCGACTCGACTGTGTACGTGTGCACCCCGGCGCGCACCGCCATCATGGTGCTGCCGCCGGCGCCATACTCGACAACGCGTTCGGCCCGCTCCAGGTGGGACCTGTAGCAGCGGATTTCCTCAGGCGTCATCGCCGGGGGCATGCCTTCGTTCAAGACCACACCTCTCGCAGATCCGACGATTCCAACCGAGCGCGGGACGATTCCCTCCGGCCGCGCTTCAGTCTGGACGCGCATTCAGGCGTTCTGGCGGATGGGGTGAGATTCGAACTCACGAGACCCTTGCGGGCCTGCCGGTTTTCAAGACCGGTGCCTTCAACCGCTCGGCCACCCATCCATCGCCGGTCACACATGAACCGCCCGCAACGCCTTCGCAAGATCGAAACGAAAGCCTTCGCGATTTCGACCTCGGCCGGCGGCAACCTAACCCCCGAACCCCGCCGCAACCATACCCGGGCCTTGCCAAACGCCCAAGGATTTGTTCAATTTACGGGGATTGTTAACCGGTCGTTATGAGTCGCCGGTCGATCAATCCTGTGCTGGTGGGGCAGAGCGGGACGAGGGGCGACGTTGGCATTGGCTGTCGGTGGTTGTGTTGCCGCAGGGGCGGCGGCTGCCTGTGGGCGTCCGTCGCGCATGGCGGGCCGCGCCTCATGGTGAGCGGCAACACCGTTCGCGCGCTGGTCCTCGCGGTTTCCGCCGCCGTCTTGGCGTCGTGCTCGTCATCGTCGCCGCCCGGCCAGGGGTCCAAGGAATATTTCTCCGAAGCCGAATATGGCCGCGCCAGCCCGCGCGTGGTTGCCGCCGGCCAGCCGGTGCCCAAGGGTGGCGGCCGCGTGCTTCTCGGCAAACCCTATCGCGTCGCCGGCAAGACCTACATCCCGCGCGACGATCGAAGCTATTCCGCGACCGGCTCCGCCTCCTGGTATGGGGCCGCCTTCCACGGGCGGCTGACCGCGAACGGCGAAGTCTACGACGTCAACGGGCTGACCGCCGCGCATCCGACGATGCCGCTGCCGAGCTACGCGCGCGTCACCAACATCGCCAACGGCCGCTCGTTGATCGTCCGGGTCAACGATCGCGGGCCGTTCGTGCGTAATCGGGTCATCGATCTTTCGGCGAAGGCCGCGGAGATGCTTGGCTACAAGTCCGCCGGCGTTGGCAAAGTCAGGGTCGACTACATGGGTCCGGCCGACATGGACGGCCTCGACCACAACAAGCTGCTCGCGTCCTACCGCGAAGGCGGCAACGGCGGCCTGTTCGGCGGCCGGGTCATGCTGGCCGCTCTGCCGGCGCCGCGCCTCAGGCCGCCGCCGGGTATCGCCTATCAGCCGCCGCAGGCCGGCAGCGACCCGATGCTGCTCGTGCCCGCCGGCGCTTTGCCCGCCTACGATCCGCTCGGCCCGCTGATCATGCGGACAGGTTTCGCCAGCGGTTACGCGGCGACGCCGCAGCTTTCGG
>DASWGT010000263.1:0-6425 GCA_036393575.1 Rhodospirillales bacterium | reverse complement strand
CGAGCCGGCGCGCGACTTCGGCCGCGTCCTCAAGGCTGTCCTTGGACGTGTACGGGGACGGCATCATCACGCAGCGCACGCGGTCCCTGCCCAGCGCATCCACGGCGACCGCGGCGGTGAGCGCGCTGTCGATGCCGCCGGAAAGCCCGATCAGCACCCCGGGGAAGCCGTTCTTGCCGACGTAGTCGCGCAAGCCCAGCACCAGCGCCCGGTAGATCGAATCCAGCAGCGCCGGCTCGGGCGCCACCTCCGCCTGCTCGCAGCTCCAGCTGCCGTCGGCGCGCGACCAGTTGGTGAGCAGGATCTGCTCCTGCCACGACCGGGCTTTGGCGCGGTAACGCTTGTCGCGGCCGAGCACGAACGAGGCGCCGTCGAACACCAGCTCGTCCTGGCCGCCGACCTGGTTGACGTAGATCAGCGGCAGCCCGGATTCGACGACGCGGGCGACGGCGAGGCCGAGCCGGTCGTCGTGCTTGTCGGTCTCGAAAGGCGAGCCGTTGATGACGACCAGGATTTCTGCCCCGGATTCGTCCAGGCACTCGGTGACGTCGGGCACCCACATGTCCTCGCACACCATCAGGCCGAGGCGCACGCCGCGGAACGGCACCGGCCCCGGCAGCGGGCCCTCGGCGAACACCCGCTTCTCGTCGAACACGCCGTAGTTGGGGAGCGCATGCTTGAGTTGCACGCCGGCGACCTTGCCGCCGTCCAGCAGCAGCGCCGCGTTGTAGAGCTTGCCCTTGACGCGCCACGGCGCGCCGGCGATCAACGCCGGGCCTTGGGCGGTGTCCCTGGCCAGCGCCGCGACGCCGGCCTCGACCGCGTCCTGGAAGGCGCGCTTCAGCACCAGGTCCTCGGGCGGATAGCCGGAAACCGCGAGCTCGCCCGCCACCACCAGGTCCGCCCCCCGATCCGAGGCCTCGGCGCGGGCTTTGCTCAGGCGCTCGACGTTGCCGCCGACGTCGCCGACGATGGGATTGATCTGCGCCAGGGCGATGGCGAGGCTGTCGGTCATGGCGCGGGCCCTATAACCGCTTCAAGGAAATCGAATTTTGCGGGCGATCATGGGCGGCGGCTCGGAGGCTGTCAACGATGCCCCTGGTCCGCCGGCCCGTCCATGCGGCTGGTAATCCGGCCCGGAAGTTCCTACTCTAGGCGCCGCCATGGCGAAGCATCCCGAGTACGACAACGCCGGCGGCGGGGGGGCCCAGTTCTTCACCAACGAAGGCGGCGGCTATCGCCGCTCGCAGGACCCCGGCATGGGCGCCGGCACCGGCCCGCGCCCGGCGATGCCGCCGATGCAGGTCGGCGTCGCGCCGCCGCGCCCCGCGCCGCCGCCGCAACCCAAGGCGCCGGCGAAGCCGATGGACATGACGTCGCCGAAGGACGTCAGCAAGGCGCTCGCCGAGACGGTGGTCGGCGCTTTCGTCGACCGCATGAAGACGGAAGCCAGCGCCAGGGGCGGGCATCTGACGATCCGCGACATCGATGCCATGCAGGAGGAATTCAACCGCCAGACCCAGGCGCTGCGCGGCATGTTCGAGAAGTCGTTCGAGGTCTACGTGAAGGCGCGCGAGCGCGCGGTGTGGGACTCGCAGCGCAACTATCCCTTCGACCGGCTGATGGTGAAGAAGTTCTCGCACCTGTTCCGGGACGGCGAAAAGCTCGGCCCGGACGACATTTCGCGGCGCATTCTGCCCGGCTTCTTCGTCGCCATCGGCATGATGCTCGGCCCGGACGTGGTCGAGGAATTCCAGGAGAAGATCCGCCGCGTCGTCGACCGAGTGAAGTCGGGCGGCAAGAGTGTGTTCAACTGGGACGACGTCTACAAGGACAACGAAGCCAAGGCCGTCAGCCTCGACGCCGAGATCGCCATCGCCGGCCACTTCAAGGATTTCCAGAAGCGCGCCGCCTGGTTCATCAACCTGGTCAATGGGCATTTGACGCCGCCCGATCCCGGCACGCCGCCCGCCGCCGCCGGCTGGGAGCTGAACGAGACCGGCTTCCGCAAGTTCCTTAACGCGCTGATGACGGACTTGCGTCTGGCGCTGGACACCGACAACGGCAAGCTGCAGATCACCAAGCGTTACGGCGCCGACACCTGCGCCGACCTGTTCGACATCCTGGAGCACATCAAGCAGTAGGTTTCGTGCGCGTTACGGCGCGGTCGTGGCGCGCCGGGCGGCGTGGTCGCGGCCCTGCTTCAGAATCTCCGCCAGCAGGAACGCGAGTTCGAGCGCCTGCTTGGCGTTCAGCCGCGGGTCGCAGTGGGTGTGGTAGCGGGCCGAGAGATTCGCCTCGGTGATCGCCACCGCGCCGCCGGTGCATTCGGTGACGTCTTGGCCGGTCATTTCGAAATGCACGCCGCCGGCGTAGGTGCCTTCCGCCTGGTGCACGGCGAAGAAGCCATGCACCTCCTCCAGTATCCGCTCGAAGGCGCGGGTCTTGTAGCCGGTGGCGCTCTTGACCGTGTTGCCGTGCATCGGGTCGCACACCCACGCCACCGTCTTGCCCTCGCGCTTGACGGCGCGGATCAACGGCGGCAGCAACGTCGTCACCTTGTCGGCGCCCATGCGGGCGACGATGGTGAGCCGTCCCGCCTCGTTCGATGGATTGAGGACGTCGATCAGCTTCAGCATCTCGTCGGCCTTGGTCGACGGTCCGGCCTTGAAGGCGATCGGGTTGCCGATGCCGCGCATGAATTCGACGTGGGCACCGTCGAGCGCCCGGGTGCGGTCGCCGATCCACAACAGGTGCGCCGAGGTGTCGTACCAGTCGCCGGTGGTCGAATCGACGCGCGTCATCGCCTGCTCGTAGTTGAGGATCAGCGCCTCGTGCGAGGTGTAGAAGGCAGTCTCGCGGATCTGCGGCGTGGTCTCCGAGGTCAGCCCGCAGGCGGCCATGAACGCCAGCGTTTCGCCGAGCCGGTCGGCGAGATCCTGGTAACGCTCGCCGAGCGGGCTATTGGCGACGAAGCCGAGGTTCCATTGGTGCACCTTGTGCAGATCGGCGTAGCCGCCCTGCGCGAACGCGCGCAGCAGGTTCAGCGTCGCCGCCGACTGGTAGTACGCCTGCATCAGCCGCTCCGGGTCGGGGACGCGGCCTTCGGGGTTGAACTCCATGGCGTTGATCATGTCGCCGCGGTAGCTCGGCAGCGTCACGCCGTTCTGGGTCTCGGTCGGCTCCGAGCGCGGCTTGGCGAACTGGCCGGCCAGCCGCCCGACCTTGATCACCGGCAACGACGCGCCGAAGGTCAGCACGACCGCCATCTGCAGCAGCACCCGGAAGGTGTCGCGGATGTTGTCGGGGTGGAACTCGGCGAAGCTTTCGGCGCAGTCGCCGCCCTGCATCAGGAACGCCTGGCCGGCGGCGACGCGGGCCAGATCGCGCTTCAGGTTGCGCGCCTCGCCGGCAAACACCAGCGGCGGGCAGCGCTTCAGACGCGCCTCGACGGCGGCCAATTTCTCAGGGTCCGGATACTCCGGCACCTGAATGATCGCCTTCGTCCGCCACGTGTCCGGCGCCCATTTGTTGGCCATGGTTTTGGCCATCGCGAACCCCTTCGATGCGTTTGGTCCCAGGCAGTTGACCGCCCATATAATGCCTGGGCCCGGATTTTTCCAGAAAAAGAAAGCCGGACGACGCCGGGGAAGACGGTCTTCAGGCCCCGATCTGGCCCCTGGACGGCCGCTTCTCACGCATGGTGACGAACTCCTCGGCCGCCGTCGGGTGGATGCCGATGGTGGCGTCGAACTCGGCCTTGGTGGCGCCGCACTTGAGCGCGATCGCGATGCCCTGGATGATCTCCGGCGCGTCGGCGCCGACCATGTGGCAGCCGACGACCCGGTCGGATTTCCGGTCGACGACGATCTTCATCATCGCCTTCTCGTCGCGGCCCGTCAGCGTGTGCTTCATCGGCGTGAAGCGGGAGACATAAACATCGACGTCGCCGTTGCGCGCCGCCTGCTCCTCCGATAGTCCCACGGTGCCGATCGGCGGCTGGCTGAACACGGCGGACGCGATGTTCTCGTACTTCATCGCCGTCGGCTGCTTTCCGAACAGCGTCCTGGCCAGCGCCTCGCCCTCGGCAATGGCAACCGGCGTCAGGTTCTTGCGCTCGGTGACGTCGCCGATGGCCCAGATCGAGGGCACCGAGCTGCGCGAGTATTCGTCCACCGCCACCGCGCCCTTGTTGTCGAGCCGGACGCCGATCTCGTCGAGGCCGATGTTGCGGGTGTTGGGCGCGCGCCCCGTCGCGTACATCACCAGATCGGCCTCCATCTCCTCGCCGTGGGCGAAGCGCAGGCTGAAGGCACCGTTCTTCGTTTCGATGGAGCGGACCACGCAATCGCGGCGGATCCTGATGCCCTTCTTCTCCATCTCGTGGGCCAGCGTCTCGCGCACGTCCTCGTCGAAGCCGCGCAGGATGTTGGCGGCGCGGATGACCTCGGTGACCTCGGCGCCGAGACCGTTGAAGATGCCGGCGAACTCGACGGCGATGTAGCCGCCGCCGACGATGGCGATGCGCTTCGGCAGCTTCGGCAGGTCCAGCGCCTCGTTGGAGGTGACGGCGTGCTCGACCCCCGGAACGTCCGGCTTCGCCGGCCAGCCGCCGGTCGCCACCAGGATGTTGGCCGCCGTCAGCCTTTGGCCCTCCACCTCGACGGTGTGCGCGTCCGCGATCCTGCCGGTGCCCGCGATCTCGGCGACGCCGGCCTCGCGCAGGATGCGGTGATAGACCGCTTCCAGCCGGTCGAGCTCCTTGTTCTTGGCGGCGATCAGCGACGCCCAGTCGAAGCCGGCCTCGCCCGGCGTCCAGCCGTAGCCGCGGGCGTCCTCGAAGTCCTCGGCGAAGTGGCTGCCGAGCACCAGCAGCTTCTTCGGCACGCAGCCGCGCATGACGCAGGTGCCGCCGACGCGCGAGTTCTCGATCACCGCGGCGCGCGCGCCGAAATTCGCCGAGCGCCGCGAGGCGCGCACGCCGCCGGAGCCGGCGCCGATGGTGATCAGGTCGTAGTCGTATCTGGCCATGACCGGCAAAGTCTATCCCGCGGTCTGCCCGCCGGTCACGCTTTTGCGAGACGGACTGAGGGCTATCCAATCGGGCGACGGCACCTTAGGCTTGGCCGCGCCGAGGCGGCGGCCGGGCGACCGGCGACGGCGATGCGGGAGCAAACGACGATGCGGCGATGGGCGATCAATGCCGGGCTGGTGGCGGCGAGCCTCGCCGTGTTCTTGGGCGTATTCGAGGCGCTGCTGGCCTCAAGCGCCCTCGACGATTTCTCCATCCACTGGATCCCGCCCAAGTACAAGGCCGAGGACCGGCGCATCATGCGCCCCAGCGACGCGCGCTCCGCCCGCAACCCGTTCGGCTTCAACGAGCCGATCGCCGGCGCCGAGAAGGACGGCGCCACCCGGGCGCGCATCATGGTGCTCGGCGATTCCTTCGTCTGGGGATTCGGGCTGCCCTACGAGCAGGGCCTGGGGCAGAAGCTGAAGCGCCGCGTCGCCGAGGCCGCGCCCGGCGTCGAGATGCTGCCGTTCGGCCGCCCCGGCTGGGCGACCTTCCACCAGCTCCGGTTCCTGGAGAATCAGGGCCGCGCCTACGGCCTGTTCGAGGCCGACCTGGTGCTGGTCGCCTTCGTCGTCAACGACCTCGATCTGGTCGACGACGTGTGGACGAACTACCGCAAGAAGATCGACTGGAACAACGCCGTCGTGCGCGGCCTCAGGCGGCTGCTCCCCAACGCCACGGACTTCGTCACCGGCCACGTCGATGCGGGCGTCGAGGTGCTCACCGACGACCACGGCGAAGCGAACTGGATGGCGCGCCTGTGGGCGGAGCCGAACCTCTCCAACTATCGCAAGCTGCTCGGCCGGCTGAAGGCGCTCACGGACGCGGTCAAGGTGCCGCTCGCCTTCGCGCTGATGCCGTCGGCGCCGAACGTCGACTACCACGGCCCGAAGTTCGAGGCGATGGCGGCGATGCTGAACGAGCTCGGCATTGCCCACGTCGACCTGCTGCCGGCGGTGGTCGAGGCGTTCAAGGGCAAGGACACCGGCCGCAACTACCGCCGCCTGTGGGCTAACCCCGCCGACGGCCATCCCGGCGACGCCATGACCACGGTGCTGGCCGCCGGCACCGTCGCCTATCTGCAACGCGCCGGCATCCTGGCGAAGCTCGCTGCGCTCAGCCCGCGCCCGCCGAGCGAGCGGTTCGCGTCGCTGCCGCTGTGCCAGGACGATCGCCGGATCAAGATCGGCGTCACCGGCTTCGACCGCTATCCGTTCACCGACGACCGGCCGATGGTGCGCGTCCAGGGCTTCGGCTTCGAGCTCGCGGACAACGCCCTGACACCGCTCGGCCAGGTCTACCTGCTGATTGGCGACGAGTACTTCCCGGCGCTGCCGAGGATGCCGCTCCG
>DASWGT010000262.1:0-2013 GCA_036393575.1 Rhodospirillales bacterium | reverse complement strand
GCCCATGAGCCAGGGCGCCAATCCCTGGAGCGACGTGGGCTGCGTGGAGGCGCTGAAGCGCACCGGGGAATTCCTGGTGCGGGCGGTGAAAGACGAGACCGACGACGAGGCGCGCCACGGCATGATGTACGCGGCGACGCTGGCCGGAATCGCCTTCGGCAACTCCGGCGTCCACCTGCCCCACGGCATGGCCTATTCCGTGGCCGGCATGATCCGCGACTACCGGCCGGAGGGATATCCCAAAGACGAGCCCATCTGTCCGCACGGGATCTCGGTGATCGTCGACGCGCCGGCGGTCTTCCGGCACACCGCCCCGGCGGATCCGGAACGCCACCTGGAATCCGCCGGTTTTCTCGGCGCGGACATCCGCGACGCGACCCCGGAAGACGCCGGCGAGGTACTGGCCGGGCGCATCATCGAGATGATGCGCGACACCGGCATGCCGAACGGGATCGGCGCGCTCGGCTACGGCGAGGACGACATCGCCGGGCTCGCCGGCGGCGCCTGGGCGCAGCAGCGCCTGCTGGCCAACTCGCCGGTGGAGGTGAGCCCGGACGTGCTCGCGGGGCTTTACCGCGGCGCCGCCCGTTACTGGTAACGCCTCAATCCGCCGCCTGGCGCGCCGGCCGGGCCGCGGGTTTCGTTCCCCTGCGGCTTAGTCGGGGGAAACGTCGAATATTCGTGCGCTGGATCAAGCGGATGAGCACGCGGCGGGGGGATGCTGCGAAAGCCGGCCGCCGCAAGGCTTTGCGGGCGGTTCGAACGGAAAATCCAATGGTGATATGGTGAGCGGATCGGAATTTGAGCCCGTGGAGGTTACAGAATGGACGTCAAGGTAAAAGCAAAACCGGAACTTGAAGACGTGTCGCTGTTTCGCGAACAGTGCTACGTGAACGGCGCCTGGATGAACGCCGAGGACGGCGAGGTCATCGAGGTCAACAACCCCGCCACCGGCGAGATCGTCGGCACGGTGCCGTCGCTCAAGCAGGCGGAAACCCGCGCCGCCATCGAGGCCGCCAACGCCGCCTGGGCGGACTGGCGCAAGAAGACCGGCAAGGAGCGCTGCAACATCCTGCGCAAGTGGTACAACCTGATGATGGAGAATCAGGAAGACCTGGCCGTCCTCATGACCACCGAACAGGGCAAGCCGCTTGCCGAGTCCCGCGGCGAGATCGCGTATGCCGCGTCGTTCATCGAGTGGTTCGCGGAAGAAGCCAAGCGCATTTACGGCGACGTGATCAATCACCCGCTGCCGGGCAAGCGCATCCTGGTGCTGAAGCAGCCCATCGGCGTGGTGGCGTCGATCACGCCGTGGAACTTTCCCGCCGCCATGATCACGCGCAAGTGCGCGCCGGCGCTCGCCGCCGGTTGCCCGGTGGTGATCCGCCCGGCTTCGCAGACGCCGTTTTCGGCGCTGGCGCTGGCCGAGCTCGCCGACCGCGCGGGGATCCCCAAGGGCGTGCTCAACGTGATCACCGGTCCGGCGCGGGTGCAGGGCGAGGAGCTCACCTCCAACCCCATCGTGCGCAAGCTGAGTTTCACCGGTTCGACGGAAGTCGGGAAAACCCTGATGAAACAGTGCGCCGGCACGGTGAAGAAGGTTTCCCTGGAACTCGGCGGCAACGCCCCGTTCATCGTCTTCGACGACGCCGATCTGGACGCCGCCGTGCAGGGCGCCATCGCCTCCAAGTACCGCAACACCGGACAGACCTGCGTTTGCGCCAACCGTATTCTGGTGCAGGACAAGGTCTATGACACCTTCGCAGAGAAACTTGCGGAAGCAGCCGGCAAGCTCAAGGTCAGCAACGGCCTCGAGGACGGCGCGCAGCAGGGTCCGCTCATCGACATGCGTGCGGTGGAGAAAGTCGAGGAGCATATCAACGACGCCACCGGCAAGGGGGCAACCATCGTCACCGGCGGCAAGCGCCATGCGCTGGGCGGCACGTTTTTCGAGCCCACCGTGCTCGCCGGCGTGACCACGGACATGCTGGTGACCAACGACGAGACCTTCGG
>DASWGT010000261.1:0-3718 GCA_036393575.1 Rhodospirillales bacterium | reverse complement strand
GCGCGGACCGCGCCAAAGGCCTTCTGGATGCCGCGCATCCTGACGATCGGTTCGGGGTTCTCGTTGGCTTCAGACATGGGCTGCTTCCGGTTTTCCCGCGGGTCGGCGTCGGAACAGCATGCCGCGGATCGAGGAGAAGATGTTGGCCTGGCGCACCCAGATGTCGATCAGCACCGCGACGATCAGAATGACGCCGACGAACACGTTGATCCAGTGCTGCGGCATCGTGAAGCCCTCGACGTTGAGCTGGAGCAGGGCCCTGATCAGGGTGATAACCGCCGCTCCGGCCAGCGCCCCGATGATGGTGCCGTAGCCGCCGAAGATCGAGCCGCCGCCGATGATGACCGCGGCGATGCCGTCGAGTTCGCGGAACTGACCGGCGACCGGATTGAAGCTGCGGAAGTAGGCGATGTTGATCAGCCCGGCCATCGTCGCGCAGACCGCGCAGAATACGAGCGCAAGGAACCGAACCTGGTTGGTGTTGATGCCGGCGTAGTCGGAAGCGCGCCGGTTGCCGCCGGTCGCGTAGAGCTTCTGGCCATACGGCATGAAGGCGAGCACGATGCCGGCAAGGACGGCCACCAGCATCATCCAGAGCGTCTGCACGCTGACCACGTCGGTGACCGCGCCGGCCCATCCGCCCGGACGCGAAATGCCGAGGTAGTTGAGAATATCGCCGACCTTGCGGCCGATGAGGTTGTAGTTTTCCGTCCAGCCGGTGAGTTGCTGTCCGGAGACCAGCCACGATGCGACGCCGCGGGCGATGTAGAACATGCCAAGCGTGGCGATAAATGCCGGAAGCCCGAGCCAAACGGTCAGGCTGGCGTTGACGACGCCGGCCAGCGTTCCGACGGCGAGGCCGAGCAGCATCGCGGAGACGGGATCGAGGCCGAGCACCTTCAGCGCATAGGCGGCGGTGCTCCCGGCAAGCGCCAGCACGGCGCCCACCGACAGGTCGATGTCGCCGGCGGCGATCACGTATGTCAGGCCGATCGCGATCAGCGCGAGCTCGGTATAGTTGAGCAGGATCGCGAAGGTGTTCGGCAGATGCCACCAGTAGTCGGGCCGCAAATAGAGCCCGACCACCCACAGGACGACGGCAAGCGAAATCGCCAGCGCGTCGCGGCGGGCGAGGAACTTGCCGAGGCCACGCGCGGTCAACGCCTTGTCGGTCGCCATGGAGCCCTTGGTCTGGGACCCCTCGATGGCGACGCCGCCGCTGTCCGGCGCGGTTGGCGGCGGGGCGCCCCTGAGCCAGGCCCAGATGCGCGCCGGGACGCGCCGGCGGATGATGTACGGTTCGATCAGGACCGCGATGACAAGCAGAATCCCGATGAACGCCGGAACGGCGCCGGCCGGCAGGCTGAACACCGCCTGCACCTGCACCTCCTCGCCGTTGACGACGAGCGTGCGGGTGACCGGCCAGCCCTCGCGCAGCACCTTGTTGATGAGCACGACGAGCAGGGCGCCGAGATAACTGCCGACGACCCGGCCGCGGCCACCGAGAATCGATGCGCCGCCGATGATCACCGAGGCAATGACGATCAGTTCGGCCATCAGGCCGGTTTGCGGCGAGGTGCCCTTGTCCTGGGCGACGGCCATCAGGCCGGCGATCGTGGCGCACCACGACGACAGCAGATAAGCCCGCACGCGCACCCAGCGCGTCGGTATGCCGGCGTAGATCGCCGCCTGCTCGTTGCCGCCGGTCGCAAACGTCTCGTAGCCCCAGCGCGTCTTGGCGAGCACGACCGCGCCGACGGCGACCACGGCCAGGGCAATCAGGATCTGGTTGTTGAAGCCCCAGGCGTTGAATTCGCCGAGCTGGAAGAACCAGTGATACTCGCGCGCCTTGATCGGATAGAGGATCGACTGGCCACCAGTCAGACCCAGAATGAAGCCGCGCCCGATGAACAGCATGGTCAGCGTGGCGATGAACGCCGGCACGCGCAGGACCGTGACGAGAGTGCCATTGATGAGACCGATGACCGAGCCGAGCGCGAAACAGGCGATGATCGCCGGAATCACGCCCATGTCGTAGTGCGCCGGGTTGAAGACGTAGGCGAACACGACGCCGACCAGGCCGAAGGTCGAGCCGACCGACAGGTCGAGGTCCTTGTTGCCGATGACGAAGGTCATCCCGACCGCCATCACGGCGTAGCGGGCGCTGTCGCGCAACAGGGCCTGGAAGGCGTCCGCTGAACCGAAGAAACGCGGATTGAGGATGGCGCCGCCGATGTAGAGGAGCGCCATCATCGTCAGGAGGCCGACCTCCCAACCCCCGATCAACTGCATGGGCCGGCGGCCGAGCGTCGCTGCGGCGGTCGTCGTCATAGCTTCGTCGTCTCTGGCTGCGTGCCCCGAATACGAGAATCGCGAGAGAGCATAGCCCTCCCGCGATCCAATGAAACCTAAGCCTGGGGCTTAGTTCTCGAAGCGCTTGCCGACATCGCCGACGTTGTCGGCGGTCACGAGCTGTGCGCGCGTGTCGAGGTTGGCCGCCGAGATGCCGCGGTCGATCTGCAGGTAGAGCTGCATGACCGGCCAGAAGCCCTGCAAGAACGGCTGTTGGCCGAGGGCGCCGGTCAGGTTGCCCGCCTTCAGGGCTTCCTGCTGGGCCGGGCCGAGGTCGAAGCCGTAGGCGCAGATGCTGCCGGTCATTCCGGTCTGGGCGACCGCCTGGGCGAGCGCCGGCGTGAAGACGTTGTTGCCGGCGAACGCGCCGACCACGTCACCGCGCGACTCGAACAGCGACACGATCGCATTGACCGGGTCGTTCGGGTCGGCATCGACGCCAACGCCTTCCGGACCGGCATCGACCGTGAACGCGTCGAGCTTGCCCGCCGCCTGAAGCCCGGCCACGATTGCGTTGTAGGCCGAGGTCACGCGGTTGTTGACTTCGATGTTGCCCATCGCGGTCGAGTTCGGGAGTACGATCGAGCCGCCTTCGACGCCCTTGTCGAGAAGGCACTGCACGAGAGCCTCGCCGGCGATCGCGGCCGCCGAAGCATCCTGCCCGGTGTGGCTGATGCCGTTGCGGTTCAGGATTCCGCCGTCGAAGGAGTTGGTGGTCGCCACCGGGATGCCGTTAGCCTGAGCCGTGCGCACGATGTCGTCGTAGGCGCCGACCTGCGGAGTCGTCATGATCAGGCCGTCGAGATTCGGATCCTGCAGGATCTGGTTGGTGATCTCGATAGCGCGGGCCGGGTCGTCAACCGGCGATTCGGAACCGAGCAGCAGGACCTTCGCCCCGATCAGATTGGCGGCGGTGAGCGCGCCGGCGTAGACCGGATCGAAGAAGCCGTTACCGGCGGTGTGGGTGACGATTGCAAATGTCAGCACGCCGTCGTTGGAATGGAAGTTCTTGGTGCCGTCGGCTTCCTTGGCCGCATCCTCGAACGAGTAGCCGCCGACCGCACTTGCGACCGAGCCGGATTGGGCGAGCGCAGCGGACGCGGCAACCGAAGCCGCGGCGGCAAGCGCCACCGTTGTCAGGACTTTCATCATTGGGTTCCCTCCCTTACACACTTTGCGGATGCTATTGCTCCGCAAGCGGCCAACATATGCGCAGGATCGGCCGGGCGCAAACGGTATGATGAATGCTTGCGGACAAGCTGACGGAATGCCTCATGCGCGGGTGCCGCCGACTTGTCGGCCAGACTCCGGGGGCTTCTCCGTAACGTATTGCGAATACAGTGATTTCTGACACTTACACATGCCG
>DASWGT010000260.1:0-13385 GCA_036393575.1 Rhodospirillales bacterium | reverse complement strand
AGGCGACGCCGAGGCGGTCCATCTCGGCGACGAAGCCGGTGATTTCGGCCGGCTGGATGGGGTTGGGTTTCTTGAGGTCGGCGAGGATGTCGTCGCCCGCGAGATAACAGTTGGCGCGGAAGGCCGCCTCCCGGCACACCGGGGCGAAAGCGTTGCTTTCCAGGTGCATGCCGAGAATGGCGATACGTTTCGGTCTCTCTGGCGTGGTCACGGGGGCCCTCGCGCGGTCGTTGTCCCGCCGGTTGCAATAGCAGAATCGCGGTCACGCCGCCAGGGGCGAGCGGCTTTCGACGGATTTCCGATGGGCGGATATCAGCGGGCGCGGAGCTTGGGGTCAAGGACGTCACGGACCGCGTCGCCGAACAGGTTGAAGCCGAACACGGCGAGGCTGATGGCGACGCCCGGCCAGATGGCGATCCACGGCGCGGTCTCGGCGAACTCCTCGGCGCCGCCCTGCAGCATCAGGCCCCACGACGGCGTCGGCTCCTGCACTCCCATGCCGAGGTAGCTGAGCGCCGCTTCGAGCAGGATCGCCTGGCCGAGCGAGGCGGTTAGGATGATCAGGTATGGCGCCATGACGTTGGGCGCCATGTGGCGGAGGATGATGCGAGTGTGGCTGAAGCCGAGCGCGCGCGCCGCGTCCACGTACGGAATCTCACGGATGGCGAGGGCGTTGGAGCGCACCACTCGGGCGCAGCGGGCGATGAACGGGATGATGATGGCGATGATCACGTTCTCGACGCCGGTGCCGAGGGTGGCAACCACCGCCAACGCCAGGACGATCAGCGGGAACGCCATCACCACGTCCATGACGCGCTGGAACAGCAGATCGAAGCGGCCGCCGAAATAGGCGCTGGCGACGCCGAGTACGAGGCCTATGGTGGCGCCTGCGATCGCCGACACGAAGCCGACCAGCAGCGCCGTGCGGGCGCCGTAGACGATGCGGGTGAAGGCGTCGCGGCCGAACTGGTCGGTGCCCAAAATATAGGTCTCGTCCGGCGCGGTCAGCATGTTGGCGAGGTCGTTCGCTTCCGGGTCGAAATGGGTGATGAAATCGGCGAAGACAGCCATGAATATCATGACCAGGACCACGGCCGCGCCGGCGGCGCCTAGGGGCTGCTTGCGGCAGAACTCCCAAAGCTTCTTCGACAGCGTCGGTTTTGCCGCCAGTTCCTCGAATTTGGATTCGACCTGTGCTTCGGAGAGGGTGACCATATCAGGCCTCGTTCAGCTGTAGCGGATCCGCGGATCCAGCCAAGCGTAGAAGATATCGACGGCGAAGTTGACCAGCACGAATATCAGAACGACGATCATCACCAGTTGCTGGGTCATGGTGTAGTCTTGGTTGCCGACCGAGAGCACGAACAGCTTGCCGAGGCCGTTGAGGTTGAACACCTGCTCGGTCACCACCAGGCCGCCGATCAGGAACGCGAATTCGATGGCGATGATCGTCACCACCGGCAGCATGGCGTTCTTCAGCGCGTGCCGGTTGATGATGACCTTTTCAATGAGCCCCTTGGCGCGGGCGGTGCGGATGTAGTCCTCGCGCAGCACCTCCAGGAGCGCCGAGCGGGTCATGCGCGCGGCGACGGCAGAATACCGATAGCCGGTGGCGACCGCCGGCCAGATCAACTGGCTGAGGTTGCCGATCGGGTCCTCCCATGGCGGCACATAGACGATCGGCGGCATCCACGGCTCGCCGAACCAGGCCTGGGAATAGACCAGAAGCCCGAGGATGATCAGGATGCCGAGCCAGAACGACGGCATGGCGATGCCGGCGATGCTGAATACCCTGACGGCGTAATCGATCCAGGTATTCTGCTTGACGGCGGAGATGATGCCGAGCGGAATGGCGATGGCGATGGCGACGATGGTGGCCATGATCGCCACCTGCAACGACAGCGCGAAGCGCAGCTCGATCTCGTGGAGGATCGGCTTCTCCGTCCACATGGAGGTACCGAGGTCGAGGGTGAAATAGCCGCCGACGAATTCGATGAATTGAAGCGGCAGCGGCTTGTTGAGGCCGATATTTTCGCGGCACGTGTCGATCGCCTCCTGGTCGAAGTACATGCCGCTGCCGGCCATCCGCACCTCGCAAATATCGCCGGGGATCATCCTGAGCAGGAAAAACACCAAAATCGCCGCCCCGAACAGTGTGGGGATCATCAGCATCAGCCGCTTGGCGATGTATTTATACATGGCCTTCGACGCCCTTATACCATAGTCGATTAACGAAATTCACCGCCGCAAAATGCTTATACGTATTTACCGAAGTCCCGCCCGTGGCCTTTCAAAGCCGCGGGCGGGATCCGGTTTCAACGTTCGCTTGAGCCTCTACTTATCCAGCCAAATGTTGTCGAGCTGTTGGTTCAGGTAGTGGCTGGGCGCGATCTTCCAACCCTTCACGTAGGAGCGGTGGGGGTTGATCTTGTACCACCACAGCGTGACGAGCATGTGGGCCTCGTCGCTGATGGCGCGCTTCTCGTAATCGCGGATCAGCTTGCGCTGCTCGGCCGGTTCGCCCGATTTCTCGATCTTCGCGTAGATGTCTTCCAGGGCCTGGTCCTTGTAGTTGCCGTTGTTGGCGCCGGACGTGCCCAGGAACTTGGTGATGTCGGCGATCGGGTTGATCACCGACTGGCAGTTGAAGTCGATGGCGATGTCGAACTTCTTGGTCTTGCGCAGGGCGTCGTAGAACGCGGGCGTCGGCAGAACCTGCTGCGTCGCGTCGATTCCCGCCTTCTTCCACTGGTCGATGCCCCAGGTGCCGACCACCTTGTACGGCTGGTCGACGCCGCGGTTGATGAAGTTGACCTTCAGGGTGCTAATACCCGCTTCCTTCAGCAACTTCTTGGCTTCTTCGAGGTTGGCTTTCGCGTCCTCGCCATAGCCCGTAAGCTTGGTCAGTTCGGCCTTCGTCGCCGCAAACGGGTGGTTCGGATATACGATGCCGCCGACCGTCTTGACGATGGCGATCTTGCTCAGGTACTGCGAACCGGACCAGCGGTCGAGGGTGAGCGATAACGCCCGGCGTACCCGCGCGTCGTCGAACGGCTTGCTGGTGTGGTTAGGCGTGAAGAACAAGGCGCAGTTCCAGTCGCTTTCCTGGACCGTGATGTCCTTGCCCAGCGCCTTCACCAGCTCGTCGCGGTGTGCCGGCGGGAAGCCGCGGAATTCGATCGCCGCGCGATCGCCGCGGATGGCCTGCACGCGCACCGCCAGCTTGGTCGCCACGATGGCCTTGATGCCGTCGAGGTAGGGCTGCGGCTTGCCGTCCAATCCCATGTGATGGTAGTTCGGGTTCTTTTTGCCCTCGGTGAACGACCCTTGCTGGTCCTGGACGAAATGGAACGGGCCCGTGCCGTTGACGTTTTTGGTGTGCCAGTTGAGGCCGTGCTTGTCGAGGTCGGCCTTGGAATAGATCCAGTTGAAGGGAGCCGCCAGCGCCGGGATGAAGGCGCCGGATGCCCACTTCAGCTTGAACACCACCGTGAAATCGTCGGGCGCCGTCACCGATTCAACCATCCGGTAGAACGCCTTCCGCGAGCTCGGGATACCCTCCGGCGGCGAAATGATCTTCTTGTAGGTGGCGACGATGTCGTGGGCGGTCAGCGGTGCACCGCTCTGGAACTTGATTCCCTTGCGGATCTTGAAGGTATAGGTCTTGCCGCCGTCTGTCGCCTGCGGAACCTTTCCCTCGCACAAGTCGCAGGTGAAGTCGGTCGCCGACTGCGGGTTGTCCGGGTTGACCCGGATCAGCAGGCTGTACATCGGCGCCAGCGGGTGTACGACGCCGAAGGTGGTTTCCCGGTGGGCGTCATAAGACGGGATTTCCGCCGGGTTCAGGTAGACGAGGACGCCCCCCCGTTTCGGCATCTCCGCCGCATTGGCGACCCCGCCCGCCGCGAGCGCCAAGCCGGCCCCCACCACGGTCGCGACCGCAAGTTTCGAAAAGATAACTTTCATTTCCTAGACTCCTTCCCAGTAAATACGGAAGCTTGTTATCCGCTTCCTGATTGACGCGTCATTGCGATTGTAGACGAAAGTTCACACTTCCGTACAGGCCACCCAGTGGCCCGGTTTGATTTCCCTGAATTCGGGGATCGCCTTCGAGCAACTGTCCACCGCCAGGGTACACCTCGGGTGGAACACGCAGCCGCGCGGCGGATTGATCGGACTCGGCACCTCCCCTTTGACGACTTCGTGCTTTCTTTTGGCCTCGATGACCGGGTCCGGAATCGGCACCGCAGCCAGCAACGCCCGAGTGTAAGGGTGAATGGGATTGTCGTAAAGCTCGTCGCAATCCGCGAGCTCGACCATTTTCCCTAGATACATGACGGCCACCCGGTGGCACAGGTGCCGTACCACACTGAGATCGTGTGAAATAAACAGGTAGGTGAGCCCGAATTCGTCGCGCAGGTCCTCCAAAAGATTAATGACCTGGGCCTGGATCGACACGTCGAGCGCCGACACCGCCTCGTCGCAGATGATGAATTCGGGGTTGACGGCGAGCGCCCGGGCGATGCCGACCCGCTGTCGCTGGCCGCCGCTCATCTCGTGCGGATAGCGGTCCGAGAACTTGGGATCGAGGCCGCACAGCGACAGCAGCTCGGCGATTCGCCGGTCGCGCTTGGCCGAATCGGTGATGATCCCGTGAACCTTCATCGGCTCGCCGATGATCTCGCCGATCTTCATGCGCGGATTGAGCGAGCTGTACGGGTCCTGGAAGATGACCTGGATCTTCTCGCGGATCGGGCTCATCTCCTTCTGCGTCAGCTTGGTCAGATCCTGACCCTCGAACAGGATCTGCCCTTCGGTGGCCTTCTCGAGCTGCAGGATGCAGCGGCCGGTGGTCGTCTTGCCGCACCCGGACTCGCCGACCAGGCCCAAGGTTTCGCCCTTGCGGATGTGGAAGCTGATGCCGTCGACCGCCTTGACGTGGGCGACCACGCGCGAGATCAGGACCCCCGAGGTGATCGGGAAATACATCCTCAGGCCCTTGACGTCGACCAGGATCTCGCCGGGCTGCGGCTTGTTCGATTTCGCGGTCCCGGCGGCGAGTGCCGCATGTGCCGGGCTCATGAGACCTCCTTGATCGCCTGTTTCAGGACCGCCTTTTCCCAGCAGGCGGACAAATGATTGCCGCCCACCGATTCGAGCGGCGGGAAAGCCTCGTTGCAGCGCTCCACGCGGTAGCGGCAGCGCGGCCGGAACGGGCAGCCGTCGTCGAGCATGGTCAGGTCGGGCGGCTGGCCCTCGACCGGGTCGAGCTTCGCCTGGCGCGGCCGGTCCATGCGCGGCACCGATTTCAGGAGCGCCAGCGTGTAGGGATGCTGCGGCCGGTGGTAGATGTCGGCGGCCGTTCCCTCCTCGATGATCTTGCCGGCGTACATGACGTTGACCCGGTCGGCGTAGCGGGCGACGACGCCGAGGTTGTGGGTGATGATGATCAAGGCGACGCCGAGGCGCTTGGTCAGGTCCTTCATCAGCTCCAGGATCTGCGCCTGGATGGTGACGTCGAGCGCCGTCGTCGGTTCGTCAGCGATGATCAGCTTCGGCTGACAGGCGAGCGCCATGGCGATCATCACCCGCTGCCGCATGCCGCCGGAGAAATGATGCGGGTACTGTTTCAGCCGACGCTCGGGGTCGGAGATGCCGACCATGTCCAGGAGCTCGATCGCCCGTTTCTCCGCTTCCTCGGGCGAAACCGGGAAGTGCGTGGTCAGGGTCTCGGTCAGCTGCTGCTCGATCGACAGCACCGGGTTGAGCGACGTCATCGGCTCCTGGAACACCATCGAGATGTCCTTGCCGCGGACGTTGCGGATTTCATCGTCGGAAAGCGTCAGCAAGTCGGTGCCGGCGAAGCGGATTTGGCCCTCGACGATCTTGCCCGGCGGCCACGGAATGAGCCGCAGGATGGAGAGCGCGCTGACCGATTTTCCGCAGCCGGATTCACCCACCAGCGCGACCGTCTCGCCCTCGTCGACCGTGTACGAAATGCCGTCCACGGCCCTGACGGTGCCGGCGGATGTGAAGAACTGCGTTTTTAAGTTTTCGATTTCTAAAAGTGTCGCCACTATCCCCCCTGAGTGAAGCCTGACGATTGGTTTATTTTATTTTTTTGAAAACCTATGGGTCGACGGTATCCGTGTCAATTGACAATCCCCGGTCGCGGAACCCTGACGATCCATAATGCCTGGATTTCGTCGATGCCGAAAGCGCTTCCCGTGCGCCGCCAGGACCCTGTCGGTAGGCCGATTTTATGGCGTTCCGACAGCATAATCTGTTGATCCGAGCCGCGTCGACGCGGATGATAAATGGTGGTTTAAACTATTCCGTCAAGCAAAAACGCCGCCCATTATGAATCGTCGCCGGGACGGCGCCGCGACGGCCGAGGCCCCAAGGGGCTGACCCGCCGACAATGGCGACAAACAAAGGAGCTGGACGATGGCCTCCAACCAATACGAGATTGGCCTGAAATTTCGCAAGGAAGTGCTGGGCGAGGAGTACGTGGAGAAATCGCTCGCCAAGGCCGACGACTTCAACCGCGATTTCCAGAAGATGGTCACCGAGTACTGCTGGGGCGGCTCGTGGGGCCGCGGCGTGCTGACCAAGCAGCAGCGCAGCATCCTCAATCTCGGCATGCTGGCGGCGCTCAACAGGCCGCACGAGTTCAAGCTGCACTTCCTGGGCGCGCTGACCAACGGCGTCAGCATCGCCGAGATCCGCGAGGTGCTGATCCAGATCGCCATCTATTGCGGCGTGCCGGCCGGTGTCGAGGCCTTCCGCATCGCCCGCGAGGTATTCAACGAGGAAGGCATCGACGTCTCGCGCATGGATTCCGAAGGCGGCACCGCATGACTCCCGGACGTCTCGGATTCGCCGGCCTCGGGCAGATGGGCGGACCGATGGCGGCCAACATTGCCAAGGGCGGCTTCGCGCTCGCCGTCTACGACAAGGCCGGCACGCGTGAGCGCACGCCCGACAAGGCATCGTCGGTGGACTCGCTCGAATCGCTGGCGGCGCAGGTGGAGACGCTGTTCCTCAGCCTGCCCGACGGGCCGGCGACGGTCGGCTTCGCGCGCGACCTCGCAGCCGTCAAGACGCGCGCCGTCAAGGTGGTGATCGATCTCTCGACCATCGGCATCGAGGCCGCCCGCGACGCCGACCGCGTCTACGCCGACGCCGGCATCACTTACGTCGACGCGCCGGTCTCCGGCGGCCAGTCCGGGGCGCGGGCCGGCACCATCACGGTGATGTGGGCGGGACCGGCCGAGCTCATGGAAAGCCACCGCAAGGTGATGAAGTCATTCTGCAAGAACCTGTTCCACGTCGGCCCCGAACCGGGCCAGGGCCAGGCGATGAAGCTCCTCAACAACTACCTCAGCGCCACCGCCATGGCGGCGACGTCGGAGGCGATGGCCTTCGGGCTCGCGCAGGGATTGCCGATGAAGACGGTGCTCGACGTGGTCAACGTGTCGACCGGGCGCAACACCGCGACCAGCGACAAGTTCGTCAACCGCATCCTCACCGGTACCTACGACGCGGGTTTCAAGACCAAGTTGCTGGCCAAGGACGTGCGGCTGTTCGTCGAGAATGCCAGGGCCGCCGGCACGCCGATCGAGATCGCCCGGGTCGTCGCCGACATTTGGCGGCGCGCCGACAAGGCAATGCCGGACACCGACTTCACCCGCATCTACCCGTTCATCACCGGCAAGCGGGGCGGTTGAGGGGCGTCCATCGACCGCCCCCTGTCAGTAGCCTTCGTCGAGCAGCGGGAAGGCGCTGAACGCGTGCGCCGGCCCGACCGGCGCCGCCGGATGCAGGAAGCTCGGGTCGAGCTCGGCAAAACGGGTGACGCCCAACAGCCCGAGGGCGACACGAATCTCGGCTTCCAGTATCTCCAGCATGCGGCAGAGGCCTTCCAACCCGGCCGCCGCGGCCGCCAGGCCCTGCAGCCGGCCGATGCCGACCGCGTCGGCACCCAGCGTCATCGCCTTCACGATATCGGTGCCGCGCATGAAGCCGCCGTCGACGATGATCTCGGCTTTGCCGTCCACGGCCGCGACGACCTCGGGCAGCACCTCGATGGCGCCGCGCCCGTGGTCGAGCTGCCGACCACCATGATTGGAAACGTAGATGCCCTCGACCCCGACCGCCAATGCCCTTTCCGCGTCTTCGGCGGTGGCAACGCCCTTCAGGATCAGCGGAATGCGGTGGGTGTCCTTGAACCGCTTCACGTCGTCCCAATTGAAGCGCTCCTGGTAGACCTCGTTCTTGGCGCCGCGCCGGGCCGTGCTTTTAAATCGCTTCGCCAGGTCGCGCTCGCGGCGTCCGTAATAGTCCAGATCGACGGTCAGGCAGAACGCCGTGTAGCCGTTGGCGATGGCGCGTCTGGCGTAATCGTCGACGAAAGACTGGTCGCCGCGCACGTAAAGCTGGAATAGGCGGTTCGGCCCGGGGGCGGCTTGGGCCACCTCCTCCAGCGTCGGCATGCAGGCCGACGACAGCATGGAAAAGACGTTGAATGCAGCCGCCGCCCTGGCCGGTACCACGCCACCGCCTTCCACCAGATCCTGCATCGAGCCGATCGGCGCCAGCACCACCGGGATGCGGAGCTTGCGGCCGAGCAGCGATCCCGACGCATCGAGGCCCGAGACATCGTTCAGCACCCGCGGCCTGAACGCGATGGAATCGAGGGCTTGGCGGTTACGCTTCTGGGTCGTCTCGGTGTCGGCGCCGCCCATCAAGTAATCCCAGAGGTTGGGTCCAAGGTTGCGGCGGGCCGGCTCGACGAATTCATGCAAGACCTGAAAGCGATCGGCGACGCTTCCCCGGTTCGTCGTTTTGGCGGCTTTGTTCGTGGCCGCGCCGGTTCTGGCAACCGACTTTTTCGCGGCCGGCTTTCTCCGGGCCGGTGTCGTTTTGGCGCCTTTCATAAATTCCTCACTTGTGCAGCGGCTTGGCGGCGACGATGACGCCGTCGGCATCGGCGTAAAGGTAATCGCCGTCGCGGATGGCGATGCCGCCGAAATTGAGCGTCACGCCCATCTTGCCGATGCCGTCCTGGCGCGGCCGCTGCGGCGTCGAGCCGACCGCCTTGACGCCGATGTCGAGGTCGGTGAACTCGTGGCCGTCGCGAATGCAGCCGTTGAACACCAGCCCGGCCCAGCCGTGCTTGGCGGCCTCGGCGGCGATGTTGCCGCCGCATAGCGCGCGGCGGCGCGATCCGCGGCCGTCGACCACCAGCACCCGGCCTTTTCCGCCTTGCGCCAGGATGTCGCGGATGCCCTTGTTGTCCTCGTAGGTAGCGAACGTGGTGACGCGGCCGTGGAAGTGGTTGCGCCCGGCGTAGTCGTTGAACGCGATCTCGCACACTTGGTACGCGTCAGGGTGTGCGTCGCAGATGTCCGCCGTGCGGATGATGTCGTCCTTGGCCATGAGTTCTCCCCGGTTCGTCCTCATTCGGATATTTGCGGTTCCTTATAGGACACCGTATGGTGGGCGGCAATTCCCGGCCAAGAAGGCGGCCGGGGCGAGCCAAAAAGAGGGAGTGCCGTGGGCACCGTCAACAACTTCGCCATCTTCGTCACCATCAAGCTGAAGCCGGGAAAGGGCAAGGCGTTCCGGCCGTTGATCCTGGAGAACGCGGAAGCGGCGGTCCGCGACGAGGAGGACTGCCTGCAGTTCCAGGTGCTGACGGCCGAGGGCGATCCCGACACTTATTTCTTCTACGAGGTCTATAGCGACGCCGCCGCGCTCGACCGCCACCGCGAAACCCCGCATTACAAGAAATACATGGCGGCCGCCGGGCCGATGATCGCCGAGCGCTCGATCCAGCGCTGCACCCTGATCAAGGAGTAGCGGCTAAGGCTCGACCACCAGGGCGCCGGCGATCTTGCGGCTTTCCAGGTCCTTGTGGGCCTTGACCATGTCCTTGAGCTTGTAGCGGCCGGCCACCGGGACCTTGACCGTGCCTTCGCGCAGCACCTTGAAGAAGGCGTTCGACGCCGCCTCCAGGTCCGAGCGGCTGGCGATGTAGGTGGCCAGCGTCGGCCGGGTGACGGTCAACGACTTCTTGTGCAGACGCTGCAGCGGGAACGGCTCGACCGGCCCCGAGGCGGTGCCGTAGTTGATGGCGTGGCCCATCGGGCTCAGGCAGTCGAGCGAGCCCATGAACGTCGTCTTGCCGACCGAATCGTAGACCACCGGCACGCCCTTGCCCTCGGTGATCTCCATCACCTTCTCGACCCAGTTGCCCTTGGTGTAGACGAGCGGGAAGTCGCAGCCGAGCTTGGCCACCAGCTTGGCCTTGGCGTCGGAGCCGACGGTGCCGATGATGTTGGCGCCGAGCGCCTTGCCCCACTGCACCATGATCTGGCCGACGCCGCCGGCGGCGGCGTGGATCAGGATCAGCTCGCCCTCCTGCACCTTGTGCAGGCGGCGCAGCAGGTAGTTGGCGGTCAGTCCGCGCAGATAAGCCGCAGCCGCCAGATCGTCGGAGATGTCGCGCGGCAGCTTGATCATCCGCGACGCCGGCGCCGTCCGCATCTCGGCATAGGAGCCACGCAGCCCGGTATAGGTGATCCGATCGCCTTTCTTGAGGCCGTTGACGCCGGCGCCGAGCTTCTCGACCACGCCGACGCCCTGCACCCCGAGCACGCACGGCAACGGCGGGTTTTCGCCGAGCTGGTTGGAACGGTGGTAGGTGTCGACGAAGTTGAGGCCGATCGCGGTATGGCGGATCAGCACCTCGTCCTTGCCGGGATTGGCGACGTCGACATCCTCGTATTTGAGGACTTCCGGGCCGCCGAACTTGTGAATGCGCACGACCTTGGTCTTGGCCATCGTTTCCTCCCTGGCCCCTGCCGCTAGGTCGCCGTCGGCGGCGGGGCGTTGGACTGTCGTCTCGGTTGCCACTGTTGTAGGGGTAAACCGGGCGGCTGGTAAATGCCTTCCCTGGCGGCAGCCGGATTCCCGGCCACCGCCCGCCCTGAAATCAGAACAAAAAGAACAAGTTGTAGCCGCCCGGCCGTTTATTGCCGGCGGCGGGTGTCAGTGCCTGCCGCCGGAATGGGGATGGCGGTCGCCGCCGCCGTCTTGCCCGGCCTGGTGGCCGCGCAGCCGCTGATAGAGGTGGCGCTGTTCGGGAGTCAGGATCGGCGCCGTCTCCAGATGCGCCGCGAGATGGATGCGGCGCAGCCGGTCGCGCAACCGCCCCGTCTCCGCCACCCGCTCGGCCAGTGTTTCGCCGTCGATGCGGCCGGAGCGGAACGCCTGGTCGAGGGCGTGCTCGGCCTCGACGTAGGCGGCGCCGGCCCGACGCGCCTCGGCGTTCATGCTCGCGAACACCGCCGCCACGGCGGCCCGCTGCTTGTCGTCGAGCCCAAGCTCGCCCGCCAGGTCGAGGACATGGCGGGGACCGGGATAGCCGTTGAGCTCGGCCGGCTTGGCCAGGCCCCAGCCTCCGCCGGCCATCAGCTCGGCGACGTCGCCGGCGGTCAGAGTGCTGATGTTGCGTTTCTGCTCGCCGGCATGGGGGCCGGCGGCCGGCGATTCCGCCGCAAAGAGAGCGGCCGCGAGAACGAAGGCAAGGACGAGAGCGGGATAGGACTTGTTCATGGCAACTCTCATTATTGGGATGAATGGTACGGTCGAAACCGGCGGCGATGATATGAACGGAGCGCGCTCGCCTCACGCCTTCGGCGGCAGGGCGCAGATTTCCTCGTATTTGTAGCGCCGCTTCACCCGGCCGATGTGCCGGAACACGTCCAGAGTCACCTCGTAGGCGGCCTTGGTGATCTCGACGTGCGGGGTCCAGCAGCCGAGCTTCTGGTAGAAGGCGATGGTCTTGGACAGCACGTCCGGGTCGATGCCGGGGAAGTACTTGGCCTCGGCCTTGGCGATTTCCTTCGCCGGCGTCTCGTTGATGTACTTGCGCGTCTTCTTGTAGGCGCGCATGAACGCCTTCGCCATGTCGGTCTTAAGCCACGCCGGCGTCGCCGCCAGGCTGGAGAACCCGCACGGCCCGATTGCCTCGCCGACGCTGGCGACCACGTGGCCGACGCCGTCGTGCTCGAGCTGTTGCGGCGCCGGGCCCTGCTGGTGGATGTAGTCGCCCTCGCCCTTGCGGAAAGCGGCGTCCATGTCGCGGCCGGCGTTGATGGCCTGGATCGAGTCGTAGTCGAGGCCCATCTTGTGGCAGGCGTACTTGAACATCGCCAGCGGCTGGCCGCCGTGATCGACCAGCACCTTCTTGCCCTTCAGGTTCGACCACTTGAAATTCGGCTCCCGCTTGCGCCCCGTCAGGAAAAACCCGTCCTTCTCGTTGATCTGGGCGAAGTGCACGGCCTTCGGCTTGACGCCATCGTCGAGGGAGGCGATGCCCTGCGACAGCGCCGATTGCACCACGTGCGCCGAACCGTCTAGGAGCGCGTCGATAGCGGACTTGCCTGGCGGCGCCACGCTGTGGGTGGGCTCCAGGCCCTCTTGCTTCAGGAACCCGCCCGACATGGTCGAGATCAGCGGGCTGTAGAACGCGGAAAAGCGCGTGAACTGGATGTTGATCTTGGTCACGGGTCGTCTCCTCCCTATCGGTGATTATGGTTCAGGCGATTGCCAAAGGCTTACCGTCCATGCCCGTAAAGGGCAACCCGAGATGCGCGAGGATGGTGGGCGCGATGTCGACCGCCGAGGACGGCGAGTCGACGCGGCCGGCGTTGAAGCCGCCGCCCCTGACGATCAGGAACGGGTTCTGCTCGTAGGGCCCGAGGCCGCCGTGCTGGCCGCAGCCGACCACGGTTTCAGTGGCCAGCGGATTGTCGAAGGCGACGCTGATGCCGGGCCAGCCGAAGGCGTTTTTCGCGTCCGACCGCCTCGGCGTCACCGCGATGGCGAGCGCCGTGCCGTTGCGGTGACCAACCTCGGAAAGTTTTTCGCCCGCGAACACGTGCTCGACCTCGTCCCGACTTTCGAGGAAGCGGCAGATGGCGTCGATGCGGCCGCGGGCGGTGTCGGAAACGTAGATGTTGGCGCTGAAGCCGTTGGAGGCCACTGCCACCTCGGTCGAGTCCTCGGCATCCTTGAGACCGGCCTCCACCAACAGCGTTTCCAGGCGGACGATGCTCTCCACCGTCTCGTGGCCGTGGTCGGAGGCGATAATCAATAATATATCGTCGCCGCCGGCCGTGCGCTTGACCACGTCGGCGACGCGGCCGGCGTTGAGGTCGGCGGCGGCGATGACGGCCTTGTGGTCGGGCGAGCCGAGGGGCCGGGCGTGTTGGGTGTGGTCGGGCTCGCACTGCCACAGCACGGCGAGGCGAGGCTTCCTTTCGCCCAGCACTTCGACGACGAAGCGCTCCGTCATCGCCACGTCGCCAGCGGCA
>DASWGT010000259.1:0-3191 GCA_036393575.1 Rhodospirillales bacterium | reverse complement strand
GCGAATTTTGAAGGATCGGGAGGAACCGGCTGACGGCCCGGCTAACGGCCCCGGGGCGATTGCCCGGGGCCGCGCCGGATCGGAAGATCAGGTCGGTGGGATCAACCCTTCAGGTATTTGGCGAAAAAATCCTGCGTCCGTTGCCACGCCAGCTTGGCGTTGGCTTCGTGATAACGGTTGCCGGTCGGATTGGCGAAGGCGTGGTCGGCCTCGTACCAGTGGGTGGTGAAGGGCTTGCCGGCTTTCTTCATCTCCGCCTCGAAGCCGTCGACCATCGGCTTGTTGATGTTCTGGTCCTTGGTGCCGAAGTGGCCGAGCACCGGGCCCTTCAGCTTTTTCAGGTCGTCGGCCTTGCGGGTGACGGCGCCATAATAGACGACGGTGGCGTCGACCGGCTCGGCGATCGAGGCGTTGAGCGACCAGCCGCCGCCGAAGCACCAGCCGACGGTGCCGACCTTTCCGTTGCCCTTGTTGTGCTTCTTCAGCCACTTCACCCAGGCGGCGACGGTGGCGGTGGCTTCCGCGTCCTTCACCGCCTTGCGGTAATTGCTGGCGGTCTCGCGGTCGCCGTCCTTGGCCAGCTTGCCGTCATAAAGATCGAGCGCCAGCGCCAAGTAGCCAAGCTTGGCGAACTCGGCGGCCACCGACTTGATTTGGTCGTTGAGGCCCCACCATTCGTGGATCAGCAGCACCGTCGGCGCCGGCGTCTTCACCGGCATCGCCAGCGCGCCCTTGACCTTGCGGCCGTCGGCGGTGGTGATGGTGACGGTCTCCAGGCCGGCCGCCACTGCGGCGGCCAGTCTCGGATCGCCGAGCACCAGCGCCAGCGGCGCCGTAGCGGCAACGCCCTTGACGAAAGTGCGTCTCGAAAGTTCGTTCATTTGCTTGTCCTCCCGTAGCTGATAGATGGCGTTGAGTGGAATGATCGGTTCCGTCGTCGGCACTTCCCCCGCTGTCGCCTCGTCTCCCTTTTCGTCTCGTTTGTCGTCCCCTCATCGAGGTTACGCGCACACGCACACCCCACGCCGCGGCGCAACAGCCGCTAAAAGCACGACCATGTCCTGAGGTTGCGCGCGAGGTGACGTGAACCCGCCGTGGATGCTCCCTGATCGCGAGCGTCCGGACCCTTTCCACGGACCCGAACCCGCCGGCTCCTGTCCAACGCCGGCGTTAACTTTGTCGTTCGCTCGTTGTACTTGCCGTAGAATATCGCCGGTACGCCCGGAAGTCTCCAATAATTCGTCAGGCTGCCGACAGGACCGTTTTCACTCGACGGGAGAGTCCGGGCGTTTGCGGATCCGCGATTGCGAGAAGTACGTACATGATGACTGACCGTTCTCCGTTGCTGCCGGTTCTCGGCTTGGGGTTCGCGCTGGCCGCCGGCCTGGCGGCGGGCGCCGGCCACGCGGAGCCGATCGCCATCACGGCCACGCCGGTGCCGCTCAACGCCATCGACCGCTCGGCGACAACGGTCGGCCGCCTGCGCTACCGCGGCGGGCTGCAGCTTGCTGCCGAGAACCCGCGGTTCGGCGGCTTTTCGGCATTGGGCGTCAGCGCCGACGGCGCCCGCATGGTGACCATCTCGGACCGCGCGCAAAACCTATCGGCGCGGCTGATTTACGACGCCGCCGGCAACCTCGCCGGCATCGCCGACGCCGATCTCGGCTCGCTCGCCGATCTCCACGGGTTCCCGCTGGTCGACCCGCCGGATTGGGACGTCGAAGCGATGAGCCCCGGCGTCGAAGGCGAGATCATCGTCGCCTTCGAGAACCGCCACCGGCTGTGGCGGTACCTGCCCGGCCGCACCGTGCCGGTGCCGATGCCGCCGCCGGACGAGCTTCTGCAAATGCCCGCCAACAGCGGCATCAAGGGTCTGGCGCTGCTGGCCGACGGCCGGCTGCTGGCATTGACGCCCGGCATCCGCGGTCGTGCCGACGCCATCGGCTGGGTCAGCGACCCGGATGGCTGGTCGGTGTTGACCTATGGCGCGGCCGACAATTTCCAGGTGTCGGGCGCGACCACGCTCCCCGACGGCGACGTGCTGGTGCTCGAGCGTCTCTACATCCTGCGCGGCGGCAACGCGGCGCGGCTGAAGCGCGTCGCCGCTGGCGCCATCCGCGCTGGCGCGGAACTGACGGGCGACACGCTGGCGGAGTTGCGGCCGCCCTTGACCGTCGACAACTTCGAGGGCGTCGAAGCCCGCCGCGGCGCCAAAGGCGAAACCTTGATCTACCTGATCTCCGACGACAACTTCAATGCCGAGCAGCGGACGCTGCTGATGATGTTCGAACTGATAAAGTGACAGGCGCGGATGCCGACAGTCAGTGCGGCGCCACCGTCCGCTCCTTCGGGAATCTAAGCGTCACGGTGGTGCCCTTGCCGACGGCGCTGGCGATGTCCAGGGTGCCGCCGTGCATCTCGGTGAACGACTTGGCGAGATAGAGCCCGAGGCCGGTGCCCTCGTGCTTGCGGGTGAACACGTCGCGGACCTGGCCGAACGGCTCGAGCACCTTGGGGATGTCCTCGGCCGCGATGCCGATGCCGGTGTCGGCGACCTCGATGGTGAACCGGTCGCCGTCGCACACTCGCGCCGCCACCGACACCTCGCCGTCGTGCGGCGTGAACTTCACCGCATTGCCGAGCAGGTTCAGGAGAATCTGCTTGAATCGCCGCTCGTCGCCGAGCAATCGCGGCAGTCCGTTGGCGAATTCGACGCTGACGCGCGGCGCTTCCTTCGGCGACCGTCCCTCGATCATCCGCACGCACGTGGAAACCGCATCGGTGACGTCGATTTCGCTCTCGATGATCTCCAGCTCGCCGGCCTCGATTTTCGATAGGTCCAGCACTTCGCTGATCAGGCTGAGCAGGTGCTTGCCGGAGGTGTGGATGTCGTCCGCATATTCCCGGTACCTCGGCGATCCCAGCGGTCCCATCGTCTCGTTCATCAGCATCTCGGAAAGTCCGAGGATCGAGTTCAACGGTGTCCGCAGCTCGTGGCTCATGTTGGCCAGAAACTCGGTCTTGGCGCGGCTGGCGAATTCAGCCTGTTCCTTGGCGCCGCGCAGGTTCTTCTCGGCGCGCTTGATCTCGGTGACGTCGGTTTCGATGCCGCCGAGGCCGAGCAGCTCGCCGGTCTGGTCGACGATCGGGAACTTCAGCGTCAGGTAGCTGCGGCCGAAGATGTGCTCCTC
>DASWGT010000258.1:0-1987 GCA_036393575.1 Rhodospirillales bacterium | reverse complement strand
AGGTCGCCGACCAGAACGAGGGGACGGATCTTCTTGCCGGTCCCTTCGAAGCGGCCAATGGCCTTGGCGGCCATGGCTTCCACGGCCTGACGGGCAACCGACTCGTTGTCGGCGACGACGATGATGCCCTTCGACAGGTCGGTCGGCGGCCGGTTGAAGGTGGCGATCGGCACGTCCGCTTCCTGAGCGAGCTGGACCAGAGTTGTCTCCGAATCGCCGTCGTCGGCGGTCAGGATGATGCCGTCGGCGCCTTGCGCGATGCAGTCCTGAATCTGCTCGAGCTGCCGGTTGGCGTCGTGGCCGCCGTTGAGCTCGACCACTTCGTGACCGGCGCCTGTCAGCGTCTCCACGATCGCGCCGTGACCGGCGACCCAGAACCCTGTCGACAGATCCTGGAACGCGTAGCAGATTTTCGCCGCCTGCGCGGAGCCGGCAGCGATAAGCGTGGCGGCGAGCGCAGTGCTCGCCAATGCGATGAGCTTCCTCATTGTTCCTCCGGACTCAATCCGCCTGGTTATCCGCACTGTGTCCGACGGACCTGATCACAATGCTTCGTTGAACGGTCGCTGGATGAGGTTCGCCCATCAGCTTCGCCGTCCGTCCTGAAAACCAAATCCCGGGGCCTGGCTTGGGGTTTCTGCCCGACGGAGGAACAATGCCATTTCGTGCCTTGGGAAAAGCTTTTCCACTGCCAGAAGAGCACAAAAAGACGACGGTATGCAAGGCCTGTCGGCATACTGTACGCAGTTAGTCGCGGGCGCTTTGGTGGGGAGCGTGCCTCAGCGGTGGTGGAACGCGTGTTCGACGGTCAACACCAGCACGCCCGGCTTGCGTCGCCGGCGCCGCCGCACTCAGTGGTCCCAGTAGAGGCGGGTCGGGTTGGTGATCAGCACGCGCCGGCGTACGTCGTGATCGGCAAGCCACGTCAAGGCTTCCTGCACCAGGTCGTCGTCGCCGGGCATGTCGGCGAACAGTTCGGTGTGCGGCCAATCGCTTCCCCAGAGGACCCGGTCGGCGTGGCCGCGAACCAACGTCCGGACGATTTCGGCAAACTCATGCGGTCGCCGTCCGGACGTGAGGCGGTAGGGCGCTGAAAGCTTGACGTAGCAGTTGCCGGTGTCGAGGGCCCGCCGCAGGCTCGCGACGGCAGCCGGCAGGTTTGCCGGATCGTCGACCGGAAGCAGTCCGAAGTGATCGACGACCAGCGGGACCGGCGAACTGCTTGCGGATGATCGGAGGATGTCAAGGGACCGCGAGCCAACGAGGAGCTGGATGTGCCATCCGAGCGGTGCGAGGCGGGCGGCAATCCGGTCGAAGTCGGCGAGACCGAGTCCGCCGGGATTGCGCGTATTGATCCGGATACCCCGGACGCCGGCGGCGTGGAGGCGGCGAAGTTCCGAGGCGGACGCGTTGGCATCGACGACCGCCACGCCGCGCAGCCGCTCGGGGTCCATGGCAAGAGCCTTCAGGAGCACGGTGTTGTCGCTGCCATAGACGCTTGGCTGGATGAGCACGCCGCGTTCGATGCCAAAAGCGGCCGCGAAAGCCAGCCAGTCGTCGAGGGTGATCATGTGCGGCGTGTAGTTGCGCTGCGGAGCCAGTGGCGCGCCGGTCTCAAAGACGTGGAAGTGCGTGTCTACGGTGCCTGCCGGAAAGGAGTGGATCGGCCCCGGGATCGTCGGCCGCGGCGGCAGGCAAAGCGGCGGCTCGGCGCCTGCTCGGTCAATCATGCCGGCGGCGGGGAGGCGTCGTCCGGAAGCTCGGCCAGGAAATCGAAATCGGCGCCCTCGTCTGCCTGCATGACGCTCTCCTGATAGAGACGCGCGTAGCCGCGGCGGGCGTCGAGGGCCGCTGACCTCGCTTCGCCGGACGCGGCCAGCGCCTTCGTCCGTGCATCGAATTCGGCGGCATCAATCAGGAGCTCGATCGACCGGCTCTCGACGTCGAGGCTGATAATGTCGCCGTCCCGGACAATTCCGAGCGGCCC
>DASWGT010000257.1:0-3730 GCA_036393575.1 Rhodospirillales bacterium | reverse complement strand
CAACTACATCGAGACCGTGTGGGGCCGCGGCTACGTGCTGCGCGATCCGGAAGGCGCCGACGCCAAGGCACCCGCCAAGAAAACTGCCGCCACGGCCGCCGGCGCCAAGAAGATGGCGAAGAAGAAGGCCGCCGCCCGGGCTTAAACAGCCGAGCTTCCTCGCACTACCAGAGAAGCATGGATTCCGCCGAAGCGCCGCGTCAGCGTGCCGGGAACAGCGCCGCCAGCTGCACCTCGCCGTTTGCGCCTACGCCGACCTCGATCTCGGCCCCGAGCCCGCGCGCCAGACACTGCGCGTAATGACCGTGGACGTTGCGCGCCGAGAGGCCGTCGCCGGTCGCCCTGCCGGCCAGCGCCTGGCGCAGGTCGTCGCGCAGCCGGGCACCGGCGCCGGCGGCGATCACGGCGATGCCGAGGCCGTCCTCGAGCGTCTTCACCTTGACGCCGATGGTGCCGCCGCGCGGCAGGGATTCGGAGGCGATCAGCACCAGGTTGAGGACCACCTTGACCGCGTCGGGGGCAACCGCGCCTTCGGGGGTCGAGCCGGAGTCGGCCGGCCAGTCGAGCGCCGCCTTGCCGCCGAGCAACAGCCCCGTCGCGAGTGCGCGCGCTTCCTGCATCGGCGCCGCGCCCTGGGCGCCGACGCCGAGGCCGAAGGCGACCCGGTAGAAGGCGAGACGGCGGGCGGCCTCGGCGGCGCTGGTGGTGATCAGGCCGAGCGCCCGGCCGTCATCGTCCGCCGCCTCCTCGAGCAGCTCGAGGCCGGCGTTGACGGCACCGATCGGGCTGACGATGTCGTGGCAGAGCCGGGAGCAGAGAAGCTGCGCCACCTCGAGATCAACCTGCATGCCGTCGTGCCCCTTTTGCCGCTCCGCCGCGACCCCGCCCCGCCCATATCGGGCTTCGACGGACGCGGCCATCCGCGGTCTTGGCTACCATAACCAAAAGCCGTAGTGGTTCCTATTCCCGGCTTTCGGCCCGAGCGGGCCCGTGGTATACAACATTCCACATCAACCCGAGGGCCACCCTTTCATTGCGCCAGGCGCCAGAAGATCCGAAAAAAGAGGCCATCGAAGCCGCAAGAGCCGCCGTCCTAGTAAATGTCCCTGACTGACGCCGAATAACATGTCCCAGATCGACAAACCGAAAATCCGGGGAGCCGGAGGGCCATCGCCGTTTTTCCCCAAGGGCCGCCAAGTCGAGCCCGAGGCCCTCGAAGAGGTGCGCCGGCTGCTCGGCAAGCTTCCGCGCCGCCGCGACCTCTTGATCGAGCATCTGCACCTGATCCAGGACCGCTATGGGCACCTTTCCGTCCAGCACCTTGCGGCGCTGGCCGAGGAGATGAAGCTGGCGATGACCGAGGTCTACGAGGTCGCCACTTTCTATGCCCACTTCGACGTGGTGCGCGAGGGCGAGACGCCGCCGCCGCAGCTGACCATCCGCGTCTGCGACAGCCTCACCTGCGAGATGATGGGCGCGCAGAAACTGCTCAAGGCGCTGGAGTCCAGGTACAAGGGCAAGGTGCGGGTGATGCGGGCGCCGTGCATGGGCCGCTGCGAGGCGGCGCCGGTGGCCGAGATCGGCCACCGTCATGTGACGCATGCGACCGAGAAGAAGGTGGCGGCGGCGGCCGATGGCGGCCACACCCATGCCGAGATCCCGGCTTACGCGACGTTCGACACCTACAAGAAGGACGGCGGCTACAAGCTCCTGAAGGACTGCCTCGCCGGCAAGCGCACGCCCGACGAGTTGATTGCCATCCTCAGCGATTCCGGCTTGCGCGGCCTCGGCGGTGCCGGCTTCCCGACCGGGCGCAAGTGGCAGATCGTCCGCGGCTACAAGGGCCCGCGGCTGATGGCGGTCAACGCCGACGAGGGCGAGCCTGGCACTTTCAAGGACCGCTTCTACCTGGACAAAGATCCGCACCGCTTCCTGGAAGGCATGCTGATCGCCGCGTGGGCGGTGGAGTCGACCGACGTCTACATCTACCTGCGCGACGAATATCCGGGCCTGCACAAGGTATTGGGCGACGAGATCGGCAAGCTGGAAGCGGCGGGTTTCGGCTTCAACACCAAGATCCACCTCCGCCGCGGCGCCGGTGCCTACATCTGCGGCGAGGAATCGGCGATGCTGGAGAGCATCGAAGGCAAGCGCGGGCTGCCGCGCCACCGTCCGCCCTACGTCGCCGAGGTCGGCCTGTTCGGCCGCCCGACCCTGGTGCAGAACGTCGAGACGCTCTATTGGGTGCGCGACATCGCCGACAAGGGTGCCGGCTGGTTCGCGTCGGCCGGCCGCCAGGGGCGCAAGGGCTTACGCAGCTTCTCGGTTTCCGGCCGGGTCAAGGAGCCGGGCGTCAAGCTGGCGCCGGCCGGCATCACGGTCAGGGAGCTGATCGACGAGTTCTGTGGCGGCATGGCTGACGGCCATGAATTCAAGGCGTACCTGCCGGGCGGCGCCTCCGGCGGCATCCTGCCGGCCGCCATGGGCGACATTCCGCTCGACTTCGGCACGCTGGAGAAGCACGGCTGCTTCATCGGCTCGGCGGCGGTGGTGGTGCTGTCGAACAAGGACTCGGCCAAGGACGCCGCCCTCAACCTGATGCGATTCTTCGAGGACGAGAGCTGCGGCCAGTGCACGCCGTGCCGGGTCGGCACCGAGAAGGCGGCGAAGCTGATGGCGCAGAAGGTTTGGGACGAGGCTCTCCTGAAGGAGCTCAGCCGCGCCATGGCCGACGCCTCGATTTGCGGCCTCGGCCAGGCCGCCTCCAACCCGTTGAAAATGGTGTTGGAACATTTCCGCCAGGACATTATTTGTAAGTAACGCCGGGTTCCGGGAGACGACGATGAGCGACTCGATCAAGTTCACCCTCAACGGCAAGGAGGTCGAGGCCCGCCCGGGCGAGACCATCTGGCAGGTCGCCGACCGCCACGGCATCGAGATTCCGCACCTCTGCTATTCGCCGAAGCCGGGCTACCGGGCCGACGGCAATTGCCGCGCCTGCATGGTCGAGGTCGAGGGCGAACGGGTGCTGGCGGCGGCGTGCATCCGCAAGCCGACGGCCGGCATGAAGGTCAGCACCGCCTCCGAGCGCGCCAAGTCGGCGCGCGCCATGGTGTTCGAGATGCTCCTCGCCGACCAGCCGGCGAAGGACAAAGCGCATTCACCGGATTCCCGGTTCTGGAATTGGGCCGGCAAGATCGGCGTCGCGACCAGCCGCTTTCCGGCGAGACGGGCGCCGAAGCCGGACCTCAGCCACCCGGCGATGGCGGTCAACCTCGACGCCTGCATCCACTGCAACCTGTGCGTCCGCGCCTGCCGCGAGGTGCAGGTCAACGACGTCATCGGCATGGCGCATCGCGGCATCGGCGCCGAAATCGTGTTCGACATGGGCGACCCGATGGGCTTGAGCACCTGCGTCGCCTGCGGCGAGTGCGTGCAGGCGTGCCCGACCGGCGCCCTGATGCCGGCCAACCTGCTCGACGCCAAGGGCGTCCACAAGGGCAACGCCGACAAGCACGTCAACAGCCTCTGTCCCTATTGCGGCGTCGGCTGCCAGGTCACCTTCCACGTCGAGAAGGACAAAATCCTTTACGTCGAAGGACGCGACGGCCCGGCCAACCGCAACCGGCTGTGCGTCAAAGGCCGCTTCGGGTTCGATTACGTCAGCCACCCGCATCGGCTGATGAAGCCGCTGATCCGAAAGGAAGGCGCGAAGAAGGACGCCCACGGT
>DASWGT010000256.1:0-12464 GCA_036393575.1 Rhodospirillales bacterium | reverse complement strand
CAGCTCGCCCAGCATCTCGGCCCGCCGTACCACCGGGATCATGCGCTGGCGGGCAGCCTGGACTTCAGGGTTGCCGGCCTTGACGGCGGTCGAAATGACGACCACCCGCGCGTCGCCCAGGTTGTTTTCGTCGTGGCCGACGTGGACCGTGACGCCGAGCTTGCGCAGCCGCCTGACGTTGGCATTCTCGGCGACGTCGCTGCCTTGCACCGAATAGCCGAGCGTATGCAGCACCTCGGCGATGCCGCTCATGCCGATGCCGCCGATGCCGACGAAATGGATGGTGCCGATGTCGAGCGGTAGCGCCCTCATGCGGCCCTCCTCTCAGCGTTCGGCCCGTTGGCGCCGTTCGACTTCAACAACCCGCACACCATGTCGGCCAGCCGCTTGGCGGCGTCGGCGTTGCCGGCTGCCTTGGCGCAGGCGGCCGCCTTCTCGAGGATCGCCGGCAACCCGAACAGCGATTCCAGCCGGGCCGCCAAACTGCCCGGCGTGAACGACGTCTCCGGCATCAGCCAGCCGGCGCCGGCCTCGTCGATGGCGTGGGCATTGCGGGTCTGGTGGTCGTCGATTGCGTGCGGATAGGGAACCAGGATGCCCGGCCGTCCGACCACCAGCATCTCGGCTACCGTCGAAGCGCCGGCACGGCCGATCAGCAGGTGTGCCACCGCCAGCCGCTCCGGCAGGTCGTCGAAAAAGGTGGCGAGCTCGGCTGCGATGCCGAGCTTGCGATAACGATCGCGGGCGCGATCCAGGTCCTCGGGCCGGCATTGCTGGCTGACCCGCAGTCGGGCCTTCAGTTCCACGCCGAGGCCTTCGAGGGCGGCCGGCACCACCTCGCTGAACACGTGCGCGCCCTGCGAGCCGCCGATCACCATCAGCGATACCGGCCGTCCGCTCTGCAACGGTGGATACGGGCGGCCGGCGACGGCGGCGACGGCGGCGCGCACCGGCATGCCGGTGTGGATGACCTTGGCCGCCGCTTCCTCGGGTACGCCCTCGGATTTCTCGAAAGAAGTGGCGATCCGTCGCACCCTCGGCGCGAGCAACCGGTTGGCACGACCGAGCACGGCGTTCTGCTCGTGGATCGCCGTGTTACAGCCGCCGAAACACGCCGCCAGCATGGTCGGCACCGAGGCATAACCGCCGAAGCCGACGACCACCTTGGGCCGCAGCCGCTTCAGCAGCCCACGCGCCTGCCAAGTGCCGATCGCCAGCTCGGGGCCGCTCTTCAGCCGCGCGGCGAAGCTCTTGCCGGCGATGCCGCCGGCGAGGATGCGGTGGGTCTCGATGTTGGCGAGCGCGCCTTTCCAGGCGCCGCCACGGCGATCAGTGATCGCCGCCAGCCGGTGGCCGCGCTGCATTAGTTCGGTTGCCAAGGCCTCGGCCGGAAACACGTGGCCGGCGGTGCCGCCGGCGGCGAGCACCACTAGTTGGTCCCGTAGTTGGTCCCGGCGCGCGTTTTCGGTAGTCATGGCAGCCTCCGTTCGCCCGGCCGCTCGCGGGTCAGCGCCAGCACCATGCCCATGCCGAGCGCCAATGCCAGGGTCGATGAGCCGCCGTAAGAAACGAACGGTAGTGTCATGCCCTTCGGCGGTATCAGGTTGACGTTCGAGGCCATGTTGATAATCGCCTGGATCGCGAACTGCACCAGCAGGCCGCTTACCGCCAGCAGGCCGAACAGGTCGTTGTCATTGAGCGCGCGGCTGAAGCCCCTGAGGACCACGAACGTGAACAGGGCGACGAGGATCAGGCTCAGGATCAGCCCGAACTCCTCGCCGGCGACGGCGAAGATGAAGTCGGCGTGGGCGTCGGGCAGAACTTCCTTGACCCGTCCCTCGCCTGGGCCGCGGCCGGCCCAGCCGCCGTTATAGAACGCCTCGAGCGCGCGGCTGACCTGGTAGCTTTCACCAGCCGCCGGGTCGAGGAAGCGGTCGACGCGAGCTTGCACGTGGGCGAAGGCGAAGTAGACGCCGACGCTGGCGCCCAGGAACAGGAAACCGATGGCGATCACCAGCAGCAACGGCAGCCCAGCGATGAAGAACTGCACCGACCAGATGGCGGCGACGACCATGGTCATGCCGACATCCGGCTGCAGCAGCAGCAGCGCGGCGACGGCCAGGAACAGCGTGGTCGAGATGGCGTATCCGGGGAATCGGCCATCGAGGCGCTGGGCCGAGAACAGCCACGCGGCGAGGATGGTGAAGCTGGGCTTGATGAATTCCGATGGTTGCAGCGAGAAAGAGCGGTATTGCAGCCAGCGTGTGGCGCCCTTGATCTCGGGTCCGATGAACAGCGTAGCCGCGGTCAGCGTCGTGGCGACGGCAAAACAGACCAGCCCCAGCCGCCGCACGCCGCGGTAGGACAAAAACGACGTGCCGAAGGTGATCACGGCGGCTAATCCTAAGAACACGAACTGACGGCGGGCGAAGTGGAAGGCGTCAAAGCCGAGCCGCTCGGCGACCGGCGGCGAAGCTGCAAGAGTGAGCATCGCGCCGATGGCGACGATCGCGGCCAGAGCGGCCAGCGTCCAGCGGTCGACCGTCCACCACCAACGACCGACCAGGCTGGTATCGGTGCGGGCGATGGCGGTCATGGGTGCACGCTTTCGCGAACACCGGTGCCAGGAAAGTTGCCCGGCACCTCGCTCGGGTGAAGGTGCTTGCCGGGAAGCTTCTCGACCATCGCGCGGAAGGCGTCGCCGCGGGCCTCGAAGTTGTCGAACTGGTCGAACGATGCGCAGGCCGGCGAAAGCAGCACCACCGCGTCGTCGATGCTTTCCTTCTTGGCCAGCTTGCGCGCCGCCGTCAGCGCGGTCTTGAGATCGCCGGCCAGTGTGAACGGCACCTTGCCGTCGAGGAACTGCGAAAACTCGAGCGCCGCCTCGCCGATCAGAAAGGCATGACGGACGTTCATCAAGTAAGGTGCGGTCGGTTTCAGTCCGCCCTGCTTCGGCCGGCCCCCAGCGATCCAGTAGACGGCGTCGTAGCAGGCCAGCGCGCGCGCCGCGGCGTCGCCGTTGGTGGCCTTGGAATCGTTGACGTAGGCGATGCCATCGATCATCGCCAGCGGTTCCTGGCGATGGGCGAGGCCAGGGTAGCTATTGATGCAGGCCATCGCGACGGGCGGCTGAACGCCCGCCGACTTGACGGCGGCGTAGGCGGCGGCCACGTTCTGCCAGTTGTGGGACCCGGGGAGCGTGGCGATGCCGTTGAGATTCATCACCGGGATTTCCTTACCCTCGGTGTCGTCGTAAAGCTGGCCGTCGATGACGTAGACGCCGCCATGCACGCGCTCGCCGCCGGAAATGCCGATCACCACCTGCTCGTCGGCGGCCTTCAGCTCGTCGTGGATGGCGCGCGCGAGCGGGTCGTCGACGCCGACGACCGCGGTGCGAGGCTTCGTTTGGCGTTGGAAAATCAGCTTCTTGGCAGCGATGTAGTCGTCCATGCCGCCGTAGCGGTCCAAGTGGTCGGCGCTGATGTTGAGCAGCACCGCGACATCGAACGTGATGGATCTGGTGAGTTCAAGTTGGAACGACGACATTTCGAGCACGTACGAGCCGTCCATCATCAACGGTTCAAGATCGAGCACCGGGAACCCCAAGTTGCCGCCGACTTCGACGCGCCGCCCCGACACCTGCATGATGTGGCCGATCAATGCCGTCGTGGTCGATTTGCCGTTGGTGCCGGTGATGCCGATGTAAGCCGCGTCGCGCTGCGCACGAACCAACATCTCCATGTCGCCGACCACCTCGCAGCCCGCCTTCTCGGCGAGCTCGACGACGCGATGCGGCTTGGGATGATGGAGCGGGATGCCTGGGCTCAACACCAACGTCGTTAGCTCTTTCCAGTCGCAGACGTAAAGATCGACCAGCGGGATGTCGTCTTCGCGGGCACGGTCGCGGGCTTCTTCATCATCGTCCCAGGCCCATACCTCGGCGTCGCTCTTCACCAGCGCGCGCGCCGCCGCCAGGCCGGAGCGACCGAGCCCGAACACGGCAACCGGAAAGCCTGCGAAAGGGAACACGTCGATCATCGCCAGTCCCTCATCTCAGCTTCAGCGTCGACAGCCCGGCGAGCGCCAGGATCGAGGCGATGATCCAGAATCGGATGACGATGGTGCTTTCCGGCCATCCCTTTTTCTCGAAGTGATGGTGCAGCGGCGCCATCGCGAAGATCCGTTTTCCCGTCAGCTTGAAGGAGACCACCTGGACGATCACCGAAACGGTCTCCAGCACGAACAGTCCGCCGACGATAGCCAGCACCAGCTCGTGCTTGGTGATCACGCTGACGGCGCCGAGTGCGGCACCGAGCGCCAGCGACCCGGTATCGCCCATGAACACCTTCGCCGGAGGCGCGTTGAACCACAGGAAGCCGAGGCCGCCGCCGACCAGTGCGCCGCAGAACACCGCCAGCTCGCCTGCGCCGGGCACGTAGTGGAGCTGCAGATAGTTCGAGAACACGGAGTTGCCGACCAGGTATGCGATCAGCGCGAACACGCCGGCGGCGATCATCACCGGCACAATCGCCAGCCCGTCGAGGCCGTCGGTCAGATTCACGGCGTTCGAGGCGCCGACCATGACCACCACCGCGACGATGACGAACATCCAGCCAAGATTGAGCAGTACAGTCTTGAAGAATGGCACCGCCAGCGTCGTCGTCAGCGCCGGCGGAAGTTGATGCATGATCGAGATCGCCGCAATCGCGGCGATCACCACCTGCATCAGGAGCTTCAATTTCCCGGGAAGGCCCTTCGAGTCCTTGCGCTTGACCTTCAGGTAATCGTCGAGGAAGCCGATGGTGCCGTAGGCGATGGTGACGCCGAGCGCCGCCCACACGTAACCGTTCCTTAAGTCCGCCCACAGTAGCGTTGCCAGCGTGACCGCCAGCAAAATCAGGAAACCGCCCATGGTCGGCGTGCCCTGCTTGGTCAGCAAATGCCCCTCGGGGCCATCGGCGCGGATCGGCTGGCCGGCAGTCTGGCGGCTGCGCAGCATGTCGATCAGCACCGGCCCGAACAGGAAGCTGATGATCAGCGCCGTCATGATCGCACCGCCGGTGCGGAACGTCAGATAACGGAAGACGTTGAGCGCCGCGAACTGGTCGGCCATCGGATAGAGCAGATGGAACAGCATGCCTCGCCCCGCCCCCTAACCGTTGACTGCCCAGTCGCGTTCGTCCGAAGCGGCGTCGCTGGATTCGCCAAGGCCCAGCAGTGCGCCGACGATCGGCCCGGTCTTGCTGCCGGCTGAGCCCTTGACGACGACGACGTCGCCCGGGCGCACCGCCGCCGTCACTTTGGGCAGCAGTTCCTGGGAATCCTTCGCGAACGCGCCCCGCATGGCGGCCGGTAGCACCTCCCACAGCGCCTTCATGTAGGTGCCGCAGGCGAACACCAGGTCGATCTGGTTGCTGGTCAGTGTTTTGACCAGGGCCGAGTGGTATTTGTCGGACTCGCCACCGAGCTCCAACATGTCGCCAAGCACGGCGATGCGGCGGCCGCCGCGGTCGGGGTGGATGATGCCGAGGACGTTGATCGCCGCGGTCATGGACGCGGGGCTGGCATTGTAGCTTTCATCGACGACCACGAACGAGCCGGCCGGTATCTCGACGCTGTGGCGGCGGCCGCGGCCCTTCAGCGCCCGCATGCCGGCGAGCGCCTCGGCGACCGCCTTGGCGTCGCCGCCGGCGGCACCGACCGCGGCCAACACGGCGAGCGAGTTCATCACCCAGTGGTGGCCGCCGATATTGAGCCGGTAGGCGATCTCCTGGCCGTGCACCGCCGCCTTGATGTCGCTGCCGTCGGCGTCGCAATGGGCGTCGAGGAGCCGTACTTGGGCGTCCTTGTGGGCGCCAAAGCCGATGACGTTGGCGACGTCGGCTTCCACGGCCATCGTCGCCAGCCGCTCGTACTGCGCGTTGTCGCGATTGAGAACGGCGGTGCCGCCTTCCTCGATTCCCCAGAAGATTTCGGCCTTGGCGTCGGCAATTTCGTCGATGGAATCGAAATAGGCGCTGTGCACGGCCTCGACAGCGGTGATGACGGCGACGTGCGGCCTCACCATTTTGGCCAGCGGCGTGATCTCGCCCGGATGGTTCATGGCGATCTCGATCACCGCGTAGGCGGCATCGACCGGTATCCGCGCCAGGCTCAGCGGTACGCCCCACTGGTTGTTGAGGCTGCCTTCGCTGGCCGTGGTTGGACCCTGATCCTCGAGAACGAAGCGCAGCGCCTCCTTGGTGCCGGTCTTGCCGACGCTGCCGGTGACGGCGATGACGCGGGCGGCGGTGCGCTCGCGGGCGGCGCGGCCGAGGTCCTCGAGCGCATGCAGGGTGTTGGCGACCTGCAGGGACGGCGCGTCGTGCGCGATCTTGGCGCGCTTCGGCTGCACCATCACTGCCGCCGCGCCGGCGGTTAGCGCGTCGTCGGCGAACTTGTGGCCGTCGTGCTTCGGCCCCTTGATGGCGACGAACAGGTCGCCGGACTTCACCGTGCGGCTATCAATGGAAACGCCGTCGGCGCGCCAGTCGCCCATGGGACGGCCGGCGGTAGCGGCGGCCGCTTCTTCGGCGGTCCAGAGATGCGTCTGCGCCGGGGTCATCATCATGCGCCGATCTCCCGGAGCGCGTCCTTAACGGCGCGGCCGTCGTCGAACGGGTGGGTCTCGTTGCCGACGATCTGACCGCGCTCGTGGCCCTTGCCGGCGACGACCAACAGGTCGCCCGCCGCGAGCCCTTTGATCGCCTCGCGGATCGCCTCCGCGCGGTCGCCGATGTCGCGGGCGTCCGGGCATGCGGCGAGGATTTGACGGCGGATGACGGCGGCGTCCTCGCCGCGCGGGTTGTCGTCAGTGACGATCACCACGTCGGCGAGCCTACGGGCGATGTCGCCCATTTGCGGACGCTTGCCGGGGTCGCGGTCGCCGCCGCAGCCGAACACCACATGCAGCCGCCCCTTGGCGTGCGGACGCAATGCGCCGAGCACGTTGGTGAGCGCGTCCGGGGTGTGGGCGTAATCGACGAACACGGCGGCGCCGTTCTGATGCCGGCCGGCCAACTGCACGCGCCCAGGGGCGCCGGTCAGCGTCTCCAAGCAGCCAAGGGCGGACTTCGCGTCCTCGTCCGAGGCGATGGCGAGCGCCAGCGCGCACAGCGCATTCGAGACCTGGAACTCGCCGACCAGCGGCAACGTCACGCTCGCCGGTTCGCCGTCGAGGGCGACGGTGATCCGTTGTCCGGCGGCGAGCGGCTTGCATTCCATGAGTCGCACCGCGTCGCCGGCGCGGCCGTAGCGCATCACCTTCAGCCGCCGTTTGTTGCAAGCGGCGGCGACGGCGACGGCGAAATCGGAATCGGCGTTGACGACGGCGGTGCCGTCGGCGGCAACGATGTCGGTGAACAGCCTGAGCTTGGCGGCAAGATAGGCGTCCATGTCGCGGTGGTAGTCGAGATGGTCGCGGGTAAGGTTGGTGAACGCCGCCAGCGCCACGCGCACGCCGTCGAGCCGGTGCTGTTGCAGGCCGTGGCTGGAGGCTTCGAGCGCCAGGCGCTCGATGCCGAAGCGCTTGAGGTCGCGCAGGTTGCGATGCAGGTCGGCGGAATCTGGCGTCGTCAGGCTGATCCGGTTCTCGAAGCCGGGGGCCGAGACGCCGAGCGTGCCGGCACTCGCCGCCTTGCGCCCGAGCCTGGACCAGATCTGGCGCAAGAAGGTGACGACCGAGGTCTTGCCGTTGGTGCCGGTGACGGCGGCAACTACGTCGGGCTGAACCTCGAAGAAGTTGGCCGCCATCAACGCGAACTGGCGGCGCGGATTGGCGTCGGTCAACAGCGCCACGGGACGCGGCGACACGGAGAATGTGGTGCCGGCAGGTGCCAGAACGGCGACGGCGCCGCGCTCCAGCGCGTCGTTGATGTAGGCGCGGCCGTCGGTCCGGGTGCCGGGGAGCGCGGCAAATAGAAAGCCGGGCTCGACTTGCCGCGAATCACAAGTGAGCCCGGTGATGTTGATGTCGTTCACGACCGCCCGATCCGTCACGTGCACCTCGGTTCCATTCATGACATCAGCGAGTCGCAAGCGCCTTCTCCGGGTGACCCGGCTGCGGTTCCGGGCTCGCCGGCCGGGCCGCGAAGGCCGCGGCATCGGGGGCACCCGCCGCCAGCACGGCGCGCACCCGGTTCAGCATGTGGTCCTCGGCATTGACGGCCGCCGCCTTCGGCGCCGGCGTGGGCGCGGCGCGGGCGACCGACGTGGCGGCGCGCGCCTCGCGCAGCAGGCCTTCCGGGGCAGGTTCGGGATGCCGTTCGGGCGGCATGCCGATTAGCGTCGCCATGCGCTTGACGATGCGCGCCACCACCGGCGCCGCCACCCAGCCGCCGGTGGAGTAATTGAACGTATTCTTGTTGCCCTTCGGCTCGTCGATCAGCACCAGCACCACGTAGCGCGGCGCATCGATCGGGAAAGCGCCGACGAATGACGAGATGTTGGCCTTCTTCTGGTAGCCGCGCCCGGCCAGCTTGTCGGCGGTGCCGGTCTTGCCGCCGATGACGTAGCCGTCGGCCGAAGTGTCGGCCTTGCGGCCGGTGCCGTTGCTGACCACGAGCTGCATCAGCTTGCGCATCTGGTCCGACGTCTCGGGCGTGAGCACCCGCGTGCCCTCCACCGGCCGACTGTCGATGCGCTTCAAGAGCGTCGACGGCACGAAAAGCCCGCCGTTGACCAGCGTCGCGACTCCGCTTGCCATTTGCATCGGCGTTACCGCGATGCCGTGGCCGTAGGCGACGGTCATGGTATTGATCTCGCGCCACGGCGCTGGCGTCAGCGGCGCTCCGACTTCGGGAAGTTCGATGGCCGTCGGCGTCAGCAACCCAAACCGGCCCAGGTAGGTTCGTTGTGCCTTCGTGCCCACGTCGACGGCCATCTTGGCGGCGCCTATGTTGGAGGAATAAACGACGATCTCGGGAACCGAGAGCCACCGGTTCTTGGCGTGGTAATCGCGAATGACGAAACGCGAAATCTGGATCGGATAGCTGGCGTCATAGCCGCTCTTCATGGTGACCGTGCCGGAATCGAGAGCCATGGCGGCTGTGAACAACTTGAACGTCGAGCCCATCTCGTAGACGCCCTTGGTCGCGCGGTTGAATGCCGGCTCGCCTCCGACCAAGGACGGTTCGTTGGGATCGAAATCGGGCAGCGATACCATGGCGACCACTTCGCCGGTGTCGGCGTCAAGCATCAGTCCGGCGGCGCCGATGGCGCTGAATTCTTCGACGGCGGCGGCGAGCTCCTCGTGCATCAGCGCCTGGATGCGCACGTCGACGGCGAGCTTCAGCCGCTCGCCGGCGCGCAGCGTCTGGTCGAAATAGCGCTCGATGCCGGCGATGCCGCGACCGTCGACGTCGGTGAGCCCGATCACGTGCGCGACCAGCCGGCCGTGCGGATAGACCCGGCGCTCGCCGCGCTGGAAGCCGAAGCCGGGCAGGCCGAGACGGTTGACCTCGTATTGCTGTTTCGGCGTCAGGTTGCGGGCCACCCATTGGAAACGCGACGGCGTCTGCAGCCTGCCGATAAGCTCCTGGTGGTCGAGATCAGGAAGCAGCTCGGCCAGCCGTTCGACGGCCTCTTCGGCGTTCAGCACCTTTGCCGGATCGGCGTAAAGCGACGCCGTCGGCAGGCTGGTCGCCAGGATGACGCCGTTGCGATCGACGACGTCGGCGCGCCCGGCGGGCGCCAGCGGCGACGGGTCGATGCGCGCCAGTCGCGGCTCGCCGCCGGCCTTGAACACGGTGAGGTCGACCAGGCGCCCGGCGATCACGGTGAACGCCAGCGTCAGCACGACGCCGGTGATCAGGAGCCGGTTGCGGCCGGTCTCAAGCGCCTGCTTGCGGATGCCGTCGATGCGGAGGGCGGCGGGCTTGTTGGCGGCGGCGATCATCGCGGATGATCCTTGATGGCGGCTGGGGCGGCCAGCGACGCCTTGGTACCGACGCCCGGAAGATCGGGCATGAACCATTCGTCGGCGGTCCCGACCTGGCGCGCCTTGACTGCCTCGAGCCCGAGGTGGCGCTCGGCGAGACGGCGAAGCCTCACCGGCTCGTTGAGGTGACTCCACTCGGCCTTCAGCACGTGAATGGTCTGACGATCGTCGCTGATCTCGCGGTTGATTCCGACCAGCTGGTTCTCCAGGTCCTGCACTTGGTACTTGACGACGAACAGCGTCACGCCGAGCGACGCGGCGAGCAGCACAATCAAAACCATGGCGGGACGGATCATCGGCCAGACTCCCTCTACGCCGCCTGCCGGGCCGGTGCGGCGGTGCGCTCGGCGGCGCGCAGGCGGGCCGATTGCGCCCGCGGGTTGGCCGCGACTTCCCGTATCGACGGCTTGACAACGCGGCGGCCGAGCAGCCGGAAGGTCGGAGCCGGCGCCGTGCCCGCCACCGGGGGAAGATGGCGGGACGGCTTCGGCCCGGCCTCGCTGCGGCCGAGCAGGAATTCCTTGACCTGGCGATCTTCGAGGGAATGGAACGAGACGACGGCCAGCCGGCCGCCCGGACGCAACAGCGTCTCGGCGGCGATAAGACCGCGCTGAAGCTCGCCCAGCTCGTCGTTGATGTGGATGCGCAGCGCCTGGAAGGTACGGGTCGCGGGATCGATGCTGTCCTTGCCGCGGGCCCTGCCGCCGGCTTTCGATTTGGAGACCACACGGCGTACCAGTTCGGCGAGCTGGCCGGTGCGCGTGATCGGCGCCTCGCGGCGGCGTTCGACGATGGCCTGGGCGATGCGCCGCGAGTGGCGCTCCTCGCCGTAGCGGTAGATGATGTCGGCGAGCTCGGGCTCGGCCAGTCGGTTGACGACATCGGCGGCGGTCATGCTGCCGTCCTTGCCGGTGCCGTCCATGCGCATGTCGAGCGGGCCGTCGGCGCGGAAGCTGAAGCCGCGCGTCGGATCGTCGAGCTGCATCGAGCTGACGCCGAGATCGAGGGCGACGCCGTCGATCCTGTCGACGCCGACGCCAGCGAGCAGCCGCACCATGTCGCCGAAGCGACCCTGGAGCACGGTCAGCCGGCCGGGAAAGCGGCGCGCCAGATCATCGCTCGACGACTTGGCGGCGGGATCACGGTCGATGCCCCAGACGGTGCATTGCGCGGCCTCGAGCAGCGCCCGCGAATAGCCGCCGGCGCCGAACGTGGCATCGACGTAGATGGCGCCGTCGCGGGGCATCAATGCCGCCACCACTTCGTTCAACATCACCGGCGTATGGGGAGCGGTTTGGCGGCTGCTCGGCATGGCTCAGGATTCCTCGCGCCCGTTGGACTTGCGGAGACGCAGCGTGGCGCCGCGGGCACGGGCGCGCTCGACGGCACGGCCGCGGTTGGCGTCGTAGGTTTTCGGTTCCCAGATCTGGAAGCGCTGGCCGCGGCCGACGAACAACACCTGGCTGGCGATGGCGGTGGTCTTCAGCATCTCGGCGGGCAGCACGACGCGGCCTTCCGGATCGAACGGCAGGCGACGCGCGCTCTCGAGGATGACCGACAGGTCATCCTGCTCGTCGGAGAACATCGGCAGGTCGTCGAGGCTGTCGGAGAGGCGGTTCATGAACTCCTCGCCGCACGCCTCGAAGGCGTTGAATTTGAAAAGCGGATAGACGTAAAGGCCGTTGAACGACTGGCCCTCGAAAGCGTCGCGGAACGGCTTGGGGACCGAGACCCGTCCTTTCTTGTCGATCCTGTTGACGTATCTGCCAACGAACAGTGGCATTCGTTCCCCCGTGGAAATTCTTTCGTAACAACGGTTTCTGCCGTTGCCGCCCAACCCCCGCCGGTGACGGATATCCCCCGCAGACCGTGGGTCCCCCATGAACCCAATTTGGCAAGAATTGGGATATCATGGGTACCTATGGGCGTCAATGGGATACTATGGCGTCCCATGGTTAATAAAACCTTTCCATCGCAAGGCGTTCGGCGATTTTTTCGCGGCCGGAAATGACCCCCAAACCGGGCGTCCGGGGAGCGCTGATTGGGCGCCGGGAATTCGGCGGTTTTATGTCCCGGCGATGTTTGTTTGTGGGCGTTTTCAACGCGCTCGGCGGCGGCGCCTCGGGTGCCGACCGCCGACGCCGCGATCGCGGCCTTCTGCCGGACCGCCGGCGCCGAAATAACGCCCTGAAAACAAAGAAATAATGCCAGACGGCCTGTAAGCCGGGTTCTGTCCCCGCCGGACGGCGGGTGACGGCCATTCATCTGGGACGCCCGTTGCCGGACGCCTCGCGCGACCTACCCGGGCGACGGCGCGGAAACGCGCCTGCCGGAGCAAGCTCCGGCGTGCCGCCCCTATTTGGTCTTGCTCCCGGTGGGGTTTACCGTGCCGCCCCCGTCGCCGGGAGCGCGGTGCGCTCTTACCGCACCCTTTCACCCTTGCCGCGGGCCGAAGCCCGGTAGGCGGTTTGCTTTCTGTGGCACTTTC
>DASWGT010000255.1:0-2278 GCA_036393575.1 Rhodospirillales bacterium | reverse complement strand
CTCGGCCGGAAGCGCGAGCAGCGCCGAGCCCCCGCCGGAGATCAGGCACAGCACGAGGTCGTCCGGTGTGAGCCCCTGCACCAGCTTGAGGATGCGCGCCGCCGCCTCGCGGCCGGCGGCGTCGGGCACGGGGTGCCGCGCTTCGACCACCTCGATTCTGGTGGTGGGAAGCTTGTGCCCGTAGCGGGTCACGACCAGCCCTTCGAGCGGTCCCTCCCAATGGTCCTCGACCGCACGCGCCATGGCGCCGCTCGCTTTGCCGGCGCCAATCACGATGGTGCGGCCCTTGGGGCGCCGCGGGAGATGTGCCGGAACGCAAAGAGACGGCGCCGCGGCGTCCACGGCGGCTTGGAACATGGCTTTGAGAAGCTCGGGCGGCGTCATTGCTTAACGTGTCCCCCGCTTTAGGGGCGTTGAACCTGCACAGACGATTGCAAGAAGGCAAGCGAATGAATTACTTTGCTCATTCCTTTTGCAGTCCTGCCGCAAGTCCCAAGGGCCAGCGAGTCATGTCAGTTCAATCGCGTAGAGGTGCCGAAAAACCGGGCAGGCGTTCGGACGAGCAGCACAAGAACCCGAAATCCGACATCGAGATCAGCCAGGCCGCCAAGATGCGGCCGATCCTCGAAGTGGCGGCCGACAAGCTCGACATTCCGGCCGAGGACCTCATCCCTTACGGGCACTACAAGGCCAAGATCTCGCTCGATTACATCGCCTCTCTCGCCGGCCGCCCCAACGGCAAGCTGATCCTCGTCACCGCCATCACCCCGACGCCCGCCGGGGAAGGCAAGACCACGACCACGGTGGGCCTCGGCGATGCGCTGAACGACATCGGCAAGAAGGCCATGATCTGCATCCGCGAGCCGAGCCTCGGGCCGTGCTTCGGGGTCAAGGGCGGCGCGGCCGGCGGCGGCTACGCGCAAGTGGTGCCCATGGAGGACATCAACCTCCACTTCACCGGCGATTTCCACGCCATCGGCGCGGCCAACAATCTGCTCGCGGCGATGATCGACAACCATGTCTATTGGGGCAACAAGCTCGATATCGACACCCGCCGCGTCACTTGGCGGCGCGCCGTGGACATGAACGACCGGGCGCTCCGCTCGATCGTCACCTCGCTCGGCGGCGCCGCCAACGGCTTCCCGCGCGAGGCGGGCTTCGACATCACCGTCGCCTCCGAGGTCATGGCGATCTTCTGCCTCGCCACTGATCTCGCCGACCTCCAGCGGCGCCTCGGCCAGATCCAGATCGGGCAGACGCGGGACAAGAAGGCCGTCACGGCGAGAGACCTGTCCGCCGCCGGCTCCATGGCGGCGCTGCTCAAGGACGCGCTCGCGCCCAATCTCGTGCAGACGCTGGAGAACAACCCGGCCTTCATCCATGGCGGCCCCTTCGCCAATATCGCGCACGGCTGCAACTCGGTGATCGCCACCAAGGCGGCGCTCAAGCTCGCCGACTACGTGGTGACCGAGGCGGGCTTCGGCGCCGATCTCGGCGCTGAGAAATTCTTCGACATTAAGTGCCGCAAAGCGGGCTTGAAGCCCGACTGCGTGGTGATCGTGGCGACCATCAGGGCGCTCAAGATGCATGGCGGTGTGGCCAAAGACGATCTCAAGAAGGAAAACGTCGCCGCGCTGGAGAAAGGCTTCGCCAATCTCGAACGCCACGTGGAGAATTTGCGCAAATATCATGTGCCGGTGGTGGTGTCGGTGAACCGCTTCTCGAGCGACACCGAGGCCGAGATCGCGCTGCTCAAGCGTCTCTGCTCCACTGCCGGCGCGGAATGCGTGATGGCCGACCACTGGGCGCTGGGGAGCGCCGGCGCCATCGATCTCGCCAACACCGTGGTCCGCACCATCGAGCAGAAGCCAAGCGATTTCCAGCCGCTCTATCCCGACGACATGTCGCTGTTGGACAAGACGCGCACCATTGCCCAGGAGATCTATGGGGCGGACGACATCGCGGCGGACAAGAGCGTGAAGGACCGCTTTGCCGAGCTCGAGAAGCAGGGTTTCGGCAAATTCCCCATCTGCGTGGCCAAGACGCAATACAGCTTCACCACCAACCCCGACGCCAAGGGTGTGCCGTTAGGGCACATCATTCCGATCCGCGAGGTCAGGCTTTCGGCCGGCGCCGAGTTCGTGGTGGTGGTCTGCGGCGACATCATGACCATGCCGGGCCTGCCGAAGGTGCCGTCGGCTGAATTGATCGATCTGACCGACGATGGCAGAGTGACGGGGCTGTTCTAGGACGCGTCTATTGATGCGGCAGCCGCGGC
>DASWGT010000254.1:0-5340 GCA_036393575.1 Rhodospirillales bacterium | reverse complement strand
CCAAGCGGATTTCCGCGTCATCCTGGTTTATGACGTCAGCCGGTGGGGCCGTTTTCAGGACGCCGATACCCGGCGGTACGAATTCCAGGGTGGTAACCCGCTTGCCAAGGCGCACCGTACCGCCTGCAGGCGGGCCAATATCTCGGATTTCCGAGTGCATGACTGGCGGCACCATTGGGCCAGCTGGCACGTCATGCATGGAACCGACCTTGAATCGCTTCGCACAATGGGCGGCTGGAAATCGCTCGCGATGGTGCAACGGTACGTGGCCGTTAGCGGCGTCCATATGCAAGAGGTCGTTGCCAGGAGGGACAAAAAATTGGGCAGTCTGCGGGCAGTGGGTGCTGAAACGGGAAAATGATTGCGAGATTTCAAAACGATACGCGGCAAGCACCCGCCGTTGACATCGTAGGGGTCGCTGGTTCGATCCCAGCCGCGCCCACCATTCTCGTCCCAGCATTCGTCCTCCGCCGCGGCGGGGATCGATTCGCCCGTGGTTGCCGCCGTGGCCGACGGGACCGAATGCCGGCGGTCCGCCCTCATTTTGCCGCAGTGTTAGCCTCAAGTGTCCGGCGTGGCGTTTGGCGCGCCGTCGTTCGGCCGCCTTCGGGGGCGTCGGCACCATGCTAACCCTGTTCCGGTTCGATTGGCGGCGGTGGGCGCCCATCATCGTGACCGCCGCCGTGGCGCTGGCGATCCGCCTGCACGACATCGCGGCGCAGCCCTATTGGCTGGACGAGCTCCTGACCCTCCGTCGGGCGCAACTGCCGTTCGCCGAGTTGATCGCCGATTCGTTCACCAACATGCATCTGCCGACCTATTACCTGGGCGTCCGGCTGTTGCTCGGGCTCGGAGACGGCCCGGCGGCGCTCAGGATTCCCTCGGCATTGTTCGGCGCCGTCACCGTGGGGCTGGCGGCTGCGGTCGCTTATCGGCTGGCCGGCGCCGTCGCCGCATGGACGGCGGGCTTGTTGGTGGCGCTGTCGCCGCTGCAGGTGCAGTTCGGCCAGGAAGCGCGCGCCAACGCGCTGCTCGGGCTGCTGGTCATGATCGCCGTGTACGGGCTGATGGCGATCGCCGCCGATCCGGTCGCCGCGTCGCAGCGGCTGACCCGGCGGGTTGCCATGCGTCGGGCATGGCTGGCGTACGGGCTCGGCACCGCCGGCGCGCTGGCGGTCTTGAACTCGGCGGTATTCTGGCTGATGGCCTCGGCTACGGCGCTTGCCTTTATCGTCGCCGCCGCGACGCCGCATCGCAAGGGGCTTGCCGTCAACGCCGGCATCGTGCTGGCCGTGGTGCTGTGCCTGTGGCTGCCGTGGCTGCCGTTCGTGTCGGAACCGGTAATGCGAACGGCTGTCGCCGGCTTCTGGATTCCCAAGCCGACGGTCGACACCGTTTCGGCGACGCTCGCCGCCGTCTACCTGTTCCGCGTCGCCGATCTGCTGCAGTTCACATTGATTCCGCCGAATTGGCCGTGGGCGGCGGCCGCCATCGCGATACTGTTGCCGGCGCTGGCGCTGTTCGGCGCCTGGCGGCTGCGCGATAGGAAACGCGAACTCGTCGTCCTCGGCCTGGCGATCGTGGTGCTGCCGGTGGCGCTGCTGTTGATCTCGCTGACCAAGCCGCTGTTCATCCCGCGCTATCTGATGTGGAGCGCGGTGCCGTTCTTCATCCTGGTCGCGGTCGGCGTCGCTGGCGTGGCGCGGGTGCCCGCACGGGTGCTTATGGTTGTCGTCGTGCTTCTCGGCACCATCAACCTCGGCGCGACTTTCGATGACGAGCGGAAACCGCGATGGGGGTCCCTGGTGCGATACGTGGCGGCGGAGGCCGAGCCCTGCGACGTGATCTACCTGGAAGGCGCCGTCACCCACTTCGTCTACGAATTGAGCGAGCGCGGGCTTGTCACTTCCGGGCGCCGCGTGCCCCGTGTCGGCGCCGTCGCCGAGGCCGAGGCGGCGAACGCCGCCGGCCGGCGCGTGTGGGCGGCGGTCGGCAGGGTCGCCCACGGTCCACAGCGGTCCGAGGTGGCTGTCCTGGGCGCCTTGACCGGCGTCGGTCGTCCGGCCGAGACCATCCGCTTCGGCCGCGACGTGGTGCTGTTTCGTTTTGAGCCGGCATCGGCCGTGCCGCCCGATGCGGAATGCCGCGGACGGCCATAGCACCGCCGGCGCGGCAGGCGATTTCAATTGGCCGGGATCGCGCCGCAGCCGCGGGCCGGCTCAAGCGGGCGCGAGGGCGCGGCGCAGGATGACCGCGCGGCGGTCCAACCACGCCACCAGCCAGGCGGCCAGGAATGGCAAGCCCTGCACGAACAGCGTCGTGGCAAAAATCTTGATTTCGGTGGTCTCGTTGAAATTGGTGGCGAGCAGCAGCGCCGCACCGCCAAACAGCAGGACGCCGATTCTGAATTCCGCCCGCGCCGGGCTTTCCGGCGCCCACGGCCTCGCCAGGCCGCCCTTCGCGGTGCGGTTGAAGACGAGGCGGCCGCCGCGCAGGCCTGCAAGCACGCCGCGGGCGACGGTCAACTGCAGGCTCATCGCCGCCAGCGCCGCGCCGGCGATGTGGCGGGTCGGGATCTTGACGCGCACGCCGTACAAAAGCACGCAGTGCAGGAGGTTGACGGCGAACGCGACCAGGATCGGCAGCGTGAACGGCAGCGTCGGAATCAGCACGCCCACGAACACGATCATCGGCACCCACATCAAGTTCATGTAGGCGGCCAGCACGCCGAAGGCGTCCGACAGCCAGTAGCTCCACCCGGTGACGAATTGGATCTTCTGCGGCCAGCTCAGCGTCTTGGCGCCGGGCAGCATGTGCCGCCAATGCTTGCGGATGATCTGCATCGCCCCGAACACCCAGCGGTGGCGCTGTGTCTTGAAGGCGTTGAAGTCGTCGGGCAACAGGCCCCAGCCGTAGCGGCGGTTGGTGTAGTGCGCGGCATAGCCGGCCTCGAACAATCTCAGGCCCAGCTCGGTGTCCTCGGTGATGGTATCGGTACTCCAGCCGCCGACCTGCTCGAACGCCGTGCGGCGGATCAACAGCATGGTACCGTGGGCGATCGCCGCGTCGTGCTCGTTGCGCTGCACCATGCCGATGTCGAAGAAGCCGGCATACTCGCTGTTCATCACCTGCTTGAAGACCGACTCGCCGCCGTCGCGGTGATCCTGCGGTGCCTGTACCAGCGCGACCTTCGGATCGGCGAACGCCGGCACCAAATCCTTCAGCCAGTTGCGGTCGACCACGTAATCGGCGTCCAGCAGCGCGATCACGCTGGCGTCCGTCGCCATGTGCACGAGGGCGGCATTCAGCGCGCCGGCCTTGAAGCCCGCCACCTTGGGCAGGAACACGAACTTGAAGCGCGGCCCGAGCGCCCGGCAATGCGCCTCGATCGGCCGCCAGTACGACGGTTCGGGCGTGTTGTTGACAATAACCAGCGCCTCGAAATCCGGGTAGTCGAGCGCGGCGACGCTGTCGAGGGTGCGGATCAGCATCTCCGGGTTCTCGCGGTAGGCCGGAATGTGCACCGACACCTTCGGCAGCACGTAGCCGGGGGCAACCACCGGCCCGCGGATCAGCCGCGACGGACGGCGGCCCAGCGTCACCTCGGCGACCTCGTGTACCTTGACCAGGGTCATCGCCGTCAGCAGCACCATCAGCGCGAAACCGATCGCCCACGCCAGCGCGGATCCGACGTTGAGGTAATTCTCGAGCGGATAAAGCATCGCCAGCGCGACGCCAGCGGCGAGCGTGTTCGCCGCCGCCGAGAATGCCAGCGCGTGCAGGAACGTCGGCCGCACCCAAGCCAGGCCGAGGACGCTAACCGCCGCGCCGATGGCGATGGCGCTGATCAGACGATGGTAAAAGCGGACCTCGCGAACCTTGCCTTCGAGCGGGAATTTCAGCTTACCTGTGGCGTCGAACAGGCCCCAGTAGGCGCCGACGCTGCCTTCCCGGGTTTTCCACGGCTGGTCGAAGGCCTCGATGATGTTGACGGAAATGTCGCGCTCGCCGGCGGCGTTGACGAACTCACGGATCAGCGTCGCTTGGCGGGTGGGACCGGGACTCGCTGCCTTGATATTGTAGCCGCGGCTCGGCCAGCCGAACTCGGCGATCACCACCCGCTTGCCGGGATAGGCGGCGCGCAGCGCCTCGTAGCGCCCGAGTGCGTACTCCAACGCCTGGTGATCGGGGATGCCTTCCCAGTAGGGAAGGATGTGGGCGGCGATGAAGTCGACCTCGCGCACCAGTTCCGGATGCTTGAGCCACAGGTCCCAGGTCTCGCCGGTGCTCACTGGCACGCGCACGCGGCGGCGCACCTTGCGCAATTGCTCGATCAGCTGCGCCGCCTCAAGCTCTTTGCGCAGTATCGTCTCGTTGCCGACGATGATAGCGCGCACGTTCTGATTCCGGTTGACGAGCGTGATCGCCGCCTGCAGCTCGCGCTCGGTCGCCTGAACGTTCCTGCTGACCCAGGCGCCGGCGACCACCGAGAGGCCGTGTTGCTTGGCGATGGCGGGGATTTCGGCGGTCAGGCCGTCGGACGAATACAGCCGCACACCGGAGGTAATGGTGGAGATCCGCGCCATGTCGCGATCGATCCGCGCCAGGATCTCTGGCGTCGCCGGGCGGCGGACGTATTCGGGCGGGCCCGGGGTATAGGACACCGAGCCGATGGCGTCGCGGGCGGACGGCGGCTCCGTGGTCTCGCGGGCCAGGAACCACCCGAGCGCATTCAACATGGCGCCGATCAGCGCCGCAATCAGGATATTCTTCATGGCCGGTTCATCATGGGATTTGGAGTCCGGGCGTGCGCGCCGTCTCGGCCGCCGCCCGATTATTTCTTGTCCGTTTTCGGCTTTTCTGGTTGCGGCTTGTCCAACCTTTGCGGGCCAGGCGCCGGTATTACCGGTTGTGTCGGGCGATCCCAGCAGGCGTTGACCAGCTCCTGCACCTGGCCGGGGGAGATCGGCGTGCCGAATTTGACAACGCAGTCGAGGGTGATGCGAAGTTGCTGCGGCGGACAACCGAACGATTGATAAAGCCGCTGGAAGTCGCCGGCGGCGACCAGGTCGTCGCGCATCAACGCCTGCACCGTCCGGACGCCGAGCCAGGTGCAGCCGGGCGACGGCTTCGACGGCGGCGCCGGCCGCTTCGGCGGCGACGGGACCGGCTGCGCCGACGGCACCGGCTCGGTGGGCGTCTGCGCCACTGCCGGCGCGCTGGTCTCCATGGCAACGCCGCCGGCGACAACGGCGACGAGCAACAAAATGATAATGCGTGTCATGGCCTTGGCGGCTCGGCTGCGCGGCGTACGCGGAACGGCCGGACGTTCTATTCCAA
>DASWGT010000253.1:0-19544 GCA_036393575.1 Rhodospirillales bacterium | reverse complement strand
CCCTATTCGAAGCTCGACTACGCCGTCAACGCCCTCGCCTTCGCCGGCATCTCGGTGCCGTCGTTCTGGCTCGGGTTGATGCTGATCGTGGTGTTCGCGGTGCTGCTCGGCGTGCTGCCGGCCGGCGGCACCGGCGAGCTCAGCAAGGGCGGCGTCTGGGAAAACCTGAAATACCTGGTGCTGCCGGTGGCGACGCTGACCATCGCCAGCGTCGGCGGCCACGCCCGCTACATGCGCGCGGCGATGATCGAGACCCTGCGCCAGGACTACATCCGCACCGCCCGCGCCATCGGCGCCGGCGAAACCCGGGTGGTGCTGCACCACGCGCTCCGCAACGCGCTGATCCCGGTGGTCACCATCATCGCCCTCGACTTCGGCAACCTGTTCTCGGGCGCGCTGATCACCGAGACCATCTTCTCGTGGCCGGGCATGGGGCGCCTGATCTACGACTCGGTGATGGGCAACGACTTCAACCTGGCGCTGGTCGCGCTATTGCTGGCGACGCTGCTGACTCTGGTCGGCAACTTCCTCGCCGACGTCGCCTACGTGTGGCTGGACCCGCGCATCTCGTTCCGCGAGGTGGAGCGATGACACAGCCGTTGCCCGCCCCCACCCCCGTCCGTGTCGGCGAAAGCCCGTGGCGGCTGCTGTGGCGGCGGTTCCTGCGCCACCGCATGGCGGTCGCCAGCGGCGTTGTGCTGGCAGTGATGGCGGTGGCGGCGTTGTCGGTGCCGTTGATCGAGGCTGAGCTCGGCGGCGCCGGCATGAGCGTCGATCTGTTGAGCCGTTTCCAGCCGCCGTCGGCGGCGCACCCGCTCGGCACCGACGAGCTCGGCCGCGACATATTGGTGCGACTCCTTTATGGCGGGCGGGTGTCGCTGTTCGTCGGCCTAACGGCGGCGGTCGCCGCGGCATGCTTCGGCACTGTCGTCGGACTGCTCGCCGGCTACCACGGCGGCCGGCTCGACGCCTTCCTGATGCGCTTCACCGACGGCGTCATTGCGCTGCCGCTGCTGCCGCTGCTGATCGTGCTGGCGGCGATCGACCTCAATAAAGTCGGCGTGCCGGCGGGCGTGGTCGCCTCCGAGCACGTAAGCCTCTACCGCATCGTCGCCATCGTCGCCCTGGTCGGCTGGACCACGGTCGCCCGGCTGGTGCGCGGCACGGCGTTGAGCTTGCGCGAGCGGCCGTTCGTGCGCGCCGCCGAGGCGCAGGGCGCCACCGCGTTCCGCATCATGAGCGTGCACATCATGCCCAACCTGGCATCGCCGATCATCGTCGCCACCACGTTGTCGGTCGGTCACGTGATCCTTCTGGAATCGGTGCTGAGCTTCCTCGGCCTCGGCGTGCAGCCGCCGATCGCCAGCTGGGGCAACCTGCTTACCAACGCCCAGGATTTCATTTTGGACAGGCCGCTGCTCGGCTTCTATCCCGGGTTCCTGATCTTCGTCACCGTCATCGCCTTCAACTTCCTCGGCGACGGCCTGCAGGACGCCCTCGACCCGCGCGCCATCGAGCGGCCGCGGTGACGCCGCCCGGAGGTCCGCGGCCGTCGCATGTCCTCAGCGCGGATCATGCGAGGGGCAGGCCGCAGTGCTTCGCCTACGAGATGGGCGATCAGGGTGCCGGTGTCGACGGCAATCACCGGCGATCCCGGCGCAGTTCCGCTAAGTCGAGCTCCATCCGCACCTTCCCCCTTAGCCGGCGAATGTCCTTGGCGGCTTTCGCCGAGGCCAGCAGGTCGAGACCGAGGCGGACGGTCTCGGTTGTCCCCTTCCCGGTCGCCAGCCGCGCCCGCCGCAGCAAGTCTGCCGGAACATGTGCCGTAATCTTCTTTAGCTATGGGCGTCCTGAATATTCAAGTCGTTCGCCTTTGTCGGTGGTGCACAACATTCGTATGTTACCAGTGATCGCTGTTTCACGCGTCGATAAATGATACCGCCGGTTAACCCATTCCGCCCTCGTTGCTGTATACTGTCGCGGGGATCTAACCGGACGCCGAAGGCGGCTTGGCAGGTGAGATCATGAGAATTTCCGCGCGGTTTTTCGTCTTTTCGGTTTTGTTGTCCGCTATCGTCGCCGGCGGCGCCATGCGGGCGAGCGCCGACGAGAAAGTCGCCGTGGCGCTGGTCGAGGCGGTGGAGAACGCCGCCAACGCCGGCGTCGGGTTCATGGACTACGTCTATCCCGGCAAGGTGATCGAGCTCGGATCCGGCGGCAAGCTGGCGCTGTCCTACTTCGATACCTGCCTAAGCGAGACCATCACCGGCGGCCGGGTCACCGTGGGCAAGGGCGCCAGCGACGTCGCCGGCGGCCGGGTCAGCGCCCGCAAGTTCCCGTGCCAGCGGGCGCGGATGGTGGTCACCGCCGAGACCGGCGAGGCCGGCGCCACGGTCAGCCGCGTCACCCCGTTCGCCGGCCAGGATTGGGCCGAATTCACGGTGAAGACGCCGCAGCCGGTGTTCAAATGGCGGGCGGCGGCCGGTGCCGCGTCGCTCAAGGTTCTGGACATGGACGCCGAGCCGCCGAAGCTCGTTTGGCAGGGCCAGGTCCAGGGCGGCCACTTCGCCTATCCGGCGGATGCGCCCAAGCTCAAGATCGGCGTCCCCTATCAGATCCAGGTATCGCCGCCGGGCGCGCCGACCATCGTCGCCATGTTCTCCGTCGATCCCGAGCTCGACGTGCCGGACACGGTGATGGCCCGGGTCGTCCTGCTCGGGCGTTGACGCGACTGCCGGCGCGCGTTGGCACAGGCCCCGATCCCGACCAGCGACGATAAAGGCCCGCAACGACGGACCTGGCGCCGCCGCTGGGCTTTAGCGTTGGCGAACGGCCTCGTCCTCGGCGTCGCCGCCGCCGGGCCGTGGTCCGACGGCATCCACCGCCTCGGCATCGACTACCTGCTGCCGGTCCGCCACTGGCTGCACGGGCCGCTGTATCCTCCCGCCGCGTCGCCGGCGGTCGTCGTCGCCATCGACGAGGAGACTTATCGGACGCCGCCGTTCTCGGAGACGCCCAGGGTGGCGTGGACGCCGATGCTGGCGAAGGTGCTGGCCGCCATCGACGACGCCGGCGCTCGCGTCGTCGGCCTCGACCTCATCTATCCGACCAGCCTCGACAAGCCGGGCCTGCTGCCCGGTTACGACAAGCCGCTGCTGCAGGCGCTCTATAAGGCCGGTCGGGCGGGGCGGCTGGTGCTCGGCGAGGTGCGGCTGTCGCAGCAGTCGATCGTTCCCTACAAGGGACAGCAGATCGCCGCCGGCGGCCCGGACCACATCCGGTCGCTTAATCTATTGCTCGATACCGACAACGTGGTGCGGCGCCACCCCTCAGGCTTCGCCGACGAAGCCGGCGGCCGCATCCGCTCGTTCGCGGCCGAGCTGGCGGTCCGCGCCGGGGCCAGAGTCGGCGGCGAGTTCCTGATCAACTACAACACCGGCGCCGACGACATCCCGACCTACAGCCTCGCCGACCTTCACGCCTGCGTCGAGGGTGGCGGCGCCGACTACTTCCGCCGCCATTTCGCCGGCAAGGTGGTGATCGTCGGCTCCGCTCTCGACGTCGAGGACCGGCGCTTTCCGGCTAAGCGCTTCGCCAACGCCGGCGCCGGTTCGCGTCCGCCGGAGCGCTGCCGGATCGCGTTCGATCCCGAGCGTTTCGGTCAGCTGGTGGCGCGGCAGTCGATACCCGGAGCGTTGATCCATGCCGCCGCGGTCAACACCTTGATCAGGGGCGACGCGCTGGTCATGCTCGATCGCGCAGCCACCTTCGCCGTCACCGCCGCCAGCGCCGCCATACTGTCGCTGTTGTTCTTCGTGCTGGCGCCGGCGGCGGGCGTGTTGGCCGGCGTCGGTGTGCTCGCCGTCGAGGGCGGCATCGCGGCGGCCGCGTTCCGTCATGGCATGGTGGCGCCGATCATCGCCCTCGCCGTGCAGGCGGCGTTCGTGTTCGCGGCCGTCTATGCCTACCGCTTCGTGGTCGAGGACCGCATCAAGCGGCGGATCAAGCACGCCTTCGGCCGCTATCTGGCGCCGACCCTGGTCGAGCGCCTGGCCGAAGGCGAGGAAAGCCTCCGGCTCGGCGGCGAAAGCCGGCGGGTGACCATCATGTTCACCGACATCGCCGGCTACACGACATTGTCGGAAGGCCTGCGTAGCAAACCGGAGCAACTGGTCGACGTCCTCAATCGCTATTTCACCGTGCTGACCGGGGTCGTCGAACGCCACCAGGGCTACGTCGTCAGCTTCATGGGCGACGCCATCATGGGCCTGTGGGGAGCGCCAGCCAGCGACCACGCCGCCGAGCGCCATGCGGTGGCGGCGGCCTTGGAGGCGCTGGCCGCCCTCGACGACTTCAACCGCGACGTGGTGCAGGGAGAATACGGCCTCGCAGGTATCGGCACCCGGTTCGGCATCAACACCGGTCCGGCGGTGGTCGGCAACACCGGCTCGGCGAGCCGGCTCAATTATACCGCCACCGGCGACACCACCAACTTGGCGGCGCGCCTGGAAAGCGCCAACAAGTTTTACGGTACCCGCATCATCGTCAGCGCCGAAACCGCCCGCGGCCTCGACGGCGCGTTCGCGCTGCGCCGCATCGACAAGCTGGTAGTGAAGGGCAAGTCGCAGCCGATCGAGGTGTTCGAGGTGGTCGGCTACCGCGACCGCCTCAGCGCCGATCAGTTGGCCAGGATCGCCGAGTTCGAGACCGCCCTCGAGCTCTATGGCAAGCGCCGATTCGCGACCGCCAAGGCGGCGTTCGAGCGGCTGGCGGTGGATGACGAAGCGGCAAAGGTATATGTTGATCGCTGCATCCACTACCAGGCCGCGCCGCCCGCCGACGATTGGGACGGCAGCTTCGTTTCGAAGACCAAGTAGCGATGGAGGATGTAACCATGACCACCGATCGCCCCGGCGTTCGCTCGAAAGCGGCAATGACCACCCGGCGTCGCGTCGTTGCCGGGCTGGCCGGCGCCGCGGCCGCCGCCGTGGCCGCGCCGGCGCTGGCGCAGTTCAGCTTCAGCTTCGGCGGCGGCGGCGACAAGTCCTCGACGCCGATGATCGACCTCAACAAGATATTCGACATGTTCGGGGCCGTGACCCTCGGCGAGAAGGACGAAATCCTGCTCGGCAACCAGTTATACGGCAAGCTGATCGACCGCAACGGCGGCGCCTATGCCAATCGCCGCGTGCAAACTGCCACCCAGCGCTTCGCCGAGGACCTGTTGAAGACCACCAAGCGGCCGAGTCTGCCGTGGGAGATCACCATCATCGACGACAACACCATCAACGCCTGGGCGTTGCCGGGCGGCAAGCTGGCCCTTAACAAGGGATTGCTCCGCTACGCCGCGGACGAGGCCGAGCTCGCCGCCGTAATCAGCCACGAGGTCGGGCACGCCGAGTTGGCCCACGGCCTCGGCATGATGAAGACCGAGCGCTTCAGCGCCGGCTTCTCGGAAGTCGCGAAGGGAGCGCTGGCGGCAGCGCTCAAGGATTCGGGCGGTCTCGACAACAACCTGGTCAGCCTGATGAGCGGCGTCGTCATGGGCATGGTGCAGACCGGCTATTCCCGCGAGTACGAGGACGAAGCCGATCGCCATATCCTGAACGTATTCGGGCAAACCGGCCACGACCCGGCGAAAGCGGCGAATTTCTTCAAGACGCTGCTGCAGGTGACGCCGCCCAACACCGAGGGCACGACGTCCTTGTTCTCGACCCATCCGGGGACCAGGGAACGCATCGACAAGATCGAGACTGCGGCTAGGGGCAAGGCGGGTGCGGCGACGCCGCCGCACGCCCAGGAATTCGCGGCCATCAAGCGCACCTTCCCGACCCGCAGCCGGTTCCGCCGCGACGGCGGCGGCGGCACCTACACCACGGCGAGTAAATCCGCCGCGAATTAGTGAACGGACCGTCCGCGGTCTAGTGCGACATCAGCACCGGCACCGTCATGTGGTTCAGGATGTGGTCGGTGACGCCGCCCAGTACGATTTCGCGCCAGCGTGCATGGCCGTAGGCGCCCATGACGATCAGGTCGGCGCCCTTGTCGGCGGCGCGCGACAGCAGCATCTCGCCGGCCTCGAGGTCGCACTGCACATGGTCGGCTTCGGCCTTGACGCCGTGGCGGGCCAGGTGCGCCGCCATGTCGGCGCCCGGCAGGTCGCCGATGCCGCGCGTCGTGGTCATCGGGTTGACGACCATGACGGTGACCGCCTTCGCCGCCTTCAGGAACGGCATCGCGTCGTGGACGGCGCGGGTGGCGGTGGCGCTGGCGTCCCAGGCGATCATCACGTTGCGGCCGATCACCGGGTACTTGCCGACGTACGGCACCACCAGGGTCGGCCGGCCGCAGGTCATGATCACGTCGTCGGGCATGTTACGGTCGCCGGGCAACAGAATGTCCTCGGGATTGCCCTGCCCGACCACGACCAGGTCGAAATAGCGCGCCTGCAGGCTGATCACGTCCAACGAGTCGCCCTCGATCGAGCGCCACTCGGTCTTGACGCCAGACGATTCGGTGGCGGCTTTGAACGTCTTGCCGGCCTCGGCCGCGATGCGTTTTAGATCCCTCGCCTGGGCTTCCAGGATCTCGGGGCTGATCTGCGCCTCCGCATATTGCGGAATGTAGGGCGTGGCGCGGACGAACAATCCGGTCAGCCGGGCGTCGAACGCCTTGGCCAGGTTGATCGCCGCGGCCAGGCGCGCCTTGCACGGCTCGAGGGTGTCGACGTGAACGAGGATGTCCTTGTAGGTCATGGCTAGCCTCCTTTGCCGGCGATCCAGCATGGCCATTTGAGCGCCATTCCGCCGATCGGCCCATGACCGCGATCAAGCCGTTGCGGCGCGCCCGGGTCGTACGCGGCGCCACACGGCGGGCCCAGCGGCTTTCGATGAATGGCTGTGGGAAACCCGTGAATTACCGGGTCATATCTGGGGATGATTTATTTTTATCTTTTAATAACAATGACTTACAATGAGGATGATTTATCCCCAGGTGGCTTCTCCGGGCGCACCATCGGCAGCTCCTCGCGGCCGAGGTCCGGCTCACCGACATGGGCGAGGATCGCGGCACGCACCGCATCGCGCAGCCGCACCGCCCGCGACCAGGTGCTGGCTCCGGCCTCGCCTTCCGCCGCCGGCGGCGCGACCGGTTTGCCGACGACCACGGTGATAGCGCCCGGGCGCGGGAACCACGAGCCGTCGCGCAGCATCGAGCGGGTGCCGCGGATCGCCACCGGCACCACCGGCGCCTCCGCCTCCACCGCGGTGACGAAGGCGCCCATGTGGAACGGCAGCAGCCCGGGCATCCGCGTCAGCGTGCCTTCGGCGAAGAACAGTGGCGAGCGGCCCTCGCGGACGCGGCGCGATACCCGATTGGCGTCCTCGAGCCCCTTTTGGCGGTCGAACCGCTCGACGTATTCCGCCTCCATGCGGTCGAGGATGACGCGCACGAAGAAATTGTTCCTGAGCTCGGTCTTGGAAACGAAGCCGACCGGCCGCGGCAGCGCGGCGCCGAGCGCCATGAAATCCAGGTAGCTGGCGTGGTTGGAGACGAACACCGCCGCCTTGCCGGGCGGCGGCAGGTTGTCGGCGCCCTCGACCGTGAACCGCGTCCCGGTCAGCCGCATCAGCAACCGCGCGCCGGCGCCGAACAAGGCCCACCGCCACCTGAGCGACGGCACCACTGGGGCGAGGCACCACAGCGTCGTTGCGATCACCGCGATCACGCCCCATGCATAGGCGGCGAACAATGCCGCGCCGGCGCCGCGCAGCGCGCGCAGCGCCTGCGGGACGATGGCGGCCAGTGCCATCCGCGCCACCTGCAGCCAGACGGCGCTTTGCGGCTTTCCGATCAGCCCGCGCTCGTAAAGCTCGCGACAGGCGGCGCGGCGAACTTTGCCGCTCGACGTCTTGAGTACGGTGCGCGGCGGCGCCAGCACCACGTCGTCGGGCGGCGCGCCCACCAGATCGACGGCGAGGGCGTTGATTTCGGCGCGCAGCCGTTCCAGGTGCTCCGGCTGCCGCATGCGGGTCTCGGCCAGCACCACCAGCCGCTCGGTCCCCGATTCCGGATCGGCGCTGCCGAACACCGCTACCGCGCCCTTGCGCAGGCCGTCGAGATCGCCGACGGCGTCCTCGAATTCCGCCGGATAGATGTTGCGGCCGGCACGGATGATGATGTCCTTCGAGCGGCCGGTGATGTGCACGTCGCCGCCGGCGATGTAAGCAAGATCGCCGGAGTCCAGCCACTCGCCGTCGAACAGCTCGGCCGTAGCCTGGGGATTGCGGAAATAGCCGCTGGTGGTCGACGGCCCACGGAACTGCAGCCGGCCTTCCTGGCGTTCCGGCAGCTCGCGGCCGGCGCCATCGACGACGCGGATCTGATGGCCGCGCAGCGGCCGGCCGCAGGCGACGAAGGCGAGGGCGTGGGCGTCGTCCGCGTCGGCCGGCTTGGCCAGGCCCGAGTTCATGAACACCTCGCGCTTCACCCGGTCGACCAGCGGGCCGCGTCCCATCGGTGGGAATGCCAGGCCGACCGAGCACTCGGCGAGACCGTATACCGGCATCATCGCCTCGGCGCGGAAGCCGTACGGTCGGAAGCGGTCGGCGAAGCGCGTCAGCGTCTCCGGGTTGACCGTCTCGGCGCCGTTGAACGCGCGTCGCCACGTGCTCAGGTCCAGGCCCTCGATGTCGGCGTCGGCCACGCGGCGCAGGCAGAACTCGTAGGCGAAGTTGGGGGCCGCCGAGAAGGTGCCGCGATGGCGATGGATCGCCCAAAGCCACCGTTGCGGGCGCGACAGGAACGCCAGCGGCGACATGATCACCAGCGGGATCGCGTAGTGCAGGTTGCCGAGCCACGCCCCGATCAGGCCCATGTCGTGGTAGAGCGGCAGCCAGCTGACGAACACCTCGTCGTTCTGCAAGTCCAGCGCGTCGCCCATGGCCCGGATGTTGGCCAGCAGGTTGGCGTGGGTCAGCACCACGCCCTTCGGGTTGCCGGTGCTGCCCGAGGTGTACTGCAGGAACGCAGTGTCGGCGGGCCGCACCTTGGGCGGAGTGAACGCGCCTTGGCGCGCCGTCAATTCCCCAACCGTTACCACCTCTCGGAGCGTTTCCGTCCGCGCCCTCAAGAACCCGCCGAGGCGCTTCGCCTCCGGCACGGTGATCAACATCCGGCCCTGGCAGTTGGCGACGATGCCGGCGTGGCGGTTGAGGTGGTCCTCGATCTGGGTCGGCCGCGCCGGCGGATAGATCGGCACCGGCACGCCGCCGGCGAGCAGGATGCCGAAGAAGGTGAAGAAATAGTCGCGACCCGTCGGCAGCATGATGACCACCGACTGGCCGGGCCGGAAGTTGCCTTGTTGCAAGCCGCGCGCTACCCCCTCGGCGCCTTCCTTGAGGTCGCGGAAGGTAATGACGTCGCCGTCGCCGCCGTCACTGTAAAGTCGAATGTGGGGGCGGTCGGGATTGATCCGCACGTGCCAGTCCAGCACCTCGGTGAGGGTGCCAGCGGACAGCGGTATCGACGTGGCAGGCGCCGACGCGGGGCGTTCGCGCCGGCTGTCCGCGGCCGGCCGCGCGATCGTCGCGGCCGCGGGCGCGGCGGCGCCGCGGGCTGCCGTCACCGCCCGTAGCAGGTCGCGCGGTGTGTCGACGGTGGCGAATACCTGTTCCGGCAGGGTGACCGCGAACGCACGCTCTATGCGCACCAGCAGCTCGACCCGGCCGAGGCTGTCGAAGCCGAGCTCCTTGTCGAGTACGCTGTCGAGGCCGACCGGCGCATCGGCCAGGTGCGGATGCAACTCGGCCGCCACCTCGCGCACCACTGCGAGCAGACGCGCCGCCGTCTCGGCGGAGTCTCGGGTATGGTTGCCGTTGCTGAGGTGTTTGCTCGTCGTCACCGCTTCCGCTCTCCGAAGATAGAAGAAGATAGAAATTGTAGACCCACGCGTCCTATGTCAAAAGAACGCCTCCAACCGCCGCTTTAGACCGATAAAAAGGACCGACCATGGCCAGACCAGGGAATTCCGCAGCCAGCCGCGACATCGCCTATCAGGTGCACGGTTACACCAACCTCAAGAAGCACTTGGAAAAAGGCCCGCTGATCATCACCGGCGGCAAGGGCGTGCGGGTCACCGACGACGCCGGCAACACCTACATCGAGGGCCTGGCCGGGCTGTGGTGCACGGCGCTCGGCTTCGACGAGCCGCGGCTGGTCGATGCGGCGACGCGAGCGCTCAAAAAACTCCCCTATTACCAGGGATTCTCGCACCGCACCGCCGACGTTACCATCGACCTTGCGGAGAAGCTTATCGGCATTGCCCCGGTGCCGATATCGAAGGTGCTGTTCGCAAACTCCGGCTCGGAAGCCAACGACCTAGCGATCAAGCTGATCTGGTACTACAACAACGCCCTCGGCCGGCCGCAGAAGAAGAAAATCATCTCGCGCGTCCGCGCCTATCACGGCGTCACCATCGCCACCGCCAGCCTCACCGGCCTGCCTCACCTCCATAACGATTTCGACCTGCCGATCGCGCGCATCCTGCATGCCGACTGCCCGCACCATTACCGGTTCGCCCAGCCGGGCGAGAGCGAGGAGCGGTTTGCGAGTCGTCTGGCGGACAATCTCGAGAAGATGATCGTCACCGAAGGCCCGGACACCATCGCCGCTTTCTTCGCCGAGCCGGTGATGGGCGCCGGCGGCGTCATTGTGCCGCCGAAGACTTATTTCGAGAAAATTCAGGCGGTGCTGAGGAAGTATGACGTGCTGCTGGTTGCCGACGAGGTGATCTGCGGCTTCTGCCGCACCGGCAACCTGTGGGGCAGCCAAACTTTTAACCTGAAGCCCGACATGATCGCCTGTGCCAAGGCGCTGTCGTCGGCCTATGTGCCGATCGCGGCGCTGATGATCTCCGAGTCGATCTTCCAGGCAATGGTCAAGGAGAGCGAGAAGCTCGGCCTGTTCGGCCACGGCTCCACCTACGCCGGGCACCCGGTCGCCGCCGCGGTCGCCCTCGAAACGCTCAACATCTACCAGGAGCGCAACGTCCTCGGCCACGTGCGGCGCGTTGCCCCACGCCTGCAGGATGGGCTCCGCCGTTTTGCCAGTCACCCGCTGGTCGGCGAGGTGCGCGGCGTCGGATTGATCGGCGCCCTCGAGTTGGTCAAGGACAAGAAAACCAAGGCGCCGTTTGACCCGAAGGCCGGCGTCGGCGCCTACCTGCACGACCGGGCGCGCGACGAGGGCTTGCTGATCCGCAACATGATCGACGTCATCGGCATCTGCCCGCCACTGATCATCGACGAGGCCGAAATCGACGAGATGCTGGGCTGCCTGGAGCGGGCGCTGGCCGCCACCTGGGCCTGGGTCGAGGGAAACGGCCTCAAGGCCGGCTGAGCGGCGGCCGCTTGCCGGGCCTACCGCCGCCCGGCGGCAAAAGCCCCGATTTAACCTTGGTCAATGCGCGCTATCCCCGTCGCTGTCTAGGGTCGGGCCGTGAAAGCCTAAGGAAGGCGGGCTTTTGCGAGAATTCTCAACCGGCAACACGGGAGGCGGAAGCAGTGATATCGCCATTAAAACGGTCGAAACGACCGGATTTCGCGGTGTATAGTGAGACCATGAATCGAGGGGCCAAATCCCGTCTCCGGCGCATCGACGATCCAGGCCAGGAAGCCATGGATTACGAGGCCTTTTTCGCCGGCAAGATCGACACCCTGAAACGCGAGGGCCGGTACCGCATTTTCGCCGACCTCGAGCGCTGCGCCGGCGATTTCCCGCGCGCCCTCAACCACCGCGCCGGCACCGTCCGCGAGGTCACCGTGTGGTGTTCGAACGACTATTTGGGGATGGGTCAGCACCCCGATGTGCTGGCCGCTATGCACGCGGCGATCGACAAATGCGGCGCCGGCGCCGGCGGCACCCGCAACATCTCAGGCACCAACCATTACCACGTGCTGCTGGAGCAGGAACTCGCCGACCTGCATGGCAAGGAAGCCGCGCTGGTGTTCGGCTCCGGCTGGACGGCCAACCTCACGGCGCTCAGCACCATCGGCCGCATGCTCCCGGATTGCGTGATCCTGTCGGACGCCAAGAACCACAATTCGATGATCGAGGGCATCGTCCATTCGCGCGCTGAGAAGCGGGTGTTCAAGCACAACAACACGGAGGATCTTGAGCGGCTGCTCGGGGAATATCCGATCGGGCGGCCCAAACTGATCGCCTTCGAATCCGTGTACTCGATGGACGGCGACGTATCGCCGATCAAAGAATACTGCGACATCGCCGACCGTTACGGCGCCATGACCTTCATCGACGAGGTGCACGCGGTCGGGCTTTACGGCCGTCGAGGCGGCGGCGTCGCCGAGCGCGAAGGCGTGATGGATAGGATGACGGTGATCCAAGGCACGCTCGCCAAAGCATTCGGCGTCGTCGGCGGCTACATCGCCGGCTCGGCGGCGTTGTGCGACTTCGTGCGTTCCTACGGCACCGGGTTCATCTTCTCGACCGCCATGCCGCCGGGCGTCGCCGCCGCAGCGCTGGCCGCCGTTCGCTACCTGAAGCTGCACGACGAAGTCCGCCGGCGTCACCAGGAGCGCGCGGCGACCTTGAAGCGGCGCTTCGCCGAGGCGGCAATCCCAGTGATGCCGTCGACAACCCACATCGTGCCGGTGCCGATCGGTGATCCGGTGTTGTGCAAACGGGCTTCCGACATTCTATTGGAAGACCATGGAATCTACGTGCAGCCGATCAACTACCCGACGGTCGAGCGCGGCACCGAGCGGTTGCGATTCACGCCGATGCCGCTGCACACGGACGCCGACATCGATCACCTAGTTGCGGCGATGAAGCAGGTATGGTCCGACCTCGGACTAAAACCCGCAACCTGAACCACCGACCACGACGGTCATCCCGGGCCTGGGCGACGATCCGGTCATTGCCGTCGGCGGTCCCTGCGTCTTCGCCGCCGAGCGACGGGCCGCCATGAGCGAACGCCCGCACGCAATCGCTGTACGCCGGGCCGCAGCCTACTGGGCGACCGGCATCGGCTTGACAGTGGTTTTTGCCGCTTTCGCCGACCGCGGCTGGCAAGGTGGCGCCGGACTTCACACTAACTTGGAAATCATCGCCACGGTGCTGGCTGGCATCATCGGCGCCATGGCGTTAGCGCGTTTCTACAGCAAACGGGAAAACAGCTTCCTGTTCCTCGGCTGCGGGTTCCTCGGCACGGCGTTCCTGGACGGCTATCACGCGATGGTGACGTCAGAGGCCGTCCAGGCCTATATGCCTTCGGCGATGGCGTCGCTGGCGCCGTGGAGCTGGAGCGCGTCGCGCTATTTCCTCTCGATTCTGATTGTCCTGAGTTGGCTCGCGTCGCTTCGCGGCCGGCGCCTCGACGAAGCGCCACGGACCGGCGACACGGCGGTCTATCTGGGCACCGCCGTCGTTATCGTCGCGTTTGTTCTCGTATTCGCCGTGGCGTCGTTGTCGCCGGCCCATTTCTCGCAGTTCTATTTCCACCGCCCGGAGGAGTTCGGGCCGGCCCTGTTCTTCATGGCAGCGCTGATCGGATACGTCAGGAAGGGTTTGTGGCGGCGCGATCTGTTCGAGCACTGCATGGTGCTCTTCTTGATCGTCAGCGTCGTCGGCCAGGCGTTATTCATGTCACGGTCGGGCCGGCTTTTCGATTATGAGTTCGATGTCGCCCACCTGCTCAAGATCGCTAGCTATGCCTGTGTTTTGACCGGCCTCATCGGCAACGCACTCGCCATATACCGCGACGCCGAACAAAGCGAGCGGCGGTTCCGGAGCGCGATATCGAACATGCAGGAGGGTTTCGCCCTGTTCGATGCCGACGACCGCCTGATTATCTACAACGACGAATACCTGCGCCTGCATCCGGGCCTGGGGGACGTCATCAAGCCCGGCGTCCGTTTCGAGGAGTTGATCCGAGCCAACGTCGAGCGTGGAAAGGTCGTCGAAGCCATCGGCCGCGAGGACGCGTTCCTGCGCAACCGGATGCGCCACCACCGCAATCCGCGGGGGCCGATCCTCCGCGAACTCAACGACGGCACTTGGTACCTCATCAACGAGGCGCGGATGCCCGACGGGGGTATCGCTGTCACCGAAACCGACATCACCGAGCTCAAGGACGCGGAAACCGCGCTTCGCGCCCGCGAAAAGCTGACCCGCCAGATGCTGGAGGCGAGTCCGGTCGGCGTGCTGATCGTCACCCGCGACGGCAAGCACCTGTTCGCCAACGAACGCGCGCTCGAGATCCAGGGCGTCACCCTGGAGCAGTTGTTGGCCTCGAACGCCGGCGATTACTACGCCGACCCGGCGTTGCGCGTGCGGTTGAAGAACGAGCTCTACCGTACTGGAGTCACGTCGCCGACGCCGGTCGAGCTGTTGAAACCGGACGGAACTCATTATTTCGTCATCCTGACCTCGACGCTGACCGAATTCGAGGGCCGGCAGGCGCACCTGACCTATCTATACGACGTAAGCGACCTGAAGCGGTCCGAGCAGGCCCTTCGCGACAGCGAAGCGCGGTTGCGTTCCGTCGTTGACAACATCATCGACGGCATCGTCACCATCGACACCTCCGGGGTGATTCTTTCGGTCAACGCGGCGGCGGCACGGATTTTCGGCTACGACGAACTCGAGCTGGTCGGCCATAACGTCAGCACCTTGATGCCGGAACCCCACCGCAGCAGCCACGACCGCTATCTCGCCAACTATCTGACCACCGGCATCCCCAGGTTCATGGGCGCGGTGCGCGAGGTCGAGGGTCGCCGCCGCAACGGCCGCCGCTTCCCGATGGAGGTCGCCGTCAACGAGGTGTCGTTCGTCAATGAGCGCCTGTTCGTTGGCATCGTCCGCGACATCACCGAACGCAAGGAGATGGAGCGCTTGAAGGGCGAATTCGTCTCCACCGTCAGCCACGAACTGCGCACGCCGTTGACGTCGATCCGCGGCTCGCTCGGCCTGCTCGCCGGCAACGTCGTCGGCAAGCTGCCCAAGAAGGCCCGCGCCTTGGTCGAGATGGCCGAAATGAACACCGCGCGGCTGATCAACCTCGTCAACGACATCCTCGACATGGAGAAAATCGAGTCGGGCAGGATGGAATTCCGGTTCGGATCGGTGGACCTGAAGACCTTGGTTGAACATGGTATCGAGGCGAACCGCGGCTATGCCGAGGCATTCGACGTCGACTTCGTCGTCGCCGATGCCGCCCCCGGCATCGTCGTCCGCGGCGACGCCGACCGCCTGACCCAGGTGCTGGCGAACCTGCTCTCCAATGCCGCCAAGTTCTCACCGCGCGGCGGCAAGGTCGAGATCGCTTGCGCCCGTTTGGGCGCAGTCGGAAGGGTCTCGGTGTCCGATCGCGGGCCCGGCATCGCCAAGGAATTCCACAAGGACATCTTCGGCAAGTTCACGCAGGCCGACTCGTCGGACGCCCGTAAGGTCGGCGGCACCGGTCTCGGCCTCAACATCTCGAAATCGATCATCGAAAAGCACGGCGGCCGGCTGACATTCGACACCAAGGTTGGCGCCGGCAGCACCTTCTACTTCGAGGTCCCGATATGGGACGGACCCGCCGAAGCGCCGGGCGCCGCCGCTCGGCGCCGGGGGCTCCGCGTCCTCAGCCGCTGACGATCGTTCGTTGCCCGGCCGCCGACGGCAGCGAAACAATGCTCCGGCGGCGCCGGATCGTACGCAACGGAATTGCCGACCGGCCGCCGGCGTTGGACTTGCGGCGGCGCCGGCGGTATCATAAACAATTCTAAGGCCAAGGACTTTTTGATGTATGCCGATAAAACCCTGACGCCTAAGGAAGCGATGCGTCTGTGCGCGCTTGGTACGCTGGCCTCCGGGCCGCAGCGATACAGTGCGCTCGCCAACGCCATCCGCCATTTCATCAGCCACGTCACCGGGCCGTCGCTCGACGTCATGGCGACGTCGGTCGAGTTGCTGAAGGTCGAAGGCCTAGTCGAGGCGTTGGACGGCGTCGGCATGGAGGATGATGCCCTGCTCGCCATCACCCCCGATGGCGAGGCGGAACTGAAGACGCTGTTGACCGCCAACATCCGCGCCCAGGCCAGCGAGATGAACAAGCTGATCGTGGCGCTGAAGTTCCGTTTCCTGCACTTCCTCGACAAGGACGCCCAGCGCCTGCAGGCCGATATCCTGGTCGAGGCGGCGGAGAACGAACTGGCCCGCCTGGACAGCCTCCGCCAGCATCATGCCGGCGACGGCGGCCATCTGGTCGAATGGCTGGATCACGACATCGGGGCGCTGGACTCGCACTTGGCGTGGCTCAAGGAATTCCGGGCCAGTCTCGGCTGATGCGCCGATCCGATCACTGGAAATAATCAAGGGCGGTTCCGGAAAACCGCCCTTTTCGCTTCGTCAGCAACGGACACGCCGCCGCGATGATCCGCAGCTGTTCACGCCGTCAGCTTGTCGCAGACCTTCTGTAGGCCGGCCAGCATCTGCTCGCCGGCCTTGCCGCCCTGGCCCTTCATGTCGTTGCCGATCACCAGCTTCATCGACTCGACGTGGATCCTGATGGCTTCCATCTCGTCGGGGCCGACGTGGTCGATGCGCTCGATCAGCCGGCACAGCTCGTTGCCGATCGCGGTCATCAGGTCGTAGCCGAAGCTGCCACCCTGGCCCTTGATGTCGTGGGAGACCTGGAACACGCCGTCGAGCTCTTTCTTGCGGTCGCCCGTCGCCGCCTTCAGCTTCTGGTAGGCCGCCTCGATCTTCTTCAGATCCTCGGTGACCCACTCCAGGTAGCTGTCGGTCATGCCGGCGATGACTTCTTCCGCCCGCTTCAGGGCATCTAGGTCGACCGCTCCCGGGCCGCCGGTCCCCACTTTTTGCTTCAGCGTATTGGGGGGATTGATGACTTCCAGTTTATCTTCGGCCATCCGATCGTGCTCCCGTTGGCGCATAGGCTTCTACCGGGGGCTCTGTTGCCGCCGCCCGGTGGATTCAGAGACTATATTCAACTGCCTAACGTTCGCAAGTCGAAATGGCCCCGCGCCCGCCATCGGTCGGACCCCGGGACGGCGCCGGAAAATAGGTGTTAACAAACTGTTATCTCTGGCGTTTTTCGCGAGCAGCGGCGGCCTAGATGAGGCCCAAATTTTTCAATTCCTCGACCATCGCCGTCGGCACCTCGCCGGTTGCGCCGCGTCCCACCGGCGCGTCCGGTGGCGCGCTCGCCGCCGCCAGGTAGCGCCAGCCCTGGAACGGACGGAAGTTCCTGAGCTCGGTCCTGACCAGTTTGGGATCGAGCACCAAGGCGCACGCCGGACGGTCGTCGCGACGGTCGAACCGGCGGATCGCGACGATGCGCTGGCGCGCCCGGATGAATCCCTTGATCACCCAATAGATCGAGCCGCCGTCGAGGATCGCGTCGGCCTGTCTGGGGGTGTTGCGGGTGACGTGTCTGAGCTCCGGCGCGACGCCCTGGCGCCGCGCGTCTGCCAGCCGCTTCGCCTGGATCCGCGCCAGATGTTCGACGTCGTCGACGCCGACGCTGAGCTTGATCAGGTGTAGCGTCATCGGCCGTCCCCTGCCGCGAGCGCCCGCGACACCTTCGATGCAGTCGGCCGCCCGAGCATGTTGCAGATGAACCTTCCCGCCGCCGCCAATTCGTCGAGATCGACGCCGGTGGCGATGCCAAGGCCGTCGAGCATGTACAGCACGTCCTCCGAGGCAACGTTGCCGGTAGCGCCCTTGGCATAGGGGCAGCCGCCGAGCCCGGCTACCGAACTGTCGACGACCGCGACGCCGCGTTCGAGCACGGCCAGGATATTGGCCAACGCTTGGCCGTAGGTGTCGTGGAAATGCGCCGCCAGCTTGCCGACCGGCACCGTCTCGGCGACCGCGTCGACGATCGCCTGCGCTTTGGCCGGCGTGCCGGTGCCGATGGTGTCGCCAAGTGAAATCTCGTAACAGCCGAGCTTGAGCAGCTTGCCGGCGACGCCGGCCACCGCCTTCGGCTCGACCGCGCCTTCGTAGGGACAGCCGAGCACGCAACTGACGTAGCCGCGCACCGGCACGCCCTTGGCCTTCGCCGCCTCGGTAACCGGGCGGAAGCGCTCCAGACTTTCGTCGATACCGCAGTTGACGTTCTTGCGCGAAAAGGTTTCCGAGGCGGCGGCGAAGATCGCCACCTCGCCGGCATTCGCCTTCATGGCGGCGTCGAACCCCTGCTTGTTGGGCGTCAGCACCGAGTAGCGGACGCCCTTGCGGCGGGTGATGCCGGCCAGCACGTCGGCGGTATCGGCCATCTGCGGCACCCATTTCGGCGACACGAAGCTGCCGACCTCTATCATGCACGCGCCGGCGGCGCTCAACTTGTTGATCAGAGCGATTTTCGCCGTCGTCGGCACGCTGCCCGGCTCGTTCTGCAGGCCGTCGCGCGGGCCGACTTCCACCATTTTGACTTTTGCGGGCAGCCGCATGTCCGCTTCATCCATCGCCGTTGCCGGCCGCATCCACCCTAGAGCATCGCGCGGCCTGATGGAATGGGCCGCCTCGCGCCGTGGCGAAGCGGTCCCCTCGGGCCCACGGCGCAAGCCTTATGACGCGGATTTCTTCGTCTTGCCCGCCGGCTTCGCGGGCGCTTTCCACTGTTTGCCGTCGCCCGGCTGCTTCAACGGCACCACCGGCGCTTTCCTAGTATCCGCTGCGATGCCGATGCCTTCCTGCGGCTCTTCCTTGGCGTAGACATGCAGCTTGCCGCGCCGGTCGGCGCCGTCATACGGCAACGCCCGCCGCCGACGGTCGGGACCGAAAAACGTCGCCGTGCGGATGAACGGCCGCGGGTTACTGATGACGGAGCAGATTCGCGAATACATGGCGCGGGCGGAGATCGGCTTGGCCAGGAACTCGGTGACGCCAGCATCCCGGGCCTTCATGATGTGGCGCAACTCGGTCTGGCCGGAAACCATGATGATCGGCACGAACGGGTCGATCCCGGCCTCGCCGGACCGCACCTTGCGGGTGAATTCGAGGCCGTCCATCGGCTCCATGATGGCGTCGAGGATGATTACGTCTGGCTCGACGGTCTTAATCAGCTTGAGGGCCTCGTGGCCGCCCGTCGCCTGGCTGAGGCGGTTGATGCCGAGCTCCCGGAACAGGCTCAGCAGGATTTTGCGCATCGGCGCATAGTCGTCGACGATCAGGACGCTGACGTTGCTGAGGTTGAACTTTTCCATCGGGGGCAAGCCGCCGGGGTCACAGGGCACAAAGGGTTTATCGTTCGCGTTTCCCCGATTCGTCGGGGATAGCAATTCAACTACATATTATAGAGTACCAACGCAATAGCGACGCGGAATTCCTACCGAATCGGTCGACCCCGAACTGCCCGCAAGTCGCGCCCCGCCGGGGAAAAAGCCGCTACCGGCCTATTTTTTCGTCCACGCCGGATTACGCTTCTCCAGGAACGCCTTGACCCCTTCCCGGCCCTCGTCGGAGGTCCGGATTCGGGCGAACCGCGCCGCCGTATCGTCGACCAGCCGGTCGTC
>DASWGT010000252.1:0-3767 GCA_036393575.1 Rhodospirillales bacterium | reverse complement strand
CCCCTCGTTCCACGCCCCGGGCAGATCGGCGACCTGCATCCTGCCTTCGACCATCGCCTTTTCCAGCTGGTAACGCAGGATGACGTGGGCCGGGTAAGTGACCTCGTCAGCATCGACGCGAATGAAATCGGGCTTTACCTGAGTGTAGACGCGGTAGAGGTTGCCCGGCTCCCACGCCGGGCCGCGGCCGTCGAACATTTTGCGCATCAGCGGTGCCGCATAGTTCAAGAACTTCTCGGAGCGGCACACCTGCATCTCGATCAGCAGCGATTGGCCTTCGTGCATGCTCATGCCGAGCGCGTCGCCCACGGGCTGGCCACGCCACGCCTTCGGCAGGCCGCGCTCGTAGAGCGCATGGCCGGTTTCGTGCAGCACTCCCATCAGGCTGGAGGTGAAGTCATCCTCGTCGTAGCGGGTGGTGATACGCACGTCGTCGGGCGTGCCGCCGCAGAACGGGTGCAGGCTGACGTCGAGCCGGCCATGATCGAAGTCGAAGCCGAGGGCCTCCATCAGGCGAATGCCCAACGCCTCCTGCGTGGCGCGCGGGAACGGGCCTTCAGGCATCGGTGGCGCGCCGGCGGCGGCTTGGCGGTCGAGCACTTCGGCCAGGAACCCGGGCAGGAATGCCTCGAGCTCGGCGAACTCGCGGTCGATGTCGGCGGAGCGGCCGTCAGGCTCGTAGTCGTCGAGCAGCGCGTCGTACAGACCGAGGCCCTGCTTTGCCGCCTTCGCCTCGGCCGCCTCGCGCACTCGGTTCAGGAGTTCCTCGAGATACGGCCGGATGAGCGCGAAATCGCCGGCGGGGCGGGCGGTCCGCCACACGGTCTCGCACGCGGATTCGGCCTTCGACAGCGCGATCACCAGGTCTTCCGACAGCGCCGTCGCCTTGATCCAGCGCCGGCGCATCTCGCGCAAATTCGCCCGCTGCCAGGCATCGAGCCCGTCGACGGCGTCGGCGGCGGCCAGGAGCTCGCCGGTATCCGGCGCCGTCAGCATGGCGTGGCGCACCGCCTTCAGTTCCGCCAGTTGCTCGCCGCGGGCCTGGGCGCCGCCGCGCGGCATCACTGCCGCCAAGTCCCAGTGCAGCACCGCCTCCGCTTCGGCCAATGCCGAAAGCCGCTTGAAGCGCTTCTCCAATTGCTGATAAGGCGTGTCGCTCACGGCACGAATTAAAGGTTTTTCAAGGGGTTAAAATAAAACCGGCGGTCCCGGGGACGGTGTGAAGATAAGACTTGGCCACGACTTCGGCAATTATCGGCCAGTCGCTTGACTGTAATGTTATAACATATCAATATTTACGGCGAATGGCGGACCGACCAACGGCCGGCACCGCCTGCCGACCTCGAATTTGGACCGGATCCGCCATGCCCGTCATCGTCCGCAAGCACCCCACGATCCTGGCCGCCGCCATCGTCGCCATCGGACTTTGCTTCGCCCCGCCGGCAACCGTTTCGGCCGCGACCGCCGGTCCGGACGTGGTTGCCAGCATCGCCCCGGTGCACTCGTTGGTGGCGAAGGTGATGGCCGGCGTCGGCGAACCCCGGCTTTTGGTGGCCGGTGGGCTTTCGCCCCACACCTATGCGTTGAAGCCATCCGATGCGAAGGCGCTCGCCAAGGCGCGGGCGGTGTTTTGGATCGGCCCCGAACTCGAACGGTTCCTAGAAAAACCGCTTTCCGCGCTGGCCGGCGACGTCCGCGTCGTCCGTCTGGGCAAGGCCGAGGGCGTTCGGGTATTACCGGCGCGCAAGGCGGGGGCCTGGGCCGAGGCGGCCCATGATGACGGCGACAAGCACGGGCACGACGATGACGACAATATCGACGCGCACCTGTGGCTGGATCCGCGCAACGCTGCCCGCATGGTCGACGCCGTGGTTGTCGCCTTGAGCCGGGCCGACGTCAGGAACGCCGCCCGCTACCGGGCAAACGGCGAAAATACGCTTGCGGCCTTGCGGGGACTGGAGACCGAAATCCGCGCCACGCTCAAGCCGGTCGCCGGGGCTCCCTATCTGGTGTTTCACGACGCCTTTCAATATTTCGAGACACGCTTCGGCTTGGCGGCAGTGGGGGCGGTCTCCGTCGGCGCCGAGCGGTCGCCGGGGGCGCGCCGCATCGCCGAGTTGCGGCAGCGGATTCGCGACCAGGGCGTCGTCTGCATGTTCACCCAACCGCAGTTCGAGCCAGAGTTGGTGAAGACGGTGATCGAAGGCACTGGCGCGCGGATCGGCGTGCTCGATGACCTGGGCGCCGGAATCGATCCGGGACCGGGGCTGTATGACGAGCTGCTGCGATCGCTGGCGCGGTCGCTGGCCGGCTGTCTCAAGCCGGCGCCGGGGTGACTGCTAGAAGACCGGATAGAATAGCAACCGGTCGGCGAGCAGCGCGACGTAGATTAGGAACAGATAGAAGATCGAGAAAAAAAACATCGGCCTTGCTCGGCTGCCGTCTTCGTCCTTCCACACCCGCCACGCGTGGCCGGCGAAACCGATGCCGAGCACCACGGCGGCGACGCCGTAAAGCGCTCCCGACATGCCGATCCAGACCGGCAGCAGGGTCGCCGGCAACAGGAGCGCCGTATAAACAAGCATTTGCCGTTTGGTTTCGCGCTCGCCGGCGATCACCGGCATCATCGGCACGCCGGCGGCCTCATAATCGCCGCGCCGGTACAACGCCAGCGCCCACGAATGCGGCGGTGTCCACAGAAAAATGATCGCGAACAGCACCAACGCGCCGAGACCGACATCGCCGGTGACGGCGGCCCAGCCGATCACCGGCGGCAACGCCCCGGATACCCCGCCGATGACGATGTTCTGCGGCGTGCGGCGCTTCAACCACACGGTATAGATGAATACATAATAAAGAATCGTCGTTGCCAAAAGCACCGCCGCCACGACATTGACCAACCACGCCATCGCTGCCACCGAGGCGACCGCCAGCGCGACGCCGAACGCCAGCGCCTCGCCGGCGCCGAGCCGGCCCGCTGGCAGCGGCCGGTTCATGGTCCGGCGCATGATCTGGTCGATGTCGCGGTCGTACCACATGTTGATGACACCGGCGGCGCCGGCGCCGAGGGCGATGCAGATCACCGCTGCGACCATGGTCACCGGGTCGTGGTTGCCGGGCGCCAGAATCAGACCGACGACGCCGGTGAACACCACCAGCGACATCACCCGCGGCTTCAACAGCAGCGCGTAGTCGGTGACGCGGAAACGGGGCGCCCGCGCGCCGGCCCGGGGCCGGGCGGCGCCGGTGATCTTTTCCGCCGTTCCGATGGCCTGTTCGCTCACGGATGAACCTCGTCTTTCGGGGACCCGCCATCCCCGGACGCCGCCCGTTATACGGCAAGGGCGGCGCCGGTTCCAGAGATTAGCGCTTTTCTCAACAATGCCAACCAGAGGCGGACCAAGGAACGTGAGTCAAAAGCGCAAATTCTCCCACAATCGGCTGTAGGGGAAACCCTCTTGAAAATACCTTATTGAGGTCCGGCTGCGCTGTAGCAGGCTGTTCAGTGACAATGATGTACGGAAATCGGTTCGTTTTCGTGCCCGTACAGGGCCTTACCCTTCTTCTCTTCCCTTGTCCTCGCGCTCCAACTTCCGCAACAACGCCCATGGGAAAATTACCCCCAAGATTACACCCACGAGGATGCCAAGGGCGATATAAACTATGATCACCAAAGATTAACCAACAGACCGGCAAATCCTAACAACAGGACAACCCCCCCGATTGTCGTCGCCACTAGTGCTACGGATTTATGGTCAAAGTCTTCT
>DASWGT010000251.1:0-7451 GCA_036393575.1 Rhodospirillales bacterium | reverse complement strand
GTCGAGGGCCGGCGCATGGGCGAGAACGCGCGCGCCACCGTGATCACCCGCGGGCTGGCCGAGATGGCGCGCCTCGGCGCCGCCAAGGGCGCCAAGCCGGAGACGTTGATGGGCCTCTCCGGCATCGGCGATTTGACGCTGACTTGCAACGCCATGCAGTCGCGCAACTTCTCGCTCGGCGTGGCACTCGGCCGCGGCGAGCGGCTGGCCGACATCCTGGCCGCCCGCGCCTCGGTGGCGGAAGGCGTGTTCAACGCCGCCTCGGTCACCGAGCTCGCCCGTCGGGTCGGCGTCGACATGCCGATTTGTCTCGCCGTCGACGGCATCATAAATCACTTCTCCGACATCGACGCCGCCATCGAGGGCCTGTTGTCGCGCCCGGTCGGCGTCATGGAGACGGCGTGACGGCGCCGGCAACGCAACAAAGGAAAGGAATTTGCCCCGTGTACTTCGCCATCACTTGCAAGGACAAGCCCGGCCGGCTGGAGGTCCGCCAGAAGACGCGCCCGGCGCACGTCGATTATCTTGGAACCTTCAAGGACCGCATCCTGATCGCCGGTCCGTTGCTCGGCGATGACGGCCAGCCGAATGGCAGCCTGATCGTCGTCGATCTCGAGGACAAGACGGCCGCCGAGGCGTTTTCCGCCGGCGACCCCTACACCAAGGCCGGCTTGTTCGCGAGCGTCGCCATCACCGCCTGGCGCAAGTCCATCCCCAAGGACTGACGGGGGCGGGTGGCGATGGCAGGAAAGGCCGGCGGCAAGGAGCGGGCGGCAAAGGCGGCGACGAAACTGTGCGCCGTCGACGACATCCCCGACGGCGGCTCCAACGGCTTCTTCGTCGACACCGCCGATGGGCGGCTTCTCTATATGGCCATCCGCCGCGGGGCCAAGGTGTTCGTCTACGTCAATTCCTGCCCGCATACCGGCATGCCGCTGGATTTCCAGCCCGGCCAATTCCTCAATGCGGACGGCACCCTGATCCAGTGCTCGACCCACGGCGCCCGGTTCCGCATCGAGGACGGCTATTGCGTCTCCGGGCCCTGCGAGGGCGACAGCCTGACAGCCGTGGAAACCGAGATTCGCGAGGGACGGGTCCATGTGAAAGGGTGAGACGCGGGCACGACGGCGGCGCCCACCCCGCGGCTCCGGCGGCCGGCGAATCGGCGCCGCCGGCCCTTGTCACGCGCCGGATTCTCGTCATAATTCCATAGCATCGCGAACCAATCGGGCCGGACGGCGCAATGGCGGGGAAATCGGCGCCGGCGGCCGCGGTCCCGATGGCGGTTGCGATGATCGAACGGTCAGCAAAACGGGGAGGTTTGGCTATGGCCAAGGGAAAATCCAACGAAGACAGAGGGTTGAGTGAAGCGCAGATCGCGGTTCATTGGAAAGAGGAGGACTATGTCTATCCCTCTGCCCAGTTCATCGCCCAGGCGAACATGACAGATCCGGCGATTTTCGAGCGCTTCGGCCTCGACAATTTTCCGGAGTGCTTCAAGGAGTACGCGGATCTACTGAGCTGGTACGACTACTGGCACACGACGCTCGACACCAGCGATGCGCCCTGCTGGAAATGGTTCGTCGGCGGCAAGATCAACGCGTCCTACAACTGCATCGACCGCCACCTCAAGAAGCACAAGAACAAGGCGGCGATCCACTTCGTCCCGGAGCCCGAGGACGAAGCGCCGGCGGTCATCACCTATCAGGAGCTCTACGTCAGGGTCAACGAGTTCACGGCGCTGCTCCGGGACTTCGCGAAGCTCAAGAAGGGCGATCGGGTAACGCTGCACATGCCGATGACGCCGGAGCTTCCGGTCACCATGCTGGCGTGCGCCCGTCTCGGCGTCATCCACTCCGAGGTTTTCGGCGGGTTCAGCGGCCAGTCCTGCGCTGATCGCATCGTCGATTCCGGAAGCCGCGTGCTGATCACCATCGACAGCTATCACCGCAACGGCAAGCTGATCGACCACAAAGTCAACGCCGACATCGCCGTCAAGACCGCCAAGGAAAAGGGGCAAAAGGTCGACAAGGTCCTGGTCTGGCAGCGCTATCCGGGGCACTACCACTCCAAGTCAGAACCGGTGAAGGGCCGCGACTTCATCGTCAACGACGTGCTCAAGAAATACCGCGGCCAGCGGGTCGAGCCGGTCAGGATGCCGGCCGAGGATCCGCTGTTCCTGATGTACACCAGCGGCACCACCGGCAAGCCCAAGGGCTGCCAGCACTCGACCGGCGGCTACCTCGCCTACGTCGCCGGGACGTCGAAGTACGTGCAGGACATCCATCCCGAGGACGTCTATTGGTGCATGGCCGACATCGGCTGGATCACCGGCCATTCGTATATCGTCTACGGGCCGCTAGCGCTCGCCGCCTCGAGCGTCATCTACGAGGGCGTGCCTACCTATCCGGACGCCGGGCGTCCGTGGCGGATCGCGGAAAGGCTCGACGTCAACATCTTCCACACCGCGCCGACCACCATCCGCATGCTGCGCAAGGCCGGCCCCGACGAGCCGAAGAAGTACAATTACCACTTCAAGCACATGACGACGGTCGGCGAGCCCATCGAACCGGAGGTGTGGCGGTGGTATCACAAGGTCGTCGGCAAGGGCGAGGCGATCATCGTCGACACCTGGTGGCAGACCGAGACCGGCGGCTTCCTGTGCAGCACGTTGCCGGCGCTGCAGCCGATGAAGCCCGGGAGCGCCGGCCCCGCCGTCCCCGGCATCCATCCGGTGATCTTTGACGACAATCGCAAGGAACTCGGCGCCGGGGCGGGCAAGGCCGGCAACATCTGTATCCGCAACCCGTGGCCGGGGGCGTTCCAGACGATCTGGGGCGATCGCGACCGCTACGTCAGCACCTATTACGCGCGCTACTGCAGGAACAAGAAAAGCAAGGACTGGCGAGACTGGCCTTATCTCACCGGCGACGGCGCCTTGTTGGCGGAAGACGGCTACTACCGGATCCTCGGGCGTCTCGATGACGTCATCAATGTTGCCGGGCACAGGCTGGGGACCAAGGAGCTCGAATCAGCGGCGCTGACGGTCCCGGAGATCGCCGAGGCGGCCGTGGTTCCCGTCGTCGACGATCTCAAGGGCCGCATGCCGGACCTCTACGTGTCGCTGAAGCCGGGCGTGAAATCGGGAAACGACGCGCAGGCGAAAGTGACCAAGGCGATCGAGCAGGAGATCGGCAAGATCGCGCGGCCGAAGAACGTCTACGTCGTCCCCGACATGCCGAAGACGCGGTCGGGCAAGATCATGCGCCGGGTGCTGGCGGCGATCTCCAATACGCTCGACATCGGCGACGTCATGACGCTGGCCAATCCCGACGTGGTCGAGGAAATCCGCGTCCTCGTCCAGGGCAAGAAAAAGGTGGCGACGAAGAAGGGTCCGGAGGACATCGCGCGCTTCGGCGACGAGCGGTAGGCGCTGAATATCGCGACGCTCGCATACAATAACGGGCGGGGTCCTTGGGAATCCATGGGGCCCCGCCCTTCATTTGCTTAAGCCCGGATTGCGCCCTCGCTCAGGCGCCGCGGGTCATCAACAGCCGCTGCACCCGGTGCAGGTTCTTCTCGATCACCTGCGCCTGCTTGACGATGCCTTGCTGGCGGTAGATTTCGGTCGCCCCCTCGAAGCAGTTGGACGCCTCGCGCAGGAGCGACGCCTCGGAATTGCGCTTCGCCAGCGCGAAACAGGCAGCGCCCAGGTTATTCGCCGTCTGCGCCCACAACAACGGCGTCTTGTCGCGATGGCGCAGGTTCATGGCGGTGCGGAATTTGGCGACCGCTTGCTCCAGCACCGCGTCGCCGCCCATGCTCTCGCCGAGCGCCAGCAGCACCACGCCGTACTGGTTGGTGACCTCGGCCCAGCGACTCGGCATGGTCTCCTTGTCGTAGACGCCGAGCGCCTTCTCGTAAGCGTCGGCGGCGGTCTTCAGGTACTGCGGCTTGCCCTCCATCCCGGCCAGGATATAGAGCGCCTTGCCGAGATAGGTATAGGCCAGCGCCGAGTCGTTGGCGTGCCGGTTGCGGTCCAGCGTCGTAGTGACGGTGCTGAAGATGATGGCGGCGCTGCGCAGGAGCTTTGGCTCCTTCTTGATCTGGCCTTGCGCCTGCATCACGGTGGCCAGATGGTTCTGGATCCGTGCCCACGTCAGGGGCGCGTTTTCCTTGGTTACCAGCTTGTTGGCGGCTTGATAGGCGAGCGTCGCGCGATCGAGCTGCTCGACGCCGCCGCCGAGCCGGGAATAGGCGACGAAGGCATTGCCGAGCGCGGTCAGTACCGATGCCCCCTGGTCGGCGGTCAACCCCGGCGGCGCCTTCTGGACCATGCCGGCGACGGCGGCGAGGTATTTGCCGAGTGCCTCGGCGAGCCTTGAGCGCGCGCCCTTGAACGAGGTGGCGAAGGCGCCGATGGCCACGGCGCCGATCAACGGCTCGAGTTCGGCCGCGAAGCCGATCGGCAACTCGACGGTCTCGCCCAGACCGGCGAATATCGTCTGGTCGCTGTCGTTTCCCGGCGCCGGCAGGAAACGGAGCGTCAGCGAGCCGGTGTTGGCAATCTCGCCCCATACCAGCAAGTCACAGTTTTCCGCCTTCAACCAGGCGCGGCCCTCGTCGGCGGCCAGGATCAGCCGTTCGGCGGCGTCGCCGATCGTTTCCGGCAGCTTCAGTGTCTCTTTCTTGCGGAACACCTCGACGCCGGGAATCTTGGTGATGAGCTCGCCGAGCCGCTTGCCGGCCTGGCCGCCCTTGTCGTCGGCGAGGGCGGCGATCAGGATCTTCGGCGGCGCGGCGGTGCCGGCGCCCGACGGAACGAACGTCTTCTCCGACAACCTTTCCGTCCGCTTTCGCTTTCCCCCCGGCCGGAAGGAGGCGAACCAATCGAACAACCCCATTGACGACCCCCTGAGGCGGCCCTTGTCTTGCCTGAGCGCCCGTCTCTCATGGCGAACACGTTTGCGCATCGGTTCGGGCGATGCAACTTTTTTGCAAGGATGCCGCAGAAACGGAATTCCGGCAATGGAATTTGCGGTCCGCGAGTCGGGCGGAAACCGCGGTCAGTTGGAAGCCGGCGCGACCCCGCACCACGGCTCCCGGCGCCGCCCGTCGTAGGCCCGAGCCAGGCCGGCGCTCAGGAGCGCGTCGGAAAAATCGCGGCCATCAGGGGTCTCGACGCGGGCGACGACGCGACCGGCGTATTTCCCGTACTGGATGTTGCGCAGGATGACGCGGCCGCCGGCGGCGAGCCAGGCGACCCGGTCGCGCGCCTCGACCGCCATCCGCCGCTCGGATTCGCATTTACCCTTGAGTTCGGGCGCGTCGATGCCATCTAGGCGGATCCTGGTCTCGACGTCCTGGCCGAGCCAGATGCGGGCGCGCACCACCAAGGTGTCGCCGTCGAGGACCGCCAGCACCTCCGCCGGCACCGGGCCGGGGACGATCTCGCCGATGCCGCCGACGCCGATCGGCACCGCGATGCCGGCGAGCAAGATCAACGCCGCCGAGGCCCGCAACAGTTCCATCGCTCTCCGCCTGCCTCCAGTGGTTTTAGAACGGTGCTCCGGGCGTCGCTCCCTGGGCCCGCCGCCGGTATTACCCGCCGCCCGCGTTCGACACCGCTTGGAACCCATTGAAAGGAGATCGATTCGAAGCCCGAATCGCCATTAAAGCAGCGTAGAACAAAATAAGAACAAATGACAGAGAAATCGGCGCCGAAAGAGACGGAATTACGGCCTTTGAGGGCATACCCGGCCGCTTTCTAGAAGTCGATGGCGCGGCCCTTGCGCTCCCAGTCGCCGTAGCGGGTCGGCTCCGGGCCCTTCGGCCCGCCGATTTCCCGTGCCGCCGGGATGACCGGGGCTGCCGGCTCCACCGTCGCAGACTCGCCGGTCCCGGCGGCCCCGGCAGCCGGCAGGGTCACCACCGCCAGGAACGCGGCTGCCAGCAGTATCGAGGCCAGCCACCAGCTTTGCCAGGCGCCGAAGCTGATCGAGGCAATGGTCAGCGCCGTCGTCACCATTGCCAGTGCGCCGGCCCGACTGGTCCGCTCGTCGACACCGGCGGCGATGGCGCGAATCACCGTCAGCAGCAGCCCGAGCAAGATCAACGCCCCCACCAGCCCCAACTCCAGCCACACCTGCAGCACGCCGTTGTGCGGATGCAAGGGGATCGGTTCGTAGGCGGTAACCAACGCCTTCCCGGGAGTGCCCTTGGGGAAACGATATTCCACCCTGTCCTTATAGAGTGCGCGCGTCGTATCGAAACCGCCGCCGAGGACGGGCTTGCCCTTGATATGGGGAACGGTATTCTTCCAGATCACGATTCGGTGCGCTGCCGACATGGAGAGCCAGGTGAGTTTGGTGTCCGGCTCGAGCGGGTTGGGCAGCAGGCCGGGGACCAGCGGCGTCACTGCGACGCCGGCGGCAATCATGGCGGCCAGGATCAGAGGCACCGTCCGCGGCAACACCAACACCGCGCCGAAGACGACCGCCCCGGCAACCATGCTGACGATGACGGCGTCAGAATCGCTCAACAGGAACAGTGCAAACGCGATGACGATGGCAACGCCAGCCACCCGGCTTGGATACCGCGCCCGCACTGCCAACGCCCACGACCAGAAGAAAAGTGCCGTTGCCGCCAGGCCCGGATTCATCGCCACCGTGTGGCGTCCCTCGACGAGGAAGAGCTTCTTTTCCTTAAGGCCGTAGAGGTACTGCGCCAGCCAGGCGTCGGTGGCGAATTCGAACGCGATTAGAGCGAAGCCAATGGCGCCGCCGACGATCACGCCGGTACGGAAAATCTCCTGCTCGCGGGCATCGAAGCGCGCCGCGGCGCCGATCAGGACGGCGCCACCGACAAACGTCAGCGCCAGAGACAGCCCAGTCTTGACCGTCTCATCCGGTGTGATCGACCACCACCAGCTGACCAGCGCCCATGCCGCCAATCCAGCCATGAAATATGGCACCGGCCCGCTTGGCAGCGGCAACGCGCGCCGGCGGATGAGCTCGAGGGCGGCGACGCTAATCGCCGCCACGGCGAACAGCGGCGCCGCGGCCTTAGAGAACAGGATCACCAGCGGCACGAACAGCGTCGCCGCCGTCGCCAGCACATGTGCGTTGGTGAATTTCTGTGGAGTTCTTTCGGTCACGGCAACGAAATGGGATCGTCCGTCCAGGGCAATGCTTTGAGAATCGTTTCGCGCAGTCGCGGGGAACACTAGTCCCTTCGCGGGCTGAAGCCAAGTCGTGCGCACTACCCGGCAAATGGCACCGGCCCCGCAATCCTGTTGCGGCGGAGCGCCGCCTCGGGCATGACTGGCGGATGACCAAAAAACCGCTGCCGGCCCGCCGGGTCGCGTTCGACGTTCTGGATGCGGTGCTGGCGCGAAAGCGGCCTCTCGACGAGGCGATCGCCGACCATCCGGCGTTCGCCATGCTCGCCGT
>DASWGT010000250.1:0-19322 GCA_036393575.1 Rhodospirillales bacterium | reverse complement strand
GGCCGCCGGGCGGCTCGCCGACGGCGGCGAGTTCCGCGACCTGCGCCAAGTCGGCGCCCTGATGCGGGGGCCCGAGGCGGCGCTTTTGGCCTACGCCCGCGGCCTGATGTATTGGCACCGCCGGCACCGCTTCTGCGGCGTCTGCGGCCAGCCGACCGTGAGCCAGTACGGCGGCCACGTGCGGCGCTGCCGCGACGCGACCGAGCCGCACGAGCATTTCCCGCGCACCGACCCGGCGGTGATCATGCTGGTCACCCACGACGACCTGGAGGGCCGGGGCCCGGCCGCCCTGCTTGGCCGCCAGAGCCGCTGGCCCGACGGCATGTATTCGACGCTCGCCGGCTTCGTCGAGCCGGGCGAGAGCCTGGAGGAGGCGGTGATGCGCGAGGTGCGCGAGGAGACCGGCGTCGCCGACGCCGACGTGCGCTACCAGGCGTCGCAGCCGTGGCCGTTCCCGTCGTCGCTGATGCTTGGCTTCCGCGCCCGCGCCGTCACCACCGGCATCGACGTCGACTTCCGCGAGCTGCAGGACGCCAAGTGGTTCCGCCCCGACGAGGTCCGCGCCTTCGGCGAGTGGGGCACGGCGCCACCCGGCGCCAAGCGCCTGCCGCGCAAGGATTCGATCGCCCGCTGGCTGGTCGAGGGCTGGCTGGCCGAGATCGGCGCCTGATACCTAAGGGACTCAAAATAAAATCTACTAGTAATCGCGGAAAATTGTGTGGAACGATTCCGATGTCAATCGCCCATAAAATTCTATTGCATACCTATCCGTCATACCGGCGATAAAATCGCAAACGATACGAGCCTGTTTGCGTCTTAAATCCGCGTTTCGCTCCTCTTCCGTGTTGCCTACCGCAACAATCGTCGCTTGTCTAAATTTTTCTGAGAAGTCGATTGGCAATAATTCTTCGCCTTTAATTAATGATTGGCGATCTTTGTTCATCAACGCGTCGAATATTGTGTTAATTATGTGGACCGAGCGATATGAAACGGCTTTCATGCGATTTGACTCAATCAAACTCACATAGGTCAAATGTTTGAGGACTACCACTTCCTCACGAATTTCATCCCGCATTTTTATATTGGAGAGAAGCGGATATTCGTCATCAATGTCGACGGATATCGCAGACATAAACCTGTTAACGAGGCCACTAGTAAATTTGCCTCTCGCAAATCCGCTTTTTGATAGATTTTTCGACAATCTATACGTAGTGGCGACCAAATTTCGAAATTTTTTGTAACTTCGGATTTTTAATTCTTTGGCGGTATATGGAAAAACATAATCTCTTAAAACCCTTTCAAGTACTCTGTTCACATCTTTGACAGAAACCGATTTGCCAAGCTCGGCTCCGGTCCTCTCAGCGACAGTTCTTAGGACATTAATTTCGGGGAAAAATAGGTCTAATGGTTCGAGAAACCCGGCCTTGAAGGCATCCTCAATGTCATAAGTTGAGTAGGCTATATCATCAGCCAAATCCATAATTTGACACTCAACAGTACGCAATTGTCTTTTTGATTTTTTGCCGAGAAGGGTTGATCGTATTTGCGAAACGATTGGTGATTCTTCCGCATAGTAGCCCTTGTCGGGGCTTTTTGGTTTCTTACTCGGCTCCACCTGTTTATCGTATTTAATTATCGCGGCTAAGGTTCTGTAACACAGATTTAGACCGATTGAGTTATCTCGCCCCTTCTTAAACCAAATTGGCCGATGATCCGCTTCGAGCTGGCGCGGCAGACTATCTAACTTTTTTTCAAGTCGACAAAGTATTCTTAGAGTCTGCGCGTTACCCTCAAATCCGCCGAATTTTCGCATACGTTCGTTGAGAGCATATTCCCCCGAATGACCGAATGGTGCGTGCCCAAGGTCATGAGCAAGACCTGCAAATTCCACAAGATCAGTATCGATTGAATAACCTTTCTGGTTAAGAGATTCTTGATTGAGCTTGAGAGCAATACTTTTGGATATCTGTGCAACTTCCAATGAGTGGGTTAAGCGATTTCGAAAAAAATCCGATTCGAGTCCAGCAAAAAGTTGCATCTTTCCCTGGAGACGTCGAAACGCCGGACAATGGAGGAGACGTGCATAATCCCGGCGAAATGGATTTCGCCAAGCATGAGACGGAACGTCTGTAGCTTCGGACTCCAAGTCGATCGCGCGCGTCCAATCTTCCTTGGAGTAAAGTTTGCTATGACTCACTATTTCGTGGTCGACTATTTTTTATTCTGTCGAGAAACTTTATCGGATTTTGTTATTTCCTTTTGTGTCTTGTGCTGAGTGTACGGTGGCGAAGCTTGATGTAAGAATTGAGTAGCCTTAGCAGAGCCTAATGCGTACGCGCGCACCCAACTCGTTCCTTTTGATTTTGCCTGTGCCATAGGTGATTCTACCTCTCCCTAAACTGACCCCAGGGCGCTTGCTGAATGTCCACGTTTCGTTCACAAATGTAGTTTGGCCAGAGTTCCGGGACAAGGGCAAACTTTTAACCGTTACCCCTGCCGTGCCTCAGCCGCCGGCGGCGTTCACGCGCCGCCGGTACGGGTGGCCCGGATAGACGCCGAGGATCCTGATCTCGGTGGTGTGGAAGGCGAGCTCCTCGAGCGCCAACTCCAGCGGCCGCTGCTTCGGGTGCCCCTCGGCGTCGGCATAAAATTGCGCCGCGACGAAGCCCTCGCCGACGTAGCTCTCGAGCTTGGTGAGATTGACGCCGTTGGTGGCGAAGCCGCCGAGCGCCTTATAGAGCGCCGCCGGCACGTTCTTCACCCGGAACAGCAGGCTGGTCATGGTGCCCTCCGCCTCCGGCTTGGGATCGACGGGCTGGCGCGCCATGATGATGAAGCGCGTGGTGTTGTGCTCGGCGTCCTCGATGTTGGCCTTTAGCGAAACCAGCCCGGTGACCTTGGCGGCGAGCTCGGAGGCGATGGCTCCTTGCGTCTTGTCGCCGCGCTTGGCGATGTCGGCGGCGGCGCCGGCGGTATCGACGTGCTCGACCGGCTCGAGGCCGAGCTTGCGGATCAGCTTCCGGCATTGATTCAGGGCATGGATATGGCTGTGCACGTGGGTCAGGTCGGCGATCCTGGCGCCCTTGACGGCGAGCAGGTGGTGGTTGACCCGCTGGAAGTGCTCGCCGACGATGTGGAGTCCCGAGTCCGGCAGCAGGTGATGGATGTCGGCGACCCGGCCGGCGACGGTGTTCTCGATCGGGATCATCGCCAGCGCCGCCTTGCCCTCGCGCACCGCCTGGAACGCGTCGTCGAAGGCGCGGCACGGCAGCGTCGTCATCTTCGGGTAGACGTTGCGGCAGGCGAGGTCCGAGTACGCGCCGGGGAGGCCCTGGAAGGCGATGGTGTTGTTGGGATCGGCCATGGCTTGGGCGTTCCGGATCAACGGCGCGGAGCGGCCAACATCCGGCGGGCGCGCTCAAGGTCGACGGGAGTATCGACACCCAGCGGAACCGTGTCAACGAGCGCCACGTCGATGCGCATGCCGTTCTCGATCGCCCGCAACTGCTCCAGCTTCTCGCGCCGCTCGAGCGGCGACGGCGGCAGCCTGACGAAGCGATCGAGCGCCTGGCGCCGGAACGCGTAGATGCCGATGTGGTGATAATGCGGGCCGGCACCCGACGGCACGGCGGCGCGGCTGAAATAGAGCGCGCGCCCGCGCGTTCCTCCTTCGGCGAGCGACAACGCCACCTTGACGACGTTGGGATCGTCGCGTTCGGCCTCCTCGGTGATCTCGGCGGCGATGGTGGCGATGTCGACCGCGTCGTCGTCGAGCGGCCCGAGCGCGGCCTTGATCGCCGTCGGCTCGATGGTCGGCAGGTCGCCCTGCACGTTGACGACACAGTCGTGGCGCTTCCGCGGGTCCACCGTCGCCGCCGCCTCGAACACCCGGTCCGAGCCCGACGCGTGCGCCGGGTTGGTGAACACCGCGTCGCCGCCCGCCTCCTTGATTGCGTCGAGGATGTCGATGTCGGCGCAGGCGACGATCACCGGCCCGATGCCGGCCTCAACCGCGCGCCGCCACACGTGGACGATCATCGGCACCCCGCCGATGTCGGCCAGCGGCTTCCCCGGAAGCCGCGTCGCCGCCAGCCGCGACGGGATGATGACGATGGGGTTTTTGGGACCCGGCATGGACCGCACCTTAGCCGCCCCGAGGGCCCCAGAAAACCGCTTTGACGGCCCGGCCGCGCGCTTGCCCCCGGCCCGGCCGCGGGGCCGCCGGGCGGCGCGCCCAAGGCCGAGACGCGACGGTTGAACGGAAAGCCGGCTTGAGGCACCATGCCCGCTTCAGGGAGCTCCGAGGGGGAACAAGCGCCATGCACTTCCCGTTTTATGAAAAGCTCGGCTTGGCCATTCTGGTGACGGCGTGGTTGGTTTTCGGCGCCAATTGGGCGGGCAACCTGCTGGTCCACCCGAAGCCGCTGAAAAGCCCCGCCGTCACCATCGCCGGCGTCGAGGAGGCCGGCGACAAGGCGGCGAAGCCGGCCGCCGGCGGCAAGCAAGTGGACGCGCTGACCCTGCTCGCCGCCGCCGACGTCAAGGCCGGCGAGGCGGTATTCAAGAAGTGCAAGGCCTGCCACACGGCCGAGAAGGGCGGAAAGAACCTGGTCGGGCCGAATCTCTGGGACGTCGTCGGGCGCGCCAAGGCCGGCCATGAGGGCTTCGCCTATTCCGGCACGCTGAAGGGCATGGGCGGCGCGTGGACCTACAAGGACCTCGACCACTTCATCGACGACCCCAAGGGTTTCGCCAAAGGCACCAAGATGAGCTTCGCCGGCGTCAAGAAGCCCGAGGAACGGGCCGCAGTCATCAAGTATCTGCACTCGCTGAGCGACTCGCCGAAGCCGCTGCCATGAGCCGCGAGGCTTCCGGGCCGGGATCCGGGGCTGGCTCCGGACCCGCCGCGCCGGGCGCCTCCCCCGACGACGCTTGCGTCAAACTGGCCGGCCGGCTCGCCGACGCCGCCGGCCGGGTGGTGATGCGGCATTTCCGGACACCGATGGCGGTCGCCGCCAAGCCCGACGCCAGCCCGCTGACCGCCGCCGACCGCGAGGCCGAGGCGGCGATGCGGGCGCTGATCGAGAAAGCGTTCCCGGCCCACGGCATCGTCGGCGAGGAGATCGAGTCCAGGAACCCCGGCGCCGACACGGTGTGGGTGCTCGACCCCATCGACGGCACCCAGTCGTTCGTCACCGGCAAGCCGCTGTTCGGCACGCTGATCGCGCTCCTCGACCGCGGCCGGCCGGTGCTCGGGCTGATGGACCTGCCGGCGATCAAGGAGCGCTGGCTCGGCGTCGCGGGCAGGCCGACCACCTTCAACGGCAAGCCCGTCCGCGTGCGCGCCTGCAAGGACCTGAAGGACGCGTGGCTGTACGCGACCTCGCCGCAGATGTTCGGGGACCTCGACTTCCCGGCGTTCGAGCGTCTGCGCAAGCGCGCCCGCCGCGCCGTCTACGGCGCCGAGTGCATGGCGTACGGGCTGCTCGCCAACGGTTATGTCGATCTGGTCTGCGAGGGCACCATGAAGCTCTACGACTACGCCCCCATGGTGCCGATCGTCGAGGGCGCCGGCGGCGTCATCACCGACTGGCGCGGCCGCGCGCTCGGGCCCGAAGGCGACGGCACCGTGCTGGCGGCCGGCGACGCGGCGCTGCACGCCGCCGCGATCGCGTTGCTGGCCGGGAAATAGCGGCTTCCATCACATTTTCGCCATCGTTGGGTGTTGTGTTCGGTGTTGTCTTGATCTGATCACGCCCGGCCCGCAATATCGGGCTCGGCCCGGGATGGGGCCAGAGCAGGCAGCGACGAAAGCAGGGATCATGCGCGTCTTCGCCGTCATCGCCGGCCTTGCCGCCGGCCTGGTTCTGTGGCTGCCGCCGGCACCCGCCGGCGCCGCCGAAGCCAAGGTCACCCGCGCCCACGGCATCGCCATGCACGGCGATCTCAAATACCCGCCGGACTTCAAGCATTTCGACTATGTCGATCCGAACGCGCCCAAGGGCGGCACCGTCAAGCTCGGCGCCATCGGCAGCTTCGACAGCCTCAATCCGTTCATCGTCAAGGGCAACGCCGCCACCGGCATCGGCGGCATCTACGACTCGCTGACGTTGGATTCGGCCGACGAGGCGTTCAGCCAGTACGGCCTGCTCGCCGAATCGATTGAGGTGCCGGCCGACCGCTCGTGGGTGGCATTCACGCTCCGGCCCGAGGCGCGCTGGCACGACGGCATGCCGGTGACGGTCGACGACGTGATCTACACCTTCGAGTTGTTTGTCAAGAAGGGCACGCCGTTCTTCCGCTTCTATTACGGCAGCGTTAAGGAAGTGGTGCAGACGGGGCCGCGCACCGTGCGTTTCAACTTCAAGCCCGGCGAGAACCGCGAGCTGCCGCTGATCGTCGGCCAGTTGACGGTGCTGCCCAAGCACTACTGGGAGAAGCGCGAGTTCGACAAGACGACGCTGGAGCCGCCGCTCGGTAGCGGCGCCTATAAGGTCGACAAGGTTGATCCCGGCCGCTCGATCTCCTACGTGCGGGTGCCCGACTATTGGGCCAAGGATTTGCCGGTGAAGAAGGGCTCCGACAACTTCGCCGTCATGCAGTTCGACTATTACCGCGACGAGACGATCGCGCTCGAGGCGTTCAAGGCCGGCGCCTTCGACTACCGGGCGGAGAATTCGTCCAAGAACTGGGCCACCGCCTACGACATCCCGGCGGTCAAGAACGGGCTCCTGAAGAAGGAGGAGATTCACCACGACCGCTCGGCCGGCATGCAGGGTTTCGTCTACAACACGCGCCGCGACGTGTTCAAGGACCGCCGCGTGCGCGAGGCGCTGGCCTATGCCTTCGACTTCGAATGGTCGAACAAGAACCTGTTCTACGGACAGTACGTGCGCACCCGCAGCTATTTCGACAACTCGGAGCTCGCCGCCAAAGGGCTGCCCGGGCCCGAGGAATTGAAATTGCTCGAGCCGTTCCGGGGCAAGATCCCGGACGAGGTGTTCGGCAAGGAATACAGCCCGCCGAAGACGGACGGCTCCGGCAACATCCGGGAAAACCTGAGGGCCGCGAGCAAGCTCCTGAACGACGCCGGCTGGGTGGTCAAGGGCCAACAAAGGGTCGACGGCAAGACCGGCAAGCCGCTGACGTTCGAAGTGCTGCTGGTCAGCCCGTTGTTCGAGCGCATCGTGCTGCCGTTCGCCAGGAACCTGGAAAAACTCGGCATCAAGATCCGCGTCCGAACCGTCGATTCGGCGCAGTACCGGCGCCGGCTCGACACCTTCGATTTCGACATCATCGTCGGTTCCTTCGGCCAGTCTCTGTCGCCCGGCAACGAGCAGCGTTCGTTCTGGTCCAGCTCGTCCGCCGACCTCGAGGGCGGGAGTAATTTCATCGGCATCAAGGATCCGGCGATCGACGCGTTGATCGAGAAGCTGATCGCCGCGCCCGACCGCAAGAGCCTGATCGCCGCGACGCGGGCGCTGGACCGGGTGCTGCAATGGGGCTTCTACCTGATCCCGCACTTCCACGCGCCCTATGACCGCGTCGCCTACTGGGACATGTTCGGCCGGCCGAAGGTGACGCCGATCCGCGGCAACCAGTTCGACGCCTGGTGGATCAACGCCGAGAAGCAGAAGGCGCTGGGGCGCAATCGCAGGGCCGACGCCAAGTGACCGGGGGGCGGGACGGAAAGCGGAACCGACGCCTCGGTTCCCGTTGTCGCCCCCGCCCCCTATAATCGCCTCATGCTCTCCTACATCATCCGCCGTCTGGCCTTGGTGATTCCGACCCTGTTCGGGATCATGGTCGTCAACTTCGTCATCATCCAGGCGGCGCCGGGCGGCCCCGTCGAGCAAATGATCGCCCAGATCACCGGCACCGCGGTCGAGGCGACGGCGCGCGTCACCGGCGCCGGCGGCTCGGAAGCCGGCGGCGGTCAGCGCCGCGCCGGCAGCCCGCAGGCCGACCAGGGCACGACCAGCAAATACCGCGGCGCCCAGGGCCTGCCGCCGGAGCTGATCAAGGACATCGAGCGCCAGTTCGGCTTCGACAAGCCGGCGCACGAACGCTTCATCCACATGATGAAGAACTACGTCGTCTTCGATTTCGGCACCAGCTTCTTCCGCGACCGCGACGTTGTCGAACTGGTGCTCGAGAAGATGCCGGTGTCCATCTCCATCGGCCTGTGGACGACGCTGATCATCTATCTGATCTCGATTCCGCTCGGCATCGCCAAGGCGGTGCGCGACGGCTCGCGGTTCGACGTCTGGACGTCCGGCGTCATCGTGTTCGGCAACGCCATCCCCGGGTTCCTGTTCGCCATCCTGCTGATCGTGGTGTTCGCCGGCGGGCGCTACCTCGACTGGTTCCCGCTGCGCGGCCTGACCTCCGACAACTTCGACGAGCTCACCCTGTTCGGCCGGATCAAGGACTACTTCTGGCACATCACGCTGCCGATCCTGTCGCTCGTCATCGGCGGCTTCGCCGGGCTGACCATGCTGACCAAGAACTCGTTCCTGGAGGAGATCAACAAGCAATACGTGGTCACCGCCCGCGCCAAGGGGCTGGAGGAGCACCGCGTGCTCTACGGCCACGTGTTCCGCAACGCCATGCTGATCGTGGTTGCCGGCTTTCCCGGCGCCTTCATCGGAATACTTTTCACCGGCGCGCTCCTGACCGAGATCATCTTCTCCCTCGACGGCCTCGGGCTGTTGGGCTTCGAGGCGGCGATCAACCGCGACTACCCGGTGATGTTCGGCACGCTTTATTTCTTCACGCTGTTGGGGCTGATCATGCAGATCATCAGCGATCTCATGTATCACGTGGTCGATCCGCGCATCGACTTCGAGAAGCGGGAGGTCTAAATGGCGCCCCGCAACGACGATGCCGCCCGCAAGCCTTCGCCCCAGGATCGTCTCCTCGGCGTGCGGATCACGCCGATCACCCGCCGACGGCTCGCCAATTTCCGCCGCAACCAGCGCGGATTCTGGTCGCTGTGGATTTTCCTGGCGCTGTTCGTCTTGAGCCTGTTCGCCGAGCTGATCGCCAACGACAGGCCGCTGCTGATCCGCTACGACGGCGCGTTCTACGCGCCGGTGTTCGTCGCCTACCCGGAGACCGCCTTCGGCGGCGACTTCCTGACCGAGGCCGATTACCGCGACCCGGTGGTCGGGAAGCTGATCGAGGACAAGGGCTGGATCCTATGGCCGCCGGTCCGCTACTCCTACGACACCATCAACTACGACCTGAAGGTGCCGGCGCCGGCGCCGCCCAGCGCCGAGAACTGGCTTGGCACCGACGACCAGGGCCGCGACGTGGTCGCCCGGATGATCTACGGCTTCCGCATCTCGGTGCTGTTCGGGCTGACGCTGACCCTGGTCAGCTCGGTGGTCGGCGTCTCGGCCGGCGCGGTGCAGGGTTATTTCGGCGGCCTCACGGACCTGTTGTTCCAGCGCTTCATGGAGATCTGGGGCGGGTTGCCGGTGCTGTATCTGCTGATCATCCTGGCCAGTGTCGTCGAGCCGAGCTTCTGGTGGCTGCTGGGCCTGATGCTGCTGTTCAGCTGGATGGCGCTGGTCGGCGTGGTGCGCGCCGAGTTCCTGCGCGCCCGCAACTTCGATTACGTGCGCGCCGCGCGCGCCCTCGGCGCCACCGACCTGGTGATCATGTACCGACACGTGCTGCCGAACGCCATGGTCGCCACCCTCACCTTCCTGCCGTTCATCCTCAACGGCTCGATCACCACACTCACGGCTCTCGACTTCCTCGGCTTCGGCCTGCCGGTGGGCTCGCCGTCGCTCGGCGAGCTCCTGAGCCAGGGCAAGGCCAACCTGCAGGCGCCTTGGCTCGGCTTCACCGCGTTCGGCGTGCTCGCCGCGATGCTGTCGCTGCTGATCTTCATCGGCGAGGCGGTGCGCGACGCGTTCGACCCGAGAAAGACCTTCCGATGAGCAAGCTTCTGGAAATCGCCGATCTCCACACCTCGTTCGGCCGCGGCGACGGCGAGGTCAAGGCGGTGCGCGGCGCCAGCCTCGCCATCGACAAGGGCGAAATCCACGCGCTGGTCGGCGAATCCGGGTCCGGCAAATCGGTGACCGCGCTCTCCATCATGCAGCTCCTGCCCTACCCGCTGGCCTGGCACCCGCAGGGCAGCATCCGCTTCCGAGGCGACGAGCTGATGGGCGCGCCGGAGTTCCGGATGCGCGAGATCCGCGGCAACAACATCGCGATGATCTTCCAGGAGCCATTGACCTCGCTCAACCCGCTGCACTCGATCGAGAAGCAGATCTCGGAAGTGATCCTGCTGCACAACGCGCTGACGCCGCAGCAGGCCCGCGACCGGGTGGTCGAGCTCCTGCGGCTGGTCGGCTTCGCCGAGGCCGAGGAGCGCCTCGGCGCGCTGCCGCACGAGTTCTCGGGCGGCCAGCAGCAGCGGGTGATGATTGCCATGGCGCTAGCCAACGAGCCCGACCTGTTGATCGCCGACGAGCCGACGACGGCGCTCGACGTCACCATCCAGGCGCAGATCCTGAAGCTGTTGAAGGAGCTGCAGCGGAAGATGGGCATGGCGATGCTGCTGATCACCCACGACCTCGGCATCGTGCGCGCCATGGCCGACCGCGTCTCCGTGATGACCGACGGCGCCCTCGTCGAGCAGGGCGACGTCAAGCAGGTATTCGAGCGGCCGGCGCACGCCTACACCCGCCACCTGCTCGCCGCCGAGCCGAAGGGCCGGCCCGACCCGGCGCCCGCCGGCAGGCCCGAGATCATGGCCTCCGGCGACGTCAAGGTGTGGTTCCCGATCAAGAAGGGCGTCATCCGGCGCATCGTCGGCCACGTCAAGGCGGTCGACGGCATCACGCTCAAGGTGCGCCAGGGCCATACGCTGGGCGTCGTCGGCGAATCGGGCTCGGGGAAAAGCACGCTCGGGCGCGCGCTGTTGCGACTCGAGCGCTCGACCGGCGAGGTGACGTTCCAGGGCCGGCTGATCAGCGGCCTCAAGGCCAAGGAGCTGCGGCCGTTGCGCCAACACATGCAGATCGTGTTCCAGGACCCGTTCGGGAGCCTCAGCCCGCGCCTTTCGGTGCGCCAGATCGTCGAGGAAGGGCTGGTGGTGCACCGCATCGGCGACGACGACGAGCGCCGGCGGAGGGTCGCCGAGGCGCTGGTCGAGGTCGGCCTCGAGCCGGAGATGCAGAACCGCTACCCGCACGAGTTCTCCGGCGGCCAGCGCCAGCGCATCTCGATCGCCCGCGCGCTGGTACTGAAGCCGAAGTTCATCGTGCTCGACGAGCCGACCAGCGCGCTCGACATGTCGGTGCAGGCGCAGATCGTCGAGCTCCTGCGGGCGCTGCAAAAGAAGCACGACCTGGCGTATCTGTTCATCAGCCACGACTTGAAGGTCGTCCGCGCGCTTTCCCACGACGTGCTGGTGATGCGCCGCGGCCGGGTGGTCGAGCAAGGCCCGGCCGACGACGTGTTCGCCAACCCCAAGGACCCGTACACGCGGGCGCTGATGGCCGCCGCCTTCGAGCTGAAGGCCGACGACAGCGGCGCCGTCAGCGTCTAGGTAAAGAGACAAGCGAAACCACGGAGACTCCCGCCATGACCCTCTTGTTCTATTCCAACTGGCGTAACGCCGACCGCTGGTTCGGCGCCCTGAAAAAGGAGCTCCCGGACCTGGACTGCCGGGAGTGGCCGGACGGAGTCGGCAATAAGAAGGACATCGAGTACGCACTGGTGTGGAACCCGGAGCGCGGGCTTCTGAAGTCGTTCCCGAATCTGAAGGCGATCTTCTCGCTCGGCGCCGGCGTCGACCACCTGATGAAGTGCGACCTGCCGGACGACGTGCCGATCGTGCGCCTGGTGGATCCGGCGCTCACCGTCGGCATGAGCGAGTACGTGCTTTATTGGGTGCTGCACTTCCACCGCCGCTTCGGCGACTACCGCCGCTACGCCCGTAAAGCGCGGTGGAAGCCGCTGCCGCAGGTGATCCCGAAGCGGCGCCGGGTCGGCATCATGGGCCTCGGCGTCATCGGCACCGACGCGGCGAAGAAACTGAAGGCGCTCGACTTCGACGTCGCCGGCTGGACCCGCGGCCACAAGAACCTCGCCGGCGTGCCGACCTTCGACGGCAAGGAGGGCTATCGGGACTTCCTCGCCCGCTCGGAGATCGTCGTCTGCCTGCTGCCGCTGACGGCCGAGACCCAAGGCATCCTGAACGCCGAGGCGTTCAGGCGGATGCCGAAGGGCGCCGTCGTCGTCAACGCCGCCCGCGGCGGCCACGTGGTCGACGACGACCTGATCGCGGCCCTCGATTCCGGGCACCTCAAGGCGGCGGTGCTGGACGTGTTCCACGAGGAGCCGCTGCCGCCGACACATCCATTCTGGAAGCATCCGAAGGTGACGGTGACGCCGCACATGGCCAGCCTGACGGTTCCGGAAACGGCCGCCAAGCCGGTGGCCGACAACATCCGCCGCATCAGGAAAGGCCAGCCGCCGGAGCCGGTGGTCGACCGCCAGCGGGGGTATTAGGCCCAGCCGTAGACGACGGCGAGCAGCAAGCCGCCGAGGATGATCCGGTAGACCACGAACGGCGCGAAGCTGGCGCGCCGGAGCCACGCCATCATCGCCACGATGGCGACGAGCGCGGCGACGAACGCCAGCGCCGCGGCGATGAAGGCGTCGGCGGTCAGCTGCGCGTTGCCGGCCTGGTAGAGGTCCCAGCCCTTGAGGCTGCCGGCGCCGACGATCACCGGGATCGACAGCAGCATCGAGAAGCGCGCGCTGTCCTGCCGCTCGAGGCCTAGGAACCTGGCCGCCGTCACCGTGATGCCGGCGCGGCTGGTGCCGGGGATCAGCGCCAGCACCTGGGCGAGGCCGATGATCACCACGTCGCCGATGCCGATGTGCTCGATCCGGCGCACCGTCATCCCCAGCTTGTCGCCGATCCACAACAGCACCGCGAAGCCGAGCGTCGCCCACGCGATCACCGTGACGTTGCGCATCATGCCCCCCGCATAGCGGTCGAGGACGAAGCCGGCGATCACCACCGGCACCGTGCCGACCACCAGGTAGCCGGCGAGCATGGCCATCGGGTTGCGGCGGCCCGTGGCGAACTGCACCAGGCCGAGCGTCATCGCCCACACGTCGCGCCACAAATACAGCATCACCGCACCGAGCGTGCCGACGTGGACGGCGACGTCGACGGTCAGCCCCTGGTCGGGCCAGCCGGCGACCGCAGGCACCAGGATCAGATGGGCCGTCGAGCTGATGGGCAGGAACTCGGTAATGCCCTGAACCGCGGCCAATACCGCAATATGTAGGATGGGCAAGGCGGTTTATCCCCAAATCCTGGCGTTTCTACACCATTTTGCCCCGGCCGGCCAGAAGCCCAATTAGTACCGTTTCGGGACTATTATCTGCGATTTTCGCTTTATTTTCGATTCCGGAACCCCCTATACTGGTGGCCATTGGGAGCCCCGCCCAAGAAGTATGTAAACAATTCTGACCTATTTGGGCGGGACCTTTGGGATAGCTTCGGTCTTAAGCCACCCGCTCCCCCGCCGGCAACCCATGCCCGCGGGGACGCCTCGGGGGACCCCTGGGAAGCCGAAAGTCCACCCATCCGCCGCGCCGCCGACGCCGGCGGACGACCGGGAGCGAGGAAGCGAGACGCCATGCCTGACCAGATGCAGCGGTACCTTGACGTCGCCCGCGCCATGCCCGCCAAGCGCCCGGTCGGCGAGCGCCGTCGGGACTTCGGCGAGATCTACCGCGAGTTCCGCGTGCCGGCCGCCGCCAAGCAGGCATCGCGCTGCGAGCAGTGCGGGATTCCCTATTGCCAGATCCACTGTCCGCTGCAGAACAATATCCCCGACTGGCTCCGGCTCGCCGCCGAGGGCCGCCTGCAGGAGGCTTACGAGACCTCGCAGGCGACCAACACCTTCCCCGAGGTGTGCGGGCGCATCTGTCCGCACGACCGGCTGTGCGAGGGGAGTTGCGTGCTCGAGCAGTCGCGCCACGGCACCGTCACCATCGGCGCCGTCGAGAAGTATTTGACCGATACCGCCTGGAAGAACGGCTGGGTGAAGCCGACCCGGCCGGCATACGAGCGGAAAGAGTCGGTCGGCATCATCGGCGCCGGGCCGGGCGGGCTGGCCGCCGCCGACGCGCTACGCCGCCGCGGCTACCAGGTGCACGTCTACGACCGCTACGACCGCATCGGCGGGCTGTTGATCTACGGGATACCCAATTTCAAGCTCGAAAAAGAGGTCGTCGAGCGACGCGCCAAGCTGCTGGCCGAGAGCGGCATCAAGTTCCACCGCAATTTCGAGGTCGGCCGCGACGCCTCGCTCAACGATCTGCGCGGGCGCCACAGCGCCGTCCTCGTCGCCACCGGCGTCTACAAGTACCGCGACATGCAGATGCCGGGCTCGGGACTTGGGCAGATCCACCAGGCGATGGATTACCTCACCGCCTCCAACCGCAAGGGCCTCGGCGACAAGGTGCCGGATTTCGATTCCGGCATGCTCGACGCCGCCGGCAAGCGCGTCGTCGTCATCGGCGGCGGCGACACCGCCATGGACTGCGTGCGCACCGCCGTCCGCCAGGGCGCCAAGTCGGTGCAATGCCTGTACCGCCGCGACCGCGCCAACATGCCGGGCTCGATGACCGAGGTCGGCAACGCCGAGGAGGAAGGCGTCGAGTTCGTGTGGCTGGCGGCGCCGCAGGCGTTCCTGGGTAACGGCGCGCTCACCCACGTGCGCGCCCAGCGCATCCATCTCGGCGTCGCCGACTTTTCGGGCCGCCAGACGCCGCAGCCGGTCCACGGCTCGGGCTTCAACCTCGAGGCCGACATGGTGATCAAGGCGCTCGGCTTCGACCCCGAGGACCTGCCCCAGATGTTCGGCGAGCCGGCGCTGGCGATCTCCGAGTGGGGCACGCTGAAGATCCACGAGCCCGATAAGATGACCCAGGTCCCGGGCGTGTTCGCCGCCGGCGACATCGTGCGCGGCGCGTCGCTGGTGGTGTGGGCGATCCGCGACGGTCGCGACGCCGCCGAAGGCATTCACCAATACATCGAGGCGCAGAGCGCCGCCGAGGCCGGCCGCCGGCCGGCCCGCGCGGTCGCCGGCGCCGCATAGGGGAACCGTCATGAGCAGCCACGTTTCCGATCGGCACCAAGAAGGCGGCGAGGAGTTCGTCCGCCGCTGGCTCGAGAACGCCCGCCACCTCGAGCGGCACGGGCTCTACGACCCGGCCTGGGAGCACGACGCCTGCGGCGTCGGCCTAGTCGCCGCCACCGACGGCAAGCCGTCGCGTCGCGTCGTCGAGGCCGGCATCAAGGCGCTGAAGAAGGTGTGGCACCGCGGCGCCGTCGACGCCGACGGCAAGACCGGCGATGGCGCCGGCATCCACGTCCGCATCCCCGAGGACTTCTTCAAGGAGCACATCCGCGCCACCGGCCACGAGCCGGGCGACGCGCGACTGGCGGTCGGCATGGTGTTCCTGCCGAAGACCGACCTCGGCGCCCAGGAGCGCTGCCGCACCATCGTCGAGACCGAGGTGCTGAAGGGCGGCTACGTCATCTACGGCTGGCGCCAGGTGCCGGTGAACGTCGAGGTGATCGGCGAGAAGGCCAACGCCACGCGGCCCGAGATCGAGCAGATCATGATCGCCAACCCGCCGGGCTCCGAGAAGAGCGCGATGACCGACGAGCAGTTCGAGACCGACCTGTTCATCATCCGCCGCCGCATCGAGAAGCAGGTGCTGGCCAACTACATCACCGACTTCTACATCTGCACGCTGAGCTGCCGCTCGATGATCTACAAGGGCATGTTCCTGGCCGAGCAGCTGACGGCGTTCTACCCGGACCTGCTCGACGAGCGGTTCATCTCCAACTTCTGCATCTACCACCAGCGCTATTCGACCAACACGTTCCCGACCTGGCGGCTGGCGCAGCCGTTCCGGATGCTGGCCCACAACGGCGAGATCAACACGCTCACCGGCAACGTCAACTGGATGCGCAGCCACGAGCCGAAGATGGCGTCGCCGGTGTTCGGCGACGACATCGAGGATATCAAGCCGGTGATCCAGGCGGGCGGCTCCGATTCGGCGGCCCTCGACGCGGTGTTCGAGCTCCTGGTCCGCGCCGGCCGGCCGGTGCCGGCGGTGAAGGCGCTGATGATCCCGGAATCGATCGGCGCGCCCGAGGTGATGGCGGAGAACCATCTGAGCCTGTTCTCCTATTGCAACAGCGTGCTGGAGCCGTGGGACGGCCCGGCCGCCATCTGCGCCGGCGACGGCCGCTGGGTGATCGCCGGCATGGACCGCAACGGGCTCCGGCCGATGCGCTATTCGCTGACCCGCGACAACCTGCTGGTGGTCGGCTCCGAGACCGGCATGATCGAGATTCCCGAGCAGGAAATCGTCGAGAAGGGCCGCGTCGGCCCCGGCGGCATGATCGGCGTCGACCTCGAGGCCGGGCGCCTCTACCGCGACCGCGAGCTCAAGGACGTGATGGCCGCCCGCCAGCCCTACGGCGAATGGGTGAAAAACATCACCGTGCTCGACGGCGTCGTCAAGGCGCGGCCGAAGACCCGCGCGCTGTTCGGCGCCGAGGAGCTGCGCCGCCGCCAGGTCTGCTTCGGCTATTCGATGGAGGACATCGAGCTGATCCTGCAGCCGATGGTCGAGGGCGCGCTCGAGGCGGTCGGCTCGATGGGCGACGACGCGCCGCTGGCAGTGCTGTCGGACCACTATCGCGGCCTGCACCATTTCTTCCGCCAGGCGTTCAGCCAGGTCACCAACCCGGCGATCGATTCGATCCGCGAAACCGGCGTCATGAGCCTGAAGACGCGGCTCGGCAATCTCGGCAACATCCTCGAGGAGGACCCGAGCCAGTGCGACCTGCTGCAACTGCCGTCGCCGGTGCTCAGCACCGGCGCCTTCGAGGTGCTGCGCAAGACCTTGGGCGACAAGGCGGTCGAGATCGACTGCACCTTCGACCCCCAGGGCGGGCGCGGCGCCCTCGGCCGGGCGCTGACCCGCATCCGCCGCGAGGCCGAGGAGGCGGTGCGCGGCGGCAAGCAGCACCTGATCCTCTCCGACATCAACGTCGGCCGCGACCGCGCGCCGGTGCCGATGATCCTCGCCGCCGGCGGCGTCCACACGCACCTGGTGCAGCAGGAGCTCCGCACCTTCACCTCGCTCAACGTGCGTTCGGCCGAATGCCTGGACGTACACTTCTTCGCGGTGCTGATCGGCGTCGGCGCGACCACGGTCAACGCGTATTTGGCCGAGGCCACCATCGTCGACCGCCACCGCCGCGGGCTATACGGCAAGATGCCGCTGGACGCCTGCATCGAGAACTACATCAAGGCCAATGACAAGGGCCTCCTGAAGATCATGTCGAAGATGGGCATCAGCATCGTCAGCTCGTACCGCGGCGGCTACTGCTTCGAGGCGGTGGGGCTGTCGCGCGCGCTGGTCGCCGATTTCTTCCCCGGCATGTCGTCCAGGATTTCCGGCATCGGCCTCACCGGCATCAAGGCGAAAGTACGCGCCATGCACAAGCGCGCGTTCCTGGAGGAGCCGGTGCCGCTCGCCTTGCCGGTCGGCGGCTTCTACAAGTACCGCGCGTCGGGCGAACGCCACGGCCACGACGGCCGGCTGATCCACATCCTGCAGAGCGCGGTGACGCAGGAATCCTATTCGATCTTCAAGAAGTTCTCGGCCGGCGTGCACGCGCTGCCGCCGATCTTCCTGCGCGACCTCTTGGACTTCAAGCGGCTGCGCGACCCGATCCCGGTCGAGGAGGTCGAGAGCATCACCGAGATCCGCAAGCACCTGGTGTCGCCGGGCATCTCCTACGGCGCGCTGAGCAAGGAGGCGCACGAGACGCTGACCATCGCCATGAACCGCATCGGCGCCAAGTCGGATTCCGGCGAGGGCGGCGAGGACCCGGCGCGCTACCACCCGCGGCCCAACGGCGACAACCCGTCGTCGGCGATCAAGCAGATCGCGTCGGGGCGCTTTGGGGTGACGGCGGAGTACCTCAACAACTGCCGCGAGATCGAGATCAAGATCTCGCAGGGCTCGAAGCCCGGCGAGGGCGGCCAGCTCCCCGGCATCAAGATCAGCGCGGAGATCGCCCGGCTGCGCCATTCGACGCCCGGCGTGATGCTGATCTCGCCGCCGCCGCACCACGACATCTATTCGATCGAGGACATCGCCCAGCTGATCTACGACCTGAAGCAGATCAACCCGGACGCCAAGGTATGCGTCAAGCTGGTCGCCCGCTCCGGCGTCGGCACCGTCGCCGCCGGGGTCGCCAAGGCCAAGGCCGACGTGATCCTTATTTCCGGCCACGACGGCGGCACCGGGGCGAGCCCGCAGTCGTCGATCAAGTACGCGGGGTTGCCTTGGGAGATGGGGCTATCGGAAACCAACCAGGTGCTGACGCTCAACCGACTCCGCCACAAGGTGAAGCTGCGCGTCGACGGCGGCATCAAGACCGGCCGCGACGTGGTCATCGCCGCCATGCTCGGCGCCGACGAGTTCGGCATCGGCACCACGTCCTTGGTGGCGATGGGCTGCATCCTGGTCCGCCAGTGCCATTCCAACACCTGCCCGGTCGGCGTCTGCACCCAAAACCCGAAGCTCAGGGAGAAGTTCACCGGCACGCCAGAGAAGGTGGTGAATCTCTTCACCTTCGTCGCCGAGGAGGTGTCCGAGATCCTGGCCTCCCTCGGCGTGCGCTCGCTGCAGGAGATCACCGGGCGGTCGGACCTGTTGAACCAGGTCAGCCGCGGCGACGCCAACCTGGACGACCTCGATCTCAACTCGCTGCTGGCCCAGGCCGACCCCGGCGGCTTCCCGCGCCACTACGCCGTCGAGGGCCGCACCGAGGTCCCCGATTCGCTCGACGCCCGCATCATCGGCGACGCCGTGCAGACCCTCGAACACGGCGAGAAGATGCAGCTCACCTACACGGTGCGCAACACCCACCGCGCCGTCGGCGCCCGCGTCTCCTCGATGATCACCCGCCGCTACGGCATGGAAGGCCTGGCGCCCGGGCACCTGACCGTAAGACTCCGCGGCTCGGCGGGCCAATCGCTCGGCGCCTTCGCCGTGCAGGGACTGACGCTGGAGGTGCTGGGCGACGCCAACGACTACGTCGGCAAGGGCCTCTCCGGCGGCATCATCGTGTTGCGCCCGCCGGTCTCCAGCCCGCTCGAAAGCCGCGACAACACCATCATCGGCAACGTGGTGCTCTATGGCGCCACCGCCGGGCGGCTGTTCGCCTCCGGGCTCGCCGG
>DASWGT010000249.1:0-6565 GCA_036393575.1 Rhodospirillales bacterium | reverse complement strand
TCGAAATGGTTGCTGGGCGGCACCCGCAAGTCCTGATCGCTGGTGGCGTCGTCGATCATCTGCAGCTTGCGAAACAACCGGTCCTCGATGTCTGCCGGGATTCTTCGGCTGTGCGCGTCGCGCACGTAGAAATCCTCAAGCCACCTGTCCCGGAAACCCAGAATCACCGGCGCCTCTCAGCGATGAGTTAATGTACCGCACAATAGTACATACGGCAAGCCGAAAAGCGCGATTGCGTCGGCGTCTCTATTCGCCGAAAGCGGGGCGTCGGTTCAGCCGACGACCTCGTCCGGCTTGAAGAAGAAGGCGATCTCGGCCTTGGCGTTGTCCGGGCTGTCCGAGCCGTGCACGGAGTTGGCCTCGACGTTTTCGCCGAAGTCGTTGCGGATGGTGCCCGGCGCCGCCTTGGTCGGGTCCGTGGCGCCCATCACCTCGCGGTTTTTGGCGATGGCGTCGTCGCCCTCCAGCACCTGCACCACCACCGGCCCCGACGACATGAAGGCGCAGAGGTCGTTGAAGAACGGCCGCGCCTTGTGCACGGCGTAGAAGGCTTCGGCGCGCTTGCGCGTCAGGCGCAACCGTTTCTGGGCGACGATGCGAAGCCCCGCCTTTTCCAGGCGCGCGTTGATTTGGCCGGTGATGTTGCGCCGGGTGGCGTCGGGCTTGATGATCGAAAGCGTCCTCTCGACGGCCATCGGCGGGTTCCCTCAAGGTTGGCGGGCGGGGCCGAGGCCCCGAGGTTCGGGCGCGCGGTTTATAGCCGTCTCGCCGCCGCCTGACAAGCGGCCAAAACAAGGCTAACCACAGAGCACACAGAGAGCACAGAGAAAGAAAAAAAACCGCGCCAGCGGCGCGGGTCGCCTCTTTCCCGTTTTTCGTAATCGTCTCTGTGTTCTCTGTGATCTCTGTGGTGAAACGGAACGGCTATTTGCGGCGGGCCGGACGGGCGACGCGGGAATGGCGGCGGTCGACGCCGCCGCGACGGCGTTCGTGAACCTGAACGGGCTTGGACGTCGCCATGAACGCCCTCAGGAACTTCTCGGCCTCCGCCGCCGGCTGCGGCCGCGAGAAGTAGTAGCCCTGGATCTCGTCGCAGCCGAGGTCGCGCAGGAACCCGAGCTGGGCTTCGTTCTCGACGCCTTCGGCGGTGATCTCCATGCCGAAGCTGTGGCCGAGGGTGGTGACGGCGCGGGCGATGGCGCCCGAGTTGGCGTTACCGTTCTTCCCCTGGCCGATGTCGTCGACGAACGCCTTGTCGATCTTGATCCGCTGCACCGGGAAGTTCTTGAGATACGCCAGGCTCGAATAGCCGGTGCCGAAGTCGTCGATGGACAGCGACAGCCCCAGCTTGGCGAGGTCGTTGAACAGCCCGACGGTGCTGTCCGGGTTCTTCATGGCCAGGCTCTCGGTGATCTCGAGTTCGAGCTGGGCGGGATCGAGGCCGGTCTCGTCGAGCGCCTTCTTGATCATCGCCGTCAAGGCGACCTCGTTGAGCTGCACCGCCGACAGGTTCACCGCCACCTTGCCGGCGCCGAGGCCCAAATCGGTCCACTGCTTGTTCTGCCGGCACGCTTCCTTCAGCGCCCACTCGCCGAGCGGCACGATCAGCTTCGAGCGCTCGGCGACGGCGATGAACTGGCCGGGCGGCATGAAGCCGCGCTCCGGGTGCTGCCAGCGGATCAGCGCCTCGTAGCCGGTGACTCGGTCGCTGCCCAGGTGCAGCTTCGGCTGGTAGTGCAGCAGGAATTCGCCGCGCTCGATGCCGAGGCGCATGTCGGCCTCGAGCTGGCGGCGGTTCTGGATGTCGTCGTTCATCTTGGCGACGAAGAAGCGGTAGGTGCCGCGGCTCTCGCCCTTGCCGTGGTAGAGCGCCATGTCGGCGTTGCGCAGCATCTCGTCCGGGTTGCCGGCGTCGTTGGGATAGACGGTGACGCCGATGGAGGCGCCGCTGTGCACCTGCTGGTCCTTGATGTGGAACGGCGGCTGCAGGCAGTCGAGCAGCTTGGTCGCCAGCACCGCGACGCCGTCGGTGTCAGCGGGCTCGACCTGGATGACGCCGAATTCGTCGCCGCCGAGTCTCGCCACCGTGTCGGAGGTGCGGATCACCGCCGACAGCCGCTCGGCGACGCCCTTCAACAGCGCGTCGCCGGCATCCAGGCCCATGGTCTCGTTGATCACCTTGAAATCGTCGAGGTCGACCAAGTGCACGGCGGCAAACTTGCCGGTGCGCCGGGCGTGGCTGAGCACTTGCTTCAGGCGATCCTGGAACAGCGCCCGGTTGGGAAGCCCGGTGACGTCGTCGTAGTTGACGATCTGGTCCTCGGTCGCCTTGCGCTTGGTGATGTCGCGGCCGAAGATGTTGACGTATTCGCCATTGGCGACCGACTGGATCATCAGCGCGTAGAACTTGTCGCCGCACTCCAGCTCCTCCTCGATCATCTTGCGCTCGCGGATCGCCGCCGCCACCGCCTGGCACCAGGCGACGGGCAGCCGATCGCCGGTCTCGATCTCCCACATCGCGAGCAACGTCATCGCCGGCCGGTTGGCGTAGACGACGTGGCAGTCGGCCGTCACCCGCATCACCGGGTCCGGGTTCTCCTCGGAGATGCGCGCGATCGCCTCGGTGCGCTCGAGGGCGACGATGCGCTCGGCGATCTCGCGCTTCAGCGCCTCGTTGGTGGCCAGCAGTTGCTCAAGGTTGGTCGGCATGTCGTCTCAAGAGCGGAAATGGCGGCTTCAAGCCGGATTTTACTTCCCCCGTCCCCTCGCCCGAAAAGCGAAAAAGCACGGCCGGCATGTGGTTTGAGATTCTATCCCGGCCCGATCATGTGGATACTAGGGAATTCCCTATAGAATGCCGGTGACGGGGGTCACAGGTGGCCGAAACAGCGCAAAACCGAGGCAAAACAACCGCGGCGCAGGCGCCGCGACGCCCCCTGGTTGACGCCGCCGGCAATCCGCACGCGCGCGCCGCGACGGGGGCGCGGACGGCGCCGCGCATCGTGTCGCTGGTGCCGAGCGTCACCGAGTTGTTGTTTGCCCTCGGGCTCGGCTCCAGCGTCGTCGGGCGGACGGCGTTCTGCGTCCATCCGGCCGGCGCGGCGAAGGCCGTCGCCTCGGTCGGCGGCACCAAGCGCGTCAACCTCAAGCGCCTGCTCGCGCTCAAACCGACCCACGTCGTCGTCAACGTCGATGAGAACCCGAAGGCGCTGGCCGACGACCTCGCGGGGCGCGGCATCGCGGTCGTCGTCACCCACCCGATCGAGGTCGAGGACAACATCGCCCTCTTTCGGCTGATCGGCGGCGTGTTCGGCGCCGAGCAGGCGGCCGACGATCTGGCGCGGCGCTTCGAGGCGACGCTCGCCGGCGTGCGCGCCGCCGCCAAGGCCATGCCGGCCCGCCGCGTGCTGTATCTCATTTGGAAGGATCCGTGGATGACGGTCGGCGCCGACACCTACGTGTCGCGGCTTTTGGCGACCGTCAACTGGAACACCGTCGGCGCGCCGGCGGCTGTCCTCGGCGCGGGCAAGCGCTATCCCGAGGTGGCGCTTACCGACGCGACGCTTCGCGACATCGATCTGGTGCTGTTTTCGTCGGAGCCCTATGCATTCACCGCCGCCGACGCGCGGCAATTTCGCGCCGCCTTCCCGGCCCATGCGGCGAAGGCGCGGCTGGTCGACGGCCAGTTGCTGAGCTGGTACGGCAGCCGCGCGATCTTGGGTCTGGAATACCTGGTTGCCCTGGCGCACGCCGAAGCAAAAAAATGAACCACAGAGACCACAGAGAACACCGAGAAAAATAAAATTCTCTGTGGACTCTGTGTGCTCTGTGGTGAATACCCCGTCGGGGAATTAATCCCGCTTACCGTCAGCGTGTAGCTTGAGGGCCAGCCAGTAGCTCTCCTGCGCCGGCGTCGGCACACCGAGGGCGCGTCCCATCTCCACCACCGCGCCGGACAGCCACTTCAGCTCCAGCCGCCTGCCGGCGGCAAGGTCGTGGTACATGGAGGCGTACATCTCCGCCGGCAGGCCGTCGGTGAACGCCATGCGCTGCTCGACCAGGTCGGCAGGGAGCTTGACGCCCTTCCTGCGGGCGACCGCGAACGCTTCCTCGATGGCGCGGCGGTGCAGCGCGCGGGTTTCGGGATCGGCGCGGATCGGCCCGACCGGCAGCCGCATCAGGCAAGTGATGCCGCTGAAGGCCGAGAGGAAAATGAATTTCGACCAGATCACGGCCTCGATGTCGTCCGAAAGCGTGGCGTCGATGCCAGCCTTCCGGCACGTGTTGAGCAGCGCCTCGACGCGCGGTGTGCGGCGGCCGTCCCATTCGCCGAACGCCATCGACGCCATGGTGCCGGTGTGGCGGACGACGCCCGGCCGGCCGATCACGGCGGCAATCGAGCACGAGCCGCCGATCAGCCGCGCGCGCCCGAACGCTCTCTCCAAGGTGTCGTTGGCGGTGACGCCGTTCTGCAGCGATATTACCGTGGTCTCGGGCCCGACCAGCGGCTTCATCGCTTTCGCCGCGTCGTCCGTGTCGTAGAGCTTGACCGCGACGATGGCGAGGTCCACGGGTCCGATCGCGGCCGGGTCGTCGGTGGCGTTGGCCGGCTTCAGGACAACGTCGCCGAGGGCGCTTTCGATCCCGAGGCCATGCTGCCGGATCGCTTCGAGGTGGCGGCCGCGGGCGATGAAATGCACGTCGGCGCCGGCCTTGGCCAGCCTCGCCCCGAAATAGCCGCCGACGCCGCCGGTGCCGAACATTGCGATCTTCATGGATTTCTTTCCCCTGCCCGGCGAGTGCGCCTCGCCGCTCGCGGTCGCCGCGGAAACCCGCTATCTCTATTCGCGGCCCGTCTTCGGCATCTTCTCTATCGCGGGCGCGGCGGAAGGACAAGCGCATGGCCGACCAACATCCGCGGACGATGCTCAGGCTGTCGCTTTATTACGGCGCCGCCTTCGCGTTGATCGGCATCCATCTGCCGTTCTGGCCGGTGTGGCTGGCGGCGCATGGGCTGGGGCCGACGGAGATCGGCGTCGTCATGGCCGTCGGTGTCGGCGTCAAGCTGATCGCCAACCCGCTGGTCGCCCATGCCGCCGACCGCCGCGGCCAGCGCCGGTCGATCATGGTGGCACTTGCCTTGGCGGCGACGGCGGCGTTCGCGCTGTTCGGCTGGACCTCCGGGCTCGCGGCTATTCTCGCCGTCACCGTGCTGTTCTTCGCCGCGTGGTCGCCGATCATGCCGCTCGCCGAAAGCCTGACGATGATGGCCGGCAGCGCCGGCGAGCTCGATTACGGCCGGGTGCGGCTGTGGGGGTCGCTGGCGTTCATCGCCACCGCCGTCGGCGCCGGCTATCTGCTGAGCGGGCGTTCGCCCGACCTCATCTACTGGGTGATCCTGATCGCGCTCGCCGTCACCGTGGCGGCGACGCTGGGACTGCCGGCGATGCCGGCGCCGCCGGCCGCCGGCGTCCGGTTCGCACCGTTCGAGGTGCTGCGCGACCGCCGGTTCCTCTTGTTCCTGCTCGCCGCGACGCTGATCCAGGGCAGCCACGGGGTCTATTACGCGTTCGGCACCCTCGATTGGAAGGCGTCGGGGTATTCGGAGAACGTCATCGGTTGGCTGTGGGCGGAAGGCGTGCTCGCCGAGATCGTGCTGTTCGCGTACGGCGCGCGCCTGGTGCGCCGTTTCGGCCCGGCAACGCTGATCGCGCTTGGCGGCTTCGCCGGCGCGCTGCGCTGGTGGCTGACCGGGACGTCGGACGCGCTGGCGGTGCTGGTCGCGATGCAGGCGCTGCACGCCCTCACCTTTGGCGCCAGCCATCTCGGCGCCATCTATTTCATCGCCCGCCAGTTCCCGGCCGCCGTCTCGGCCTCGGCGCAAAGCCTCTATGCGGCGATCGTCGCCGGCCTCGGCATGGCATTGAGCGCGCTATTGGCGGGGCGCCTGTACGGCGAGTTCGGCAACGCCGCATACCTGGGTATGGCGGCGATGGCGGGTGTGGGCGGGCTCGCCGCGGCGCTTTTGGTTAACCGCCGCTAACGGCTTTTTCAGATATAATCCAGAGAGTTAAAGGACAGGCGGCGGATGCTGCCGCGAGCTCGTTTACCGGATTTTTACCGATCGCACGGTGTAATTTGGGGTCGATTCGCGAAACCTGCGGGTGAACGAGCGGGTATGAACACCTGAACGACGACTGACGGGACGGCCTGGGGAGCGAGAGCAAGCAGGGGCATGAGCCGCCATGGGTCTTGAAAAATTCCTGATGTCATTCGGGTTCGCCAAGGACTCGCTGATCGTCGCCATCGTCTGCCTGCTGGTGCTGCTCGGTAACTTCACCGGCGGGCTGATGAGCAACATCCTGCTCGCCCAAGGCGGGCCGATTCCCAAACGCAAACTCACCGAGAAGACGTCGTTCCGGCTGGCCCTGGTGTCGGAACTGATGCTGCTGATCTACGCCGTCTACTATCACGCGGCGGTGACGCAGAGCATCAACACGGCGCAGATCATCTACTGGGGGTTCACGCTGATGGCGGCGCCGCTGCTGGCGGCGCTCGGCGCGCA
>DASWGT010000248.1:0-14058 GCA_036393575.1 Rhodospirillales bacterium | reverse complement strand
CGGTCACCGCCCACGGATAGCTCCAGCCGTTGCAATGGAACATCGGCAGTGTCCATAGATAGACCGAATCGCGGCTGAGCCCGAACACTAGCGCATTGCCGAGCGCGTTGAGGAAGGCGCCGCGGTGATGGTAGACGACGCCCTTCGGGTTGCCGGTGGTGCCGGAGGTGTAATTGAGCGTGATCGCCTGCCACTCGTCGGCCGGCGGCTGCCATCGGAAATCTGCGTCGCCCTCGGTGAGCAGCGCTTCGTAGTCCGTCTCGCCCAGGAGTTCTCCACCCTCGGCAAGGGCGTCGTCGACGTCGACGACGGGAATCTTCCTTTCCAGTTTCGCCAGCGCCGGCTTGATCACCGGCGACATCTCGCGATCGGTGATCAAGAGCTTGGCCTCGCCGTGGCCGAGGATGAAGGCGATGCCGGGGGCATCGAGGCGGAAGTTCAGCGCGTTCAGCACCGCGCCCGCCATCGGTACGCCGAAATGCGCTTCCAGCATGGCCGGCGCGTTGGGCGACATCACCGCCACCGTGTCGCCGACGGCGATGCCGCGGCGCTGCAACGCCGACGCCAGCCGCCGGCAGCGCTGGTCGAATTCGCGGTAGGTGAAGCGTTTCTGTCCGTGAACGACGGCGGTCTTATCCGGATACACCTGGGCCGCCCAGGTGAGGAACGTCAGCGGCGTCTCGGGCGCGAAATTCGCCGCCGTGCGGCCGAGGTCGGCCTCGAAGATGCTGTCGCCGGTCAACGCTGTCCTCCCCGCCGCCGCCCTTTGTGCTTGCGACGGCGCGCGCGTCTTTGATCGCCAAATTACACGCTTGGCCCCGGCGGTCAAAGCCGGAGCCGGCGGGGGGATGCGAGGCGCGCACTTAGCAGGCACCAGACGGTCGAAATGCCTCGGGTCTCGCCGCGAGGTGGATGCCGCACTCGCTCTTGGAGAGGCCGCGCCAGCGGCCGGCGCGCGGCTCCTCGCCGGCGCCGACGGGGGCCGTGCACGGGATGCAGCCGATGGAGGGATAGCCCTTCGCTTCCAGCGGGTGGCGGGGCAGCCGGTTGCGCCTCAGATAGGTATCGATGCGGTGACGGTCCCAATGGGCGAGCGGGTTGACCTTGACCCGGCCGTCCTGGGCCTCGAACACCTCGAGGCGTGCGCGGTCGCCGCCCTGGTGGCGCTTGCGGCCGGTGAACCAGGCGTCGAAGCCCACGAGCGCGCGCTTCAGCGGCAGCACCTTGCGGATATGGCAGCAGCTGTTGGCATGATCGGCCCATAGGTCGCCGCACGGGTCGTGAACCAGGAGGTCGCGGGCCGCCGGCGTCACCCGGCGTACGTCCCGGAGCCCGAGGGCGTCGACCAGTCGCTCGCAGTATTCGAGCGTCTCCGGGAACAGCTTGCCGGTATCGAGGAAGATCACCGGCAGCGCCGGATCGACGGCGACGGCGATGTGCAGCATCACTGCGGATTCGACGCCGAACGACGACACCAGCGCGATACGGCCGGGGAATTCGCAGCCGACCATCGCCTCGATGATGTCGGCGGCGGTCTTGCCGGCGTAGCGCTCGGCGAGCCGGCGGGCACGCGCCTCCGCCGGCTCCTCTGACGGCGACGGGACGATGTGATTCACGGGTGCGACTCCTTCCATGGCGGCGGGCACCCGAAGGGTTCACAGTATTTATATGTTATTGTCAATTAAAATACGTTAATAAACGATAAAAATAAATTAAATTAACATTTATTCACTGCTATATATTCCCGGCACAGCAAGCGGACCGGCCCGCCGACGGGCCATCCGCTCCTACGATCTTGGCGGCTGGAAGGTGACTCCCTAGCGCATCACGAACGGATTGGGGACCTCGGTGGCAGTCGACACCCACACGGTCTTGGTCTGCATATACTCCTGGATCGCGTCTTGGCCGCTCTCGCGCCCCAGGCCGGAGCGCTTGTAACCACCGAACGGCGCCATGTAGCTGACGGCACGATAGGTGTTGACCCACACGGTGCCAGCCTGCAGCCGCTTCGGGATCTCGATGGCGCGGCGGATCGAGGTCGTCCACACCCCGGCGGCGAGGCCGTAGAGAACGTCGTTGGCGATCTCGATCGCCTCGTCGTCGTCCTTGAACGGGATCACCGAAAGCACCGGGCCGAACACCTCCTCCTGGGCGATGCGCATCCGGTTCTCGACGCCGGTGAAGATGGTCGGCTCGACGAACCAGCCGGTTCCGCATTCGGGACGCGTCGCCTTGGCGCCGCCGAGCACGCACTTGGCGCCCTCGCCCTTAGCCACGTCGAGGTAGCCGAGGATCTTTTCGTACTGCGGCATCGTGGTGACCGGCCCGACCTGCGTCTCCATCGACATCGGGTTGCCCATCTTGGCGGTCTTGGCGAACTCGACCAACCTGTCGACAAAGCGGTTGTGGATGCGCTTCTGCACCAGCAGCCGCGAGCCGGCGATGCACGTCTGGCCGGTGGCGGCGAAAATACCGGAGATGGCGCCCTTCACCGCGTTGTCGATGTCGGCGTCGTCAAAGACGATGTTCGGCGACTTGCCGCCGAGTTCGAGGCTGACCTTCTTCAGCGTCGCCGCCGCCTTCTGGTAGACATGGGTGCCGGACTTGACGCCGCCGGTGAATGCCACCTTGGCGACGTCCGGGTGCGTGACCAGCGGCTCACCCGCCTCCGCCCCGAAGCCGGTGACGACGTTGACGACGCCCTTGGGAATGCCCGCCTTCTCGATTAGCTTGACGAATTCGAGCGTCGAGGCCGGCGTGAACTCGCTCGGCTTGATCACCACCGTGTTGCCGGCAGCCAAGGCGGGAGCCAGCTTCCATGCCGTCAACAGTAGCGGCGAGTTCCACGGGATGATGGCGACGACGACGCCGAGCGGCTCGTGTACCGTGTAGGCGAAATGCTGCGCCTTGTCGATCGGCAGCACCTTGCCCTCGATTTTATCGGCGAGACCACCATAGTAATAGTACCACTGCGGCGCGTACTTGAGCTGCAGCGCCATTTCGGCGATCAGCTTGCCGTTGTCCTTGACCTCGATCTCGGCCAAGTGCTGAGCATTGTCGGCGATCAGGTCGCCGAGCTTGCGCAACAGGTGCCCGCGCTGCGTCGCCGTCAGGCCACGCCATTCCGGCGAGTGGAACGCGGTTTTGGCCGCCGCCACGGCGCGGTTCGCGTCCTCGGCCCCGCCGCGCGCCACCAGCGCCCACGGCTTGCCGGTGAATGGGTTGAAGGTCTCGAACCATTCGCCCGAGGCGGCGTCGCGCCACTTGCCGCCGATGTACATTTTCAGTTTTTCGAGCTTGGCCATTTCGTCCTCCCTGCGGGCGTCGGCCGCCCGATGATGACTTTAACGGGCCGCGTTCCTTCCTAACAGCGCCTTGCGGAAGCGGTCCTTGAGCACGGTGCCGTCCTTGGGCGGCAGGACGAATTCGAGGTTTTCTGCCCGCACTTTGATGTCGTAGAACACCGGGCCCGGTTTTTTCAGGATCACCGACAGCGCCTTCGCGAGTCCGGCCCGGTCCCGGACCGTGCTGGCGCCGCGTATGCCAGCCGCCCGGGCGATGCCTTCCAGATCGACGTCGTGGGCGGTGTGGGTCAGCTGCATGCCGGTTTCGCCGTAGTGCTCGTTGTCGAAGACGACGATGGCGAGGTTGCTCGGCCGCTGCACGGCAATAGTGGCGAATGCGCCCAGACCCATCAGCATCTCGCCGTCGCCGGTCACCACCAGCACCCGCCGGCGCGGCTGCGCTAGCGCCAGACCGAGGCCGATCATGGCGGCGCCGCCCATCGCCCCCCACAGCGGGAAGTTCAGGTCGTCGTCGCCGGCCGCCGTCATGTCCCAAGCCGGCGCCCCCAAGCCGGCGACCACCAGTAGGCGGCCGCGGTTGGCGATCAGGGCCTTGGCGACGTCGCGCCGGCGCAGGGGGAATTTCTCGCTTCGTGTTGTGGCCACCGGTTATCTCCCGAACGTTTTCCGCGCCATCAGCTTCTGGTGCAGCAGTACCGCCCGGCGGTCCGCGTTGCCGAACGCGCCCGCCGCGGCGTTGGCGACGACGGCGGCGACGCGTGCCGGCTCGGCGACGGTGTCGCAGGCGACGCCGGCGGCGGTGAGGATGCGCTTGGCGTTGCGTCCCATCGGCAGCTGCCAGGGATTAAACTCGCGCCATTGGCCGCGCATGGTCACCAGCATCAACAGCGGGAATTCGCAGGCGCTGGCGAGCGACAGCATGTTGATGCAGTTGCCGACCCCCGAGGACTGCATCAAAAGCACGCCGCGCTGGCCGCCAAGCCAGGCGCCGGCGAGCAGCGCGATGCCCTCCTCCTCGGTGGTCAGCGGCACCGCGGTGATGCGCTTTGCGGCATGGCAACGCTGGATCAGCCGGGTGTGGCCGGCGTCGGGCACGTAGGCCGCCTGCCGCACGCCCGCCTCGACGAGCACCTCGAAAACGTCATCCGTCCAGTGAGTCATGGCCGTCCGATAATTCCCATCAATCGTCACCGTAGACTTTGACTTCGGCCGGCGTCGGCAGGCGCCAGCCGGACCTGTGGCGCCTCCACAGTAGCCAGCAGCCGATCGCCAGCAGCGCCAGGGCGACCACCGGCCGCACCCAGCCGCTCATCATGAACAGCGGCACCGACAACGCTAGCGGCAGACAGGGGATGAACAATAGCGTCCATTGGCGGCTGGTGCGCAGGTTCTGATACCACGGGAACGCGAACGAAAACACCGCGATCAGGATGAAGAACAGCGACCATGGCCGGGTCAGGAATAGCATCAGGTCGGTATCTGTGGCCAGCGCCCGAATCAGATTGATCTCGGCGTTGTTGCCCAACACCACGCCCAGGATCATCGGCGCCAGGGGGAAGCCGAATTGGCGCATCGCATAGCCGATGATCCCGAACCAGAACAACGTCCACAAATCGAAGGTAATGTTGTTGAGCGCGAAGATGCCGATGGCGCAGTAGGCGAGGATCACGGTGGCCAGTCGGTACATCTGCACCCGCGTCACCAGCACGAAGATGCGCAGGCACACCGTCTGCAGGCCCAGCATGATGAATAGCGAAATGGCGAATGCGATCATGATCGAATAGGCCAACACAGGCTCGGTCGAGATGAACGTCGGGCTCGGCGCGATGTTGTGGATGAGAAGCGCCCCCAGCATCACCGCGGTGACGACGTCGCCGGGGATGCCGAGCGCCATCATGGTGATCAGCGCCCCGCCTTCGACCGCGTTATTCGACGATTCCGGCGCGATGATGCCTTCAGGAACGCCGGTGCCGAACCTCTCGGGCGCGTCGGAGGCCTTCTTCGCCTGGTCGTAGGCGAGGATGTTGGCGATGGTGCCGCCGGCGCCGGGCAGGATGCCGATGAAGATGCCGATCAGCGACGAACGGATTAGCGTCGCCCATTTACGGAAGATGGTCTTGACCGCCTGCAAATGCTCGATCTTGATCTTGGCTTGGTTCATCACCATCGGCTTTTTCGCCGCCTTCGGGTCGCGGATGTCGGAGAGCAGCTGGCTGAAGGCGAACAGCCCGACTAGCACCGGCAGGAAAGCGAAGCCCTGCCTCATATCGTCGATCCCGAAGGTGAAACGGGCGACGCCGCTGGTCTCGTCTTCACCGATCGAGGCCACCAGCAGACCGAAGACGCCGGCGATCAGGCCCTTGGTCATGTCCTTGCCGGCCAAGCTGGCGGTGATGGTGAGCGCGAACACCACCAGCGAGAAATAGTCCCACGGGCCGAACTCGAGGCCTATATTCGCCAGCGATGGCGCCAGCATGATCAGAAACGCGCAACTGATCATGCCGCCGAAGAACGACGACCACACGCCAAGCCCCAGCGCCAGGCCCGGCCTACCGCTCTTCGCCATCGGATGGCCGTCGAAGGTGGTGGCCACCGACGACGGCGTCCCCGGGATGCCGGTGAGGACGCTGGCCATCAGGCCCCCCGACAGCCCGCCGACGAAGACGGCGACCATGGTCGAAAGGCCGCGGATTGCATCCATGCCGAAGGTGAACGGCAATGTCAGCACCACCGCCATGGTGATGGTGAAGCCCGGAATGGCGCCGGCGATCAGCCCGGCGGCGACGCCGATCGTCATCAGCGCGAAGGTGTGGGGATGGGCCACTGCCTGAAGCGCGAGCAGGGCATTTTCAAGGACGTCCATGAACGGACCCTCAGCGCGGCAGGATCACACCTTCGGGTAACACCACCCCGAGGGCGAAGGTGAATACCGACCACATCAGGCCGATCGAGACGACAGCGATGGCGGCATGGACAAGATGACTCTTCAGGTCGTTGTGGCCGATCGCGGCGAGTGTCGCGAAAACGAACAGGATGCCCCCGAGTAGCATGCCCAGCCACGGCAGCGTGACCAGGAACAATCCATAGAGCGCGAAGCACGCGATGACGTTGCGGTTCTCGTGAAGCCACGCCTTCAACGACCATGGAGTTTCCCAGGGCGTTGCCCCGGCGCGGACAGATTGGTAGAGATACAAGGCGGCGAGCATGCCCAGCACCGCCACGACCACCCGCGGCCATAGCTTCGCCCCGATGATCGACAGGTGGACCCGCTGGTAGGCGAAGGTCTCGGCATAGAACACCGCGCAAATCACCAGCAGCAGCAGGGCGATGACGACGTCGGCGGAAATGCGGCGCATGGTCGGCGTGGACGTCCGGGAAAGTCGGCGGGAAATGAAACGGGCTGGCCCCACGGTTCGGAGCCGGCCCCGCGCGGGCTCAGTTGCCCTTATACATGCCGATCTTGATCGCTACCTTCTTGTGGTCGTCGAATTCCTTCTGGAAGAACTTCCGGTAGTCGTCCGAGTTCTGGTAGACGATCCAAGTACCCTTCTCGTCGAGCGCCTTCTTCACCTTCGGGTCCTTCATCGCCTTCTCGAATGCAACTTCGTAAACCTTGATCACGTCCTTGAGCGTGCCCTTGGGCGCGGCAACGCCACGATAGAGACCATAGACCAGGTCGATACCCTGCTCCCTGAGCGTCCTTAAGTTGGGCAGGATCGGATCACGCTTTTCGGTGGCGATACCGAACGCCTTCATGGAGCCTTCCTGGATGTATTTCTTGGCCGTCAGGATGTTCATCTCGCCGATGTCGACGTTGTTGGCGAGGATCGCCGTCAGCCGTTCGCGCGTGCCCTCGTAGGGAATATACTTGAACGTCGCCTTGGTGGCGTCCTCGATCAGCAGGTTTATGAATTGGCTGGTCGAACCGGTGGTGACGCCGACGCGCAGCGCGCCTGGATTCTTCTTGGCGTGTGTGATCAGTTCCTTCATGTCGCTGAATGGGTTTTTCGAGCTGCCGCCGATGACCGCCGGCGTGTAGGTGAGCCGCGCTACGGGCTCGAACGCGTTCCAGGTGAAGTCGACGCGGCCGGCAAGATAGGTGGTGATCTGGCTCTCGTGGATGGCAAGCAGCGTACAGCCGTCCGGCTTCGCGCCCTTTACTTCTTTCGCGCCCTTGTTGCCGCTCTGGCCGCCGATGTTGACGACCTGCAGTTTTGGCTTGAAGCCGGAATCGTTGATCGCGTTGATGACCAGGCGGAAGACAATGTCGGTGTCGCCGCCGGCGTTCCACGGCACGATCATCCTAGCGGTGCCGCACGGAATGTCGGCAGCCGCGGTCGGCGCCACGGCGCCCGCCAACCCCAAAGCTGCCGCCGTCGCGGCCACGCCCACGACAAGGCCGCGGAAAATCCGTTTGCTCATAGGTACCTCCCTAGAATGTTGCTGCCCCACCAAGGTAGAAACGGCCTCACCGCCGGAGCAGCGGACGCCTGGGTTGCATCCCCCTTATTTCCCTTGCAATCGCCGATACAGTAACCCAATCGCGGAAGCAAGGCCACCACGGCGTTGTGCGTCTCGGGCCACACCGGCTATGATGATTCTGGCCCGGGGACATTGCTTTTTCCCTTATTGAATCGTTAAAAAAACCGAGGTCTGGGCACTCGGATTTCGTCATCGATCGAATTGCACGACACTCGGAAACTCTAAAAAGGCACCCGCCATGAGGAACTTCGAACTCCCCGGCCGGTCTCCCGTGCACGCTACCGGCGGCATGGCGGCGACTTCGCACCCGCTCGCGACGCTGGCGGCGATAAACGTCTTACAATCGGGCGGTAACGCCATGGATGCGGCGGTGGCGGCGGTCGCCGTGCAGGGCGTGGTAGAGCCCCAGGCCACGGGCATCGGCGGCGACTGTTTCATGCTGTACGCGCCGAACGGCAAAGGCGACATCGTCGCCTTCAACGGCTCCGGGCGAACCCCCAAGGCAGCGACCCAGAAATGGTTCGCCGACAACGGTATCAAGGAAATCGGCGAGCACTCGGCGCACGCCGTCACCGTGCCGGGCGCCGTTGACGCCTGGTGCCGGCTGATTAAGGATCACGGCACCAAGAGCATCGGCGAACTGCTGCAGCCGGCGATCCGCTATGCCCGCGACGGCTACCCGGTGCATTCCCGCGTCGCCCGCGATTGGAAGAAGAACATGCCGACGCTGGCCGCTGACCAGGGATCGGGGCGCATCTATCTTCCCGGCGGCAAGCCGCCAGCAACCGGTAGCCTGCACCACCAGCCCGAGCTCGCAAGAACGCTTGAGGCGATCGCCCGGAACGGCCGCAACGCCTTTTATAAGGGCGCCGTCGCCAAGGACATCGTCGACCGGCTCAACAGCCTGGGCGGACTGCACACGCTCAACGACTTCGCCGAGGCCGCCGGCGAGTACGTCGCGCCGATCAGGACCGCCTATCGCGGCTTCGACGTCTACGAATGCCCGCCCAATGGCCAGGGCATTGTCGCCTTGATGATGCTCAACATCCTTGCCGACGCTGGGCTCGACCGTTTCGAGCCGCTGTCGCCCGAGCGCCTGCACCTGATGATCGAGGCGGCCAGGCTGGCCTATGCCGAGCGCGACGCCTGGGTCGGCGATCCGCGCCACGTCAAGGTGCCGGTGAAGCGGTTGTTGTCGGCCGAATTCGCGGCGGGCCTGCGCGAACACATCCTGCCCGACCGCGCCAACCACCGCACGCCGGCCGACATGCCGGCCCATGCGGATACCGTGTACTTGTGCGTCGTCGACAAGGATCGCAACGCCGTCAGCTTCATCAACTCGCTGTTCGAGCCGTTCGGCTCCGGGATCACGGCGCCGAAGTCCGGCGTCCTCCTGCAAAACCGCGGCTTTGGCTTCCGCCTCGATCCGAAGCACCCGAACTGCATCGCGCCCGGCAAACGGCCCTTGCACACGATCATCCCCGGGATGCTGGTCAAGAACGGCCGCGCGGTGATGCCTTTCGGCGTCATGGGCGGCCATTACCAGGCGTTCGGCCACACCTATCTGTTGACCAACCTGTTCGAGCATGGTCTCGATCTGCAGGAGGCGATCGATCTGCCGCGGCTGTTCCCGTCAATCGCGGGGCCGGTGGACGTGGAATGCGGCGTGCCGAAGAAGACCATCAAGGCGCTGAACGCCATGGGCCACACGACGCAGCTGACCAAGAAGCCGCTCGGCGGCGCGCAGGCGATCTCGATCGACTGGGATTCCGGCGTGCTGACTGGCGCCTCCGAGCCACGCAAGGACGGCTGCGCGCTGGGATATTGAGTCCCGAGTTTGGACTGCCGGCGGTTCCTACAGCGCGGATTCGTCCTTGAGCATGCGGATGGCGCCGCGCATGGCCTCGGCGGTGGCTGCGATGTCATCCTCGTTGTGCACTGCCGACGTGATCGCCCCAATCTTTCCCGACAGATCCACGCCCCCCAGCATCAGGGCCAGCCTCAGCCGCGGCACCGCCGGATGGTCGGCCGCCTTCTCGAACGCGCCGAGCGGATAACGAGCCGAATCGAACGCCTCGGGATCGACGTCCAGGCCTTCGGGGTTAGTGAACACGTAGGTCGTGGACGCCACCCCGTAGGTGGCCCACGGCACCTTTTCCTCGGCGAACACGCGGTTCCATTGCCGGCGCAGGCTCGCGCCCCGCGCCGCCGCCGTCTCGCAAACCCCGTTCTCGGCCACCCGGGTCAGCGCCGCGATACCGGCAGCCGCGGCCATCGGATTGGCGTTGAAGGTGCCCTGGTGCGGGATCTTGACGAATCCCCGCGCCGCGGCCTCACCGAAGTCGAGGTGGTCGAGGATATCCTTGCGCCCGACCACGGCGCCGCCCGGTAAGCCGCCCGACAGGATCTTGGCGAGGCTGGTCAGGTCCGGCGTTATTCCCCACATTGCCTGGGCGCCGCCCGGCGACACCCGGAAGCCGGTCACCACCTCGTCGAAGATCAGCACGATGCCGCGTTTTGCCGTCGCGTCGCGAAGCATCGCGGAGAAGTCGCGGCCAAGCGGAATTTGGCCGGAGCTGGCGCCCGTCGGCTCCACGATCACCGCGGCGATGTCGGGGTCCGATTCCAGGACTACGCGCACGGCTTCGGGCTTGGCCGGATCGGCAACGATGACGGCGTCAATGATCCCCTTCAGGATTCCCGGCACGTTGTCGGTGGTGGCCTGGTGCTTGGAGCCAAAGGCGACGTGATCCTGCCAGCCGTGGAAATGGTTCTTGAAGCGCACCAGCTTACTGCGCCCGGTGAAAGCGCGGGCGAGGCGGATGGCCATCAGGTTGGCTTCGGTACCCGACGCGGTGAAGCGAACCCGCTCGGCGGACGGCACCAGCCGCTGCACCAGGCGGCCCCATTCCAATTCCAACTCGTGACAGGCCGCGAAGTGAGAGCCCAGAGCCGCTTGCCGGGCGACCGCGTCCTTAAACGAAGGATGCGCGTGTCCGAGAATCAGCGAGCCGTGCCCGCCGTAGTAGTCGATGTACTCGTTGCCGTCGACGTCCCACTTGCGCGGACCCTCGGCGCGGGCGACGTAGATCGGATAGGGATGCATGTGACGCGAGTCGTGGACGATGCCCCCCGGAAAGACGTTTCGGGCCTGTTGCCAAAGCCGCAGCGATCCAGGGGTGCGCTGGCGATAGGCGGCAACGATCGGCGAATTGGTCGGCGGGGCGTCGGGCATCGGCGGTGGCTTTTCCGGCAGCGGACGGGCAAGCATGCCGCCTCGTCGGTGGTCTGTCTAGGGGCGGCGGCCGGCTTGGCGTCAGTGCATCAAGATGACCGGCATTGTCGCCGTGACGATGATGTGCTGGGTGACGCCGCCGAACACCAGCTCTCGGCCGCGACTCTGACCGAACGCCCCCATCAACAGCACGTCGGCGCCGGTCTTGCGGGCGCCTTCGAGCAACGCGTCGCCGACTTGCGTGGCCTTGACGCTCATGGTTTTGGCGGCGGCTCTGATGCCGTGGCGGCGGAGATACTCAAGCGCCGCCTCGACGTCCAGCCTGGTCTCGGTCGAGACCGGTGCGCTGAACACCGTCACCTTGTCGGCGGCCCTGAGGATCGGCAGCGTCGCGGCCAGTGCCTTTGCCGCCTCAGTGGCGCCGTTCCAGCCGACCGCCACGTGACGGCCGATGGTCTTGACTGGCGTCGGCGGCGCCATCAGCACCGGCTTGCCGGTCTCCAACAGCGCCGCCTCGAAGGTATTGATGCCGGTGCTGCCGTCGGGCTGCGGCACCACGATCAGGTCGGCGAGCCGGCCGTAGAGCGCGACGGTAGCGCTCTGGCTGCCCATCACGTCGCGCCACGAGGCCGAAACCCCTTTGCCCGTCGGCTTGTCGACGATCGGCACCTTCTTCGCCTTCAAATACTTCGCGAACAGGCGCTTGACGCGGGCGCCTTCGACCGTCGCCGCCTTGGCGGCCGACACCGTGAGCTGCCGGCGCACCGAGGCCATGGGAAACACGGCGAACGGAACCAAGTCCTCCGGTTTCGGATGGGAATGGAGGACTTCGATGTGAGCCTTGAACCGGCGGGCGACCGCCAACGCGTGGTCGATAACCTTCTCGCCTTTGCCGTCGCCGCGCACCGGGACAAGGATCGTCTTGATGGTCATGGGTGGCTCCCGCTCATGGTCTCGCCTTGGAAACCCAGGATACACATCAGTCGTAGCCCGCGACTTGATCTAGAACAAGCCCTCGATCTGGCCTTGCTTGTTGAGATAGATGCTGTTGGCGGCGGGCACCCGGGGCAAGCCCGGCATGGTCATGATCGCTCCGGTGATGGCGACGATGAACTCGGCGCCGGCGGAAACGCGGAGCTCGCGCACCGGCACCTTGAAGCCCTTGGGCGCGCACTTCAGCTCTGGGTCGTGGGAGAAGCTGTATTGGGTCTTCGCCATGCACACCGGGAAATGACCGTAGCCGGCCGCCTGCAGCTCATCGAACTGCTTCAGGATGGCGCCGTCGCAGGATATGTCGTCGGCCCGGTAGACTTTCTGGGCGATGGTGCGGACCTTCTCGATCAGCGGCATGTCGTCCGGATAGAGGAATTTGAGCTTCGCCTTGCCCGAGTCGGTAAGCTTGACCACATGCTTGGCGAGAGGCTCGATGCCGGCACTGCCGTCGGCCCAGTGAGTACACAGGAAGGCCTCGGCGCCCTCCTTCTTGGCGGCGGTCTTGATGGCGTCGATCTCGGCAACGGTATCGGTACCGAAGCGGTTGATGGCGACCACCGCCGGCACCCCGAACATTTTCAGGTTGTTGAGGTGCTGCGTGAGATTCTCGGAACCTTTATTGACGGCGGCGATGTTCTCCTTGCCGAGGTCCTCCTTCTTGATGCCGCCGTGCATCTTCAGCGCCCGCACGGTGGCGACGATGACCACCGCGGAAGGCTTCAAGCCGGCCTTACGGCACTTGATGTCGAAGAACTTTTCGGCTCCAAGGTCGGCGCCGAACCCGGCCTCGGTGACGACGTAGTCGCAAAGCTTCAGCGCCGTCTTGGTGGCGATCACCGAGTTGCAGCCATGCGCGATGTTGGCGAACGGGCCGCCGTGGATAAACGCCGGGTTGTTCTCCAGCGTCTGTACCAGGTTGGGCGCGATGGCGTCTTTCAGCAGCACCGACATCGGGCCGGCCGCCTTCAGCGCCGCCGCCTCTATCGGCTTGCGGTCGCGGGTGTAGCCGACGACGATCTTGCCCAGCCGCTCGGTCAGGTCCTCGAGGTTCCTCGACAAGCAGAAGATCGCCATGACCTCGGACGCCACCGTGATGTCGAAGCCGTCTTCGCGAGCGAAACCGTTGGCGACGCCGCCCAAGGAGCTGACGATCTGGCGCAGGGCGCGGTCATTCATGTCGACGACGCGGCGCCAGGCGACGCGCCGGGAATCGATGGCCGGCGCGTTGCCCCAGTAGATGTGGTTGTCGACCAGCGCCGACAGCAGGTTGTGAGCGGTGCCGACGGCGTGCAAGTCGCCGGTGAAGTGGAGGTTGATGTCCTCCATCGGCACCACCTGGGAGTAGCCACCGCCGGCGGCACCGCCTTTGACGCCGAAGCAAGGCCCGAGCGACGGTTCGCGCAGGCAGAACGCCGCCTTCTTGCCGATGCGGTTGAGGGCGTCGCCGAGGCCGACGGTGGTCGTCGTCTTGCCCTCGCCGGCCGGCGTCGGCGTAATCGCGGTGACCAGGATCAGCTTGCCGTCGGGCTTCTTGTCCAGGGTCTTGATGAAATCAAACGACACCTTGGCCTTGTAGGGGCCATAGAGGTTCAGGTTGCTTTCCGGAATGCCCAGCTTGCGGCCGATTTCGGTGATCGGTTTCATATTCGATTCGCGGGCAATTTGGATATCGCTCTTAGGCATGGGGGTGTCCCCTCCTTGATCAAAATCTCTGTTTAACGAATGCTTGCCATCCAGCGGTCGCGGCCGGGATGGGGCGTGTGTCTCTGGTTCGCCGGGATCAGGCCTTGGCGCTTCCCAGCATCGCGCCTTTCTTGAGGCTGCTTTTGGCGATGTAGTCGGCGGCGGCGATCTTTTTGTCGTCGGCGGGCTTGACGCGCATGATGCGGATGCCGCCGCCTTTGGCGGCCACCGTGAACGAATCACCCGCCACCTCGATCACCTCGCCTGGCTTGCCCTTGGCGCCGGGCACCTTGGCACAGTCGAAGATCTTGAGCTCCTTGCCGCCGTGCCGCGTCCACGCGCCCGGCTGTGGGTTGGTGC
>DASWGT010000247.1:0-1818 GCA_036393575.1 Rhodospirillales bacterium | reverse complement strand
CGATTGGCCGATCGCGACCTTCGCCTCGAAGATCGTCGTCGACGATGGCGAGGCCACCATCCAGCGCGAAGTCGACGGCGGCCACGAGACAGTGAAGCTGAAACTGCCGGCGGTGGCGACCACCGATCTCCGCCTTAATCAACCGCGCTACGCGTCGCTCCCCAACATCATGAAGGCGAAGAAGAAGCCGCTCGACGAAACGACGGCCGCCGATCTCGGCGTCGACACCGCTCCACGTCTAACCGTCGTCAAGGTGTCCGAGCCGCCGGCCCGCCGCGCCGGGGTGAAGGTCGCCTCGGTCGCCGAACTTGTCGACAAGCTCAGGAACGAAGCGGGGGTATTGTGACAACGCTGCTGATCGCCGACCACGACAACGCAACGCTGAAGGAAACGACGGCGCGGGCGCTGACCGCCGCACTCGAACTCGGCGACGAAGTTCACGTGCTCGTTGCCGGCAAGGACTGTAATCCGGCCGCGACGGCGGCGGCGAAACTCACCGGCGTCGCCAAGGTGCTGGAGGCGAACGGCGACTCTCTGGCTCACCAACTCCCCGAGCCGCTCGCCGCCTTGATCGTCGCCAATGCCGGCCCCTACGAGGCGATCGTCACACCGGCGACGGCGACCGGCAAGACGGTGCTGCCGCGCGTTGCCGCGCTCCTCGACGTTATGCAAGTATCCGAGGTGATCAGGGTCGTCGCGCCTGATATCTTCGAGCGCCCGATCTATGCTGGCAATGCCACCGAGACGGTCAAGGTCGGCGAGGGCAAGAAGGTGCTGACCGTGCGCACCGCCGCCTTCAAGCCCGCCGGAGACGGCGGCAACGCTCCGATCGAATCGATCGCCGCCCCGCCGGATAGCGCACGCTCGGCCTTCGTCGGCGCCGAGATCGCCACCTCGGCGCGACCCGAACTGACCGCCGCCCGCGTGGTCATTTCCGGCGGACGGGCGTTCCAGTCGGCGGAGAACTTCCGCAAGTTTCTCGAACCCATCGCCGACAAGCTGAATGCCGCCATCGGGGCTTCGCGCGCCGCCGTCGACGCCGGCTACGCCGCCAACGACCTGCAGGTCGGCCAGACCGGCAAGGTGGTCTCGCCGGATCTTTACATCGCTTGCGGCATCTCCGGCGCCATCCAGCACCTCGCCGGCATGAAGGACGCCAAGGTCATCGTCGCCATCAACAAGGACCCCGAAGCGCCGATCTTCCAGGTCGCCGACTACGGCCTCGTCGGCGACCTTTATGACATACTGCCGGAACTCGAACGGGCGCTTTGACCGTAGCGCGCGAACGGACGACAATGGAGATGCTGCTGCCATGAGCGCATTGAAAAAGATCGGGGTGATCGGCGCCGGCCAGATGGGTTCCGGCATCGCCCACGTTTGCGCGCTTGCCGGCTTCGACGTGCTGCTCAATGACGTCACCGCCGAACGCATCCAGTCCGGCCTCGCCACGATCAACGGCAACATGGCGCGCCAGGTTTCCACCGGAAAGCTGAGTGAGGCCGACCGCAAGGCGGCCCTCGGCCGCATCGCCGCGGCGGAGAGCTTCGACCTGTTCGCCGACGTCGACCTGGTCATCGAGGCAGCCGCCGAAAACGAAAAGATCAAGCGCGATATCCTCGCCGGCCTGTCCAAGGCGCTCAAACCCGACGCTCTGCTCGCCACCAACACCTCGTCGATTTCGATCACGCGGCTGGCGGCGGCTACCGACCGGCCGGAGAAATTCATCGGCATTCATTTCATGAATCCGGTGCCCAGGATGGAGCTGGTCGAGCTGATCCGCGGCATCGCCACCTCCGACGAGACTTTCCAGACCGCCGT
>DASWGT010000246.1:0-2847 GCA_036393575.1 Rhodospirillales bacterium | reverse complement strand
GCGGCTGCTTTCTCAGCAATTGCTGCGTCGAGGTGGCCTTGCACGATCCCCAGGCGGCGAAGCTGATCGGCGGCGGCTTCGGCATCATGGAGGACACCTTCCGGGCGCTGATCGAGCGCGGCCAGAAGGAGGGCGGCATCGCCAAGAACAAGGACGCGCGCGCGCTCGCCCGCTACCTCACCAGTTGCCTTAACGGGCTGATGGTGGTCGGCAAGGCCAACCCGGACCCGAAGGCGCTGGCCGACATCGCCCGCATTTCGCTGACGGCGCTAGACTGACGGGGCGCGGCCGACCGCAAGCCGTTGTTTTTTTTGACTATTTAGGACCAATCGGTCCAATACGTGAAGGAAAGACGCATATGGACGACATCGACACCATGACCACGGGCGGTCGGCCTCAGGTCGAGATCTACCATAAGACCTGGTGCCCGTATTGCCACGCCGCCTTGGCGCTGCTGAAGCGCAAGGGCGTTGCCTACCGGGCCATCGACGTCACCAGCGACCGGGCACGCGAGAGCGAGATGATCGAGCGCTCCGGCCGTCACACGGTGCCCGAAATCTTCGTCGACGGCACGCTGATCGGCGGCTTCGACGATCTCGCCCGGCATGACCGCGAAGGCACGCTCGACGGATTGCTGGGCGGCCGCCGAGACGCCGCCTGACCCGTCCATCCGCATTGAGGACAACCGATCGCCAACAACAGGAGAGAATGATGACGAAATTCGCCCCTCATAGCCTTACGACCGCCCCCGAGGCGTCGCGCCCGGGCCTCGCCGCGGCCCACAAGAAGCTCGGCTTCGTGCCCAACATGCTGGGCGTGCTGGCCGAAAGCCCGGCGACCCTGGAGGCCTACCAGAAACTGCAGGAGATTCTCGGCAAGTCGAGCTTTACGCCGGCCGAGCAGCAGTTCCTGGCGCTCACCGTCAGCGTCGCCAACGGCTGCACCTACTGCACCGCCGCCTACTCGCTGGTCGCCATCCACGCCGGCGTGGCGAAGCCGGTGATCGAGGCGGTGCGCGACGGCGGCCCGATCGCGGACAAGCGGCTGCGGGCGCTACGCGAGTTCGCGTTCGCCGTGGTCGAGCGCCGCGGCCGCGTCGGCGACGCCGAGGTGCAGACCTTCCTCGCCGCCGGCTTCTCCAAGGCGCAGGTGTTGGAGGTGCTGGTCGCCGCCGCCTTCAAGCTGATCAGCAACTACGCCAACCACATCGCCGGCGTGCCGCTGGATAACGCCTTCCAGCCCTACTTCTGGAAGGCCAAAGAGGCGGCTTAAACCAACGATCACCCCACCCCCCGGGGGCGGTTTCGGCGCTCCCCCGACGCCGATCCCTTCCCTCATTTTCCAAGAGGGCGCCCCCGGGGGTTCCCCCGAGAGCAGGAGTCGAAGACCATGAACGCCCAATGCTGCGACAACACCCTCGGCAGCCGCGCCAACCTTTATCCGCTGCGCAAGCTGGCGCGCGCCTTCGCCTACGTCGGCGCCGCCGCTGTCGCCTATGCGGCGGCGCTGGTCATCATCGCCGTGCAGACGTCAATCATCGAGTTCTGAACCGGAAATAATAGGAGAAGTCGCGTGGAGATCATCGCCCTGGCGCTCGCCGCCGCTCTTCGGCAGCTCGGCCTTCGAGTCCGCCGGCCGATGCCGGTGCCTTACCGCATCCCGCCCAGCGGCCGCTGACGGGCCAATCGCGTCGGCGGCGGGCAACGTCTTCCGTTCATGCCCGGAGAGGGGGCTCGACCAACGTCTCTCCCGCGGCGCCGTAATAGAAGCCGTTGCAAAACGGCATTCCGCCCACCAATTCGCCCAGGCGCGCACTCGCCGAGCCGGCTTCCAGATGCCCGTCCAGCGCGTCGCGGAACAGGCGCGCGACGGCGACCATGTCGACGTCGTGCGGCGACAAACGGAAGCGCGACACGCCCATCCTTCGCAACGCGTCGAGTTCGCCGACGAGGCTGCCGCACGGGTGGGACAGGATGTGGCTGCCGCTGACGGCGAACACGGGCTCACGGTCGAGCGTGTCGACCACCAAGCCGTCGAGGTCGCGTTCGCAGACGAACTCGCAGTTGTCCTTGTGACGCCCGCATGAACGCGCATGGAAGCAACGCGCCGACATCGCCAGCGGCAAACGGCCGAACGCGAACACTTCGATCTCGGCGGCCCCGGTTTTCGCGAGAATTTCTATGGATTTGGCGGGAAGCTCGACCGGCAGGCAGACTCGCGTCGCCCCGAGCGCGGCCAGGTAACGCAGCGTTCCCTCGTTGTATACGTTCACGTAAGGGCCGAGGTAATGCCGGTGCCCGCGCAGGATCTCAATCGCCGCGACGTCGTTCGCCTCGACAGTATATCCGGGAGTGCCGACCGTTGCCCTCACGAACTCCATGTCGCGCTGATTGTTGATCAGCGGCAGCGTCGAGAGGATCACTTCCTTCCCGGCCGACGCCAGGCGCTCGACCACCTTGGGCAGGGAGGATTCGAAGAACGGCGTGCGCTTCGCGCACACCACCTCGCCCAGGCAGACACTGTCGATCGGAGCTTCGTCGGCGATCCGATAGTAGAAATCCTCACGTTTCGCCGCGGGCCAATTGAAAAGCAGCGGCCCGAGGGTGAGCGTCGCCTTGGCGGCTCCGGCGGCCTTCTTTTTTCTGCCTCTCGTCAATGCCATGTCTTATGGTATCCCCCGAGTGTCTGGTGATGGCCCTCGGCCAGGCCGGTGAAATCGACCGCGGGAATCGGCTCGTTTCGCGCCACGGCGTCGACGATGCGGCGGAATGCGCCCACGACGGCCGAGACATAGGCGCGGCCGCGCTGCCGGCCCTCGATCTTCAGCGCCCGCACCCCGGCCTTCTT
>DASWGT010000245.1:0-8879 GCA_036393575.1 Rhodospirillales bacterium | reverse complement strand
CGATGCCGCCCTCCTTCTGGCCGCGCTCGATCAGCGCCCGGAAGGTGTCCTCCATGATGCCGAAGCCGCCGCCGATCAGCTTCGCCGCCTGGGGATCGTGCAAGGCCACCTCGACGCAGCAATTGCTGAGAAAGCAGCCGCGGCGGCCTTCCTTTTCAGTGATGCGGCCGCTGGCGCGCTCGAAGATGCCGGCGATCAGCTTGCGGGCCGGTGCCTCCAGGGTCGCCACCGAGGCGATCTGGCAAGCGACAGTTTTCTTGTAGTGCTCGATGGCGGCCAGGAACACCTCGTGCTTGGAGCCGAAGGTGTCGTAGAAGCTGCTTTTCGACAGCTTCATGGCGTCGACTAGGTCGCTCAGCGACGTCGCCTCGTAGCCCTTCGACCAGAACACCTGCATCGCCTGGTCGAGGGCTTCCGTGGTGTCGAATTCCCGTGGCCGCGCCATGATGGCTTCACTTTCCTGACATGAAACGGCCCGCCGCTGATGGGGGCCGAATCGCAATGGCCGTCTTTAATACCTGTTCTGGACCGATTAGTCCAGTAAATTCTCGCAAACCACCCATGCGCGGTTCGCGGGCATCGCCCGCGAGACGGTGGAATTCTCAGAAAAACCAGGAAACGTCAGATCAGGCCCGCCAGCGGCGAGGATGGATCGGCGTACATCTTCTTCGGCATGCGGCCGGCGAGATAGGCGTCGCGTCCCGCCTCCACCGCCGCCTTCATGGCGCGCGCCATGCGTACCGGGTCCTTAGCCTCGGCGATGGCGGTATTCATCAGCACTCCGGCGCAGCCGAGTTCCATGGCGATGGTGGCATCGGACGCGGTGCCGACGCCGGCATCGACGATCACCGGCACGCGCGATTGCTCGACAATGAGGCGGATGCCGACCGGGTTCTGGATGCCGAGGCCGGAGCCGATCGGCGCCCCCAACGGCATGATCGCCACCGCACCGGCGTCCTCCAGCCGCTTGCACATGATCGGGTCGTCGGAGCAGTAGACCATCACCTGGAAACCCTCCTTGGTCAGCGCCTTGGTGGCCTCCAACGTCTCCGGCATCATCGGATACAGCGTCCGCTGCTCGCCCAGTATCTCCAGTTTCACCAGGGTCCAGCCGCCGGCCTCGCGGGCGAGGCGCAACGTCCGCACCGCGTCTTCCGGCGTGAAGCAGCCGGCGGTGTTCGGCAAATACGTGTATTTCTTCGGGTCCAGGTAGTCGACCAGCATCGGCTGGTTGGGATCGGTGAGGTTGACGCGGCGCACCGCGACGGTGACGATTTCGACCCCCGCCGCCTCGGCGGCCAGCCGGTTGGTCTCGTAGTCCTTGTACTTGCCGGTGCCGATGATCAGGCGCGAGGTGAACCGCCGCCCCGCCACTTCCCAAGTGTCGGCCGAAACGTCGGCGTCGGCGGCGGGTGCCTTGCCGGCCGGCTTCTTCGGCGCCTCATCGGGGGCGCCGCCGCCGATGAAGTGAACAATCTCCAGCCTGTCGCCGTCGTCGAGGGCAATGCCCGCGTATTTCGACTTCGGCACGATCTCCAGGTTGCGCTCGACCGCCACCTTGCGCGGATCGAGTCCGATCCGGCCCAGAAGCTGCTCCACGGTCATGGGCGCTTCGAATTTCCGGGCTTCGCCGTTGATAGTCAAGTGCATGGCGTTCACGCTGGGGACGCGGGTTTCCCCTGAACGTTTGAGGGGTGTTTCGGGAGCATTTCCAGGCCGTTTCCTGCCATAAGTATGGGGCGCCGTGGCGGCGCTTTCAACCGGCCAATGCGCCGAAAGCTGGAACTTTCGCCACCGAGCGGGCATGATAGCCGCCGAATCGATGAACGCCGCAGCTTCGTAATGGTCCCGCCTGTCCGATGACTCCCACCGTCCTGGTCCTCAACGGACCCAACCTGAATCTGCTCGGCACCCGCGAGCCCGAGATTTACGGCCGCGACACCCTGAAGTCCATCGAGGCGGCCTGTAAAAAGCGCGCCAAGGGGCTCGGCCTGAAGGTGGCGTTCCGCCAGTCCAACAATGAGGGCGATCTGGTCGACTGGGTGCAGCAGGCGAGCAAGAAGTTTCAGGCGCTGATCGTCAATGCCGGCGCCTATACCCACACCTCGGTGGCGCTGCTCGACGCGCTGCTGGCGACCGACCTGCCGGTGGTCGAGGTGCATCTCTCCAACATCCACCAGCGCGACGAGTTTCGCCATCACTCGTACGTTTCGAAGGCCGCCGATGGCGTCATCTGCGGCCTCGGCGGCATTGGCTACGAGCTGGCGCTGGAAGCGCTGGCGCGCCGACTCGGCACCGTCGAGGACGCATGAGCATGGCCAAGCCGCCGAAACGCAACGTCGACGAGGATTTGGTGCGGCAGCTGACGCGGCTGCTGGAGGAAACGGGCTTAAGCGAGATCGAATACGGCCGCGACGGCTGGCATGTGCGCGTCGTCAAGGGCGGCGGCGACCACCAGGCGCCGGCGCCGCCGGCCGCCCCCGCCCCGACCGCAGCTGCTGCGGCGACCGCCAAGGCGACGGCCAAGGCCGCCGCCGACGCCGCCGAACTCGCGGGCGCCGTCACCTCGCCGATGGTCGGCGTCGTCTACACCGCCGCCGAGCCGGGCACGCCGCCTTTCGTCAAGGCCGGAGACCAGGTGACCGAGGGCCAGACGTTGCTGCTGATCGAGGCGATGAAGGTGTTTAACCCGATCACCGCGCCGAGGGCCGGCCGGGTGAAGCGCATCCTGGTCACCGACGGCACGCCGGTGGAATTCGGCGAACCGCTGCTGATCCTCGAGTGAGGCCCGGAGCTCCGCGCATGACGGCGGGCATCAGCGATGTTTGAGAAAGTCCTGATCGCCAACCGCGGCGAGATCGCGCTGCGCATCCTGCGCGCCTGCCGCGAGATGGGCATCCAGACCGTCGCCGTCCATTCGACCGCCGACACCGACGCCATGTACGTGCGACTGGCCGATGAGACTGTGTGTATCGGTCCGCCGCCGGCCAAGCAGAGCTACCTGAACGCGACGGCGATCTTGAGCGCCGCCACCATCGCCGGCGCCGACGCCATCCACCCGGGATACGGCTTCCTGGCCGAGAATGCCGACTTCGCGGCGATGGTCGAGGAGCACGAATTCACTTTCATCGGCCCGTCGCCGGAGCACATCCGCCTGATGGGCGACAAGATCGCCGCCAAGAAGGCGATGCAGGACGCAGGCCTGCCGGTGGTGCCGGGCTCCGATGGGCCGGTCGCCGATATCGAGGCCGCGCGCGCTGCTGCCCGCGACATCGGCTATCCGGTACTGATCAAGGCGTCGGCCGGCGGCGGCGGCCGCGGCATGAAGGTGGCGAAGAACGACCCGGCGCTCGGCGAGGCCTTCACGCTGGCCCGCGCCGAGGCCAAGGCGGCGTTCGGCAGCGACGCGGTCTATATCGAGAAATTTCTGGCCACCCCTCGCCACATCGAGGTGCAGGTACTGGCCGACAATCATGGAGCGGTGGTGCATTTGGGCGAGCGCGACTGCTCGCTGCAACGTCGCCACCAGAAGCTGGTCGAGGAGGCGCCGTCGCCAGCGCTGAATGCCGAGCAGCGACGCGATATCGGCGCGCGAGTGGTCGAGGCGGTGAAGAAGATCGGCTACCGCAACGTCGGTACCGCCGAGTTCCTGTTCGACGGCGGCGAATTCTACTTTATCGAGATGAACACGCGGCTGCAGGTCGAGCATCCGGTGACCGAGATGATCTGCGGGCTGGATCTGGTGCGCGAGATGATCCGGGTGGCGGCCGGCGCGCCGCTCGGCTTCGGCCAGTCCGAGATCGAGTTCTCCGGTCACGCCATCGAGTGCCGGATCAACGCCGAGAATCCGGAAACCTTCCAGCCCAGCCCGGGCACCATCGGCGCCTATCATGCGCCGGGCGGCCTCGGGGTGCGCGTCGATTCCGGGCTGTTCTCCGGCTACACGGTGCCGCCGCATTACGACAGCATGATCGCCAAGCTGATCGTCCACGGCACCAACCGCAACGAGTGCCTGATGCGCCTGAAACGGGCACTCGGCGAATACGTGATCGACGGCCTCGAGACCAGCATCCCCCTGCACCTACGGCTGATCAACGAGGCGAAGTTCGTCAACGGCGACTACGACATCCACTGGCTCGAGGCGTTGATCGCCAGCGGGAGACGCGGCAATGGCTGAGCGTGCCCGTCGCGGGGAGTTTCGATGAGCCGGCGCGACCGCAGCAACCACGGCCTGACGCCGGAGCTGCTGATCCGGGCCTACGCCGCCGGCATCTTCCCGATGGCCGAGCGCCGCGACGACCCGAGTATATTCTGGGTCGATCCCCGGGTGCGCGGCGTGATGCCGCTGGAGCGCGTTCATGTGCCGAAGCGCCTGATCCGCACCGTCCGCAGAAAAGCGTTCGAGATGCGCTGCGACACCGCCTTCGCCGAGGTCCTCCGTGCCTGCGCGGTGCCGAAGCGCCACCGCCACGAGACCTGGATCAACGGGCCGATCGAGGAGGCCGTCATCGGGCTGCACGAGATGGGCTTCGCCCACAGCGTCGAGGCGTGGCGCGACGGCCGGCTGGTCGGCGGACTCTATGGCGTGGCGCTGGGCGGCGCGTTCTTCGGCGAAAGCATGTTCTCGAGTGCGCGTGACGCCAGCAAGGTGGCGCTCGTGCACCTGGTGGCGCGGCTCCGGCTCGGCGGCTTCAAGCTCTTGGACGTGCAATTCATCACCGACCACCTGCGGCAGTTCGGCGCCGTCGAGATTCCGGCGCGCCTATACCTGGAGCGGCTCGAGGCTGCGCTCACCCACCAGGGCGTGTTCCGCGCCCTTCCCGGGCCGACCGAGCTCGAAGACGCCCTCGAGGAGTTGTTCCGGGCGTCGCGCGTCGGCGTCGCCTAGCTATCGCTTCGGTGGTTTCTGCTGGGCGCGTGGCGGTGCCGGCGGCGACGCGGCCGGCGGCGCAGCCTGGGCGGCGTTCTTGCAGTCGAGCACCCAGACGTCGTAGACCGGATGCTCCATCGCCGACAGCGCCGGGCTGGAGGCGAACATCCAGCCGCGGAACAGGCTGATCGCGGCCTCGCCTTCACGTACCTCCCAGATGTCCAGAAACGCGGCGCTTTCCGGCGTCTCCTCCGGCGGCCGCTTGTCGCAGTGGCGGGCGATGATCTCGAGGCCGCCGAACTTCACCACCTCGCCGACCGGCGCTTCGATGGTGGAGACGCGCGCCGTCACCTTGTCGAGGCCCTGCAGCACCGCGACGTCGTAGGGTGTCGCCAGCGCCGGTGTCGCGGCGGCGATCCACAACACCGGCCAAGAAACCGCGATGATCGCTGTTTTCGGCAACGCGCTTCGGCCTCCTTGGGCGTCTCGTCGGGAGCAGTCGGTCCGGCGACGCCGGTGCGCCTTCTCTAACGCGCCGCCTTTCCCGCTCCGCCGGTGGCGAGGAAGATGATCTCGCCGACCTGGTCCTCGAGCGAGCGGAAGTCCTTGACCTTGGTCAGCTTGCCGCCGTCGGCAATGTAGGTGTTGGCGGCGCCGGGCTCGAGCCGCACGTACTTGCCGCCGAGGATGCCTTCGCTGGCGATCGAGGCGACGGTGTCGGTCGGCAGCCTCACCTCCGGCGTGATCGACATCGCCACCCGCGCGTCGTAGGTCTTGGGGTCGAGTCGGTGATCGAGCACGGTGCCGACCTTGATGCCGTTGATGCGCACGTCGGCGCCTTTCGCCAGGCCGCCGATCTTGTAGAACGCGGCGTTGACCGTATAGCCGGCGACGGCTTTCACCTCGGCCGCCGAATAGGCGAAGAAGGCGAAGATCCCGGCCACCGCCAGCACCACCGCGCCCAGCACCGTCTCGACTGCGTTCCTGCCCATCGCCCTGCCCTTTCGCTGCTGTGTTATCTATAACTTATTGTTTTTACTTTGTTTTTTCTGCCTTGTCGGGGTCGCGGCGACGTTCTGCCAGCGCCGCGCGGCCCTCGGCGATGATCAGCTCCAGGAGGTCGCTGACGACGACCGAGTCCTGTGTGAAGGCGATCTCGCCGCCGGTCTTCAGCATCGTCTGATCGCCGCCCGGTTCCAGCACCAGGAATTTCGATCCGAACAGGCCGTCGGTGTGGATCGCCGCCGAGGTGTCGGTGGGCAGCGGCACGTCGCCGAAGACCTTCATGGTGACGACGGCGTGGTAGCGGTCGTCGAGCGTCATCCGGCTTACGGTGCCGACGCGGATGCCGCCGAGCATCACGTCGTCGCCTTCGACCAGACCGTCGACGCGGTTGAACTTGGCGACCAACATCTTGTGGCCGCTGGTGCCGGTGCTCGCCCGCGCCTCGCGCCAGTCGCGGCCACCGTAAAGGTACGCCAGCACCAACAGCAAGCAACCGAAGGCGCCGGCACCGATCAGGATTTCGCGGGTTTCACTGGTCATCGGATGCGCCGGCCGGCCAAGCGCGTCAGCTCGGCGTCCACGGCTCGTAGTCGCCGGTCGCCGTCGCCCGCTTGCCGCCGCGGTAGGCATGGCCGCGCGGCCGGTAGGCGCCGGCCGTGCCTGTCTGGTTGGGCAGATGTTCCTTCTGCCACAGCCGCGATTCGGCGGCTTGCTCGCTGAGCGGCGCGGCGGTGGTGTGGTGCAGCCAGGCGTGCCATTCCGGCGGCACCCGGGACGCCTCGGGCTTGCCTTTGAACAGCACCCAGCGCCGCTCGCGCCCGTGGAGGGTATCGCGGCGCGCCCGGTAGTAGCGGTTGCCGAACTCGTCGGTGCCGACCAGGATGCCGTGGATCCAGGTGTAGATCAGGGTGCCGATATGGCTGATTTGCATGTGAATTCGTTCCCGCTCAGTACGGCGCCCACCCGGCAAATGGCGCGGCCAAATATGGCACTTGCCGCCGCGAGCGTCCAGTTGCGGCGCCATCCGGCGCCATTCTTCCCCGCCGGCGCCACGGCGCCCGATTTTCGTTGCCATCCGCCCCTGCCCGCTCCGGCCGTCACGCGACCGCCACTGCCCGGCGGCGGCATTCCATGCCTGAAATCAAGCGCCGCCAAGCCGTTTACACCATATACGGTATATTAAAGTATTTTTATTATCCTCGTACCACAACATCTGGCAATTTTCCTATTGCCGGTTCAAAAATGTTGGGCTACAGATTGTATCGTTGCACCTGGGCAACCACGATATCTTGATAGACGTGCGTAGAGGCGGGGGGGAACCCGTCACAGGGTCGCAACGGGGGACCGAACCGAAAGGTCCATAAAAATCGGCGATAGCCCGAGACCTTTTGTTGGGGGAAAAATGAGAATCACGCGCCTTTTTACGAAGCACCACGATTCGCCTTACGCATCCATCGAATTCCGTAAGACCTCGAGCGAGATCAAGAACCCGGACGGCTCGGTGGTGTTCCGCCTTGCCGACATGGAAGTGCCGGCGCGCTGGTCGCAGGTCGCCTGCGACGTCTTGGCGCAGAAGTACTTCCGCAAGGCCGGCGTCCCCAAGTGCTTGAAAAAGTTCGAGGAAAACGACGTCCCGAGCTGGCTGTGGCGGCGCGTCCCGGACCCGGCGGCGCTCGCGCAACTGCCCGACAGCGAGCGCACCACCGGCGAGACTTCGGCCAAGCAGGTGTTCGACCGGCTGGCCGGCACTTGGACCTACTGGGGCTGGAAGGGCGGCTACTTCGACTCGGAAGACGACGCCCGCGCCTACCACGACGAGATGCGCTACATGCTGGCGACGCAGACCGGCGCCCCCAACTCGCCGCAGTGGTTCAATACCGGATTGTACTGGGCCTACGGCATCGACGGCCCGGCACAGGGTCACTCCTACGTCGATTATAGGAACGGCAACCTGGTGCGGTCGCGCTCGGCCTACGAGCGGCCGCAGCCACACGCCTGCTTCATCCAGAGCATCGCCGACGACCTAGTTAACGAAGGCGGCATCATGGATTTGTGGGTACGCGAAGCGCGCCTGTTCAAGTACGGTTCCGGCACCGGCACCAATTTTTCGGCGCTGCGTTCCGAGGACGAGGGGCTCAGCGGCGGCGGCAAGTCGTCGGGGTTGATGAGCTTCCTCAAGATCGGCGACCGCGCCGCCGGCGCGATCAAGTCCGGCGGCACCACGCGGCGGGCGGCGAAGATGGTGATCGTCGATGCGGATCACCCCGACATCGAGCAGTTCATCAACTGGAAAGTGACGGAAGAGCAGAAGGTCGCGGCGCTGGTCACGGGTTCCAAGATCAATCAGCGCCACCTCAAGGCGGTGATGAAGGCCTGCGTCAATTGCGAGGGCTCCGGGGACGATTGTTTCGATCCCGAGAAGAACCCCGTACTGCGCCGAGAAATCAAGGCGGCGCGCAAGAACCACGTGCCGGACAATTTCATCAAGCGCGTTATTCAGTTCGCTCGCCAGGGCTACACCGACATCGAGTTCCCGGTCTACGACACAGATTGGGATTCGGAGGCTTATCTGACCGTATCCGGCCAGAATTCCAACAACTCGGTGCGCATCGCCGACGAGTTCCTCAAGGCGGTCGAGGCGGACGGCAACTGGGACCTCACCTGGCGCACCAAGCCCGGCCGCATCGCCAAGACCGTGAAGGCGCGCGAGCTGTGGGAGAAGATCGGCTACGCCGCCTGGGCTTCGGCCGATCCGGGCCTGCAATTCCACACCACCGTGAACGACTGGCACACCTGCCCGGCGTCCGGCCCGATCCGCGGCTCCAATCCGTGCTCGGAATACATGTTCCTCGACGACACCGCCTGCAATCTGGCGTCGATGAACCTGTTGACGTTCCGCGATCCCAACACCCGCGCCTTCGACGTCGAGGCCTATGAGCACGCCTGCCGGCTGTGGACCGTGGTGCTGGAAGTCTCGGTACTGATGGCGCAGTTCCCCTCGCGC
>DASWGT010000244.1:0-4387 GCA_036393575.1 Rhodospirillales bacterium | reverse complement strand
GCGGACAGGCCGCGGCCCAGGTTTTGGCGCTTCTTGTCGGTCATCACGCGGTGAGCCGTCGTTCGCGGTGGATGATCTCGCCCGCCAGGTCGAGATAGGCCTTCGAGCCCGGACAGTGCAGGTCGTAGATGATCACCGGGCGGCCGTGCGACGGCGCCTCGGAAACCCGGACGTTGCGGGGGATCACGGTCTTGTACACCTTGTCGCCGAAGTGGTCGCGCACGTCGTTGGCGACCATGTGCGAAAGGTTGTTGCGCTGGTCGTGCATGGTCAACACGATGCCCTGGATGTCGAGGCCGGGGTTGAAGGCGCGCTTCACCCGCTCGATGGTGCGCACCAACTGGCTGATACCTTCGAGGGCGAAGAACTCGCACTGCAGCGGCACCAGCACCGCCTGCGCCGCCACCAGCGCGTTGATGGTGAGCAGCCCGAGCGCCGGCGGGCAATCGATCAGCACGTAGTCGTAATCCCGCGCGGCGTCGGCGAGCGCCTGGCGCAGGCAGTATTCCCGACGCTCGACGGCGACCAGTTCGATCTCGGCGCCGGAAAGGTCGATCCCGGACGGCACGATGTCGAGGCCGGGGATGCTGGTCTCGCGGATCGCTTGGTCGAGGCCGACGTCGCCGATCAGCACGTGGTAGGAGTTGGGGTCGCGCTTCTCGTGGCCGATGCCGAGGCCGGTCGAGGCGTTGCCCTGCGGGTCGAGATCGACGATCAGCACCTTCTGGCGGATGGCGGCGAGCGCGGTCGCCAGGTTGATGGTGGTGGTGGTCTTGCCGACGCCGCCCTTCTGGTTGGCGACGGCGATGGTGCGGGTGCGGCGGCTGGGCGGCAACGGCCCGTCAGGAGCGGTCACGGCGCGATATCGCCTCCAATTTGAGTATCGTCCCCGAAGGGTCCGAAATACTCGGAATATGTGATTCTTTAATAATCCAATTTTTTTCGGCCTCCGTCAATTCTTCTCGCCAACCTTTTCCCTTCAGGAACAGGCATTGCCCGCGTTTTGCGAGTATCGGAATCGCGTATTCCAATAATTTCACAAGTGGCACGAGGGCTCTGGCGGTGATTATGTCGGCAGAAATTCCCGATAATTTTTCGACTCGGCGGTGATGGATAATCGCCCCGGCGCCCGTGATTCGGTTGGTTTCCCGGAGGAAGACACATTTTCGCTCATTGCTTTCCACCGAGTGGAATTCCCGGCCGCCGCCGCGGCCGAGGATCGCCAATACCAGCCCGGGAAAGCCGGCGCCGCTGCCGAGGTCGCAGACGACTTTGGCCGTCGGCGGCAGCAACGGCAAAAGCTGGGCCGAGTCGAGAAAATGCCGGCGCCATGGATCCTTGAGGCTGGCGGCGCCGACCAGGTTGATCCGGCGCTGCCATTTTTCCAGCACCTCCAGATAGGCCTGGAAACGCCCCAGGGTATCGCCCGAAACCCCGCAGATGGCCTGGAATTCGGCCGCGGTCATGGGGTGGGTCGTCGGCGCCCGCCGAGGGCCGGGGGCGGCGCCTCGGGGCTTTTTCATGGCCGCCTTAGGGGTGCGGGGACGGGTAGGAATCCAGGACTGGCCGGCGGGATTTGTTTCACGTGAAACGGCGCCACCCGCTCACGCGGTCAGCCGCTGGTCGCGGCGGCGGACGTGGCCGAGCAGCACCGTCAGCGCTGCCGGGGTAACGCCGGAAATCCGCGCCGCCTGGCCGAGAGTGGCGGGGCGGGCCTGGCGCAGCTTGCCGCGCACCTCGGTGGAAAGGCCGGGGATGGCGTCGAAATCCAGATCCTCCGGAATGGCCAGCGCCTCGTCGCGGCGGAAGGCGCGGATATCCGCCTCCTGGCGCTCGAGATAGCCGGCGTAGCCGGCCTCGATCTCGATCTGGCCGGCGATTTGCGGCGGAATTCCGCGGATTTCCGGCCACAAGGCGGCCAGCCGGTGGAGGCCGATGTTGCGGTAACCCAGGAGCTCGCGGGCGCTGCGCCGCACGCCGTCCAGGTTGACCTCGATGCCGGCGGCGCGCAGTTGGTTCGGCGACGCCTTGAGACCGTCCAGCAGCGCCGCGGCCGCCTTCAGCGCCTGCATCTTGGTCTGGAACGCCTGCGCCCGCTCTGGCCCGACGCAGCCGGCGGCCAGGCCCTTTTCGGTCAGCCGTTGGTCGGCGTTGTCGGCGCGCAGCTTGAGCCGGTATTCGGCGCGGGAAGTGAACATCCGGTAGGGCTCGCTGGTGCCGAGGGTCACCAGGTCGTCGATCAGGACCCCGATGTAGGCGTCGGCGCGGTCGAGGACCAATGGCCGGCCGCCGCCGGCGAGGCGCGCGGCGTTGATGCCGGCGATCAGGCCCTGCGCCGCGGCCTCCTCGTAGCCGGTGGTGCCGTTGATCTGGCCGGCCAGGAAAAGTCCCGGAATCCTGTGGGTTTCCAGGCTGGGCTTGAGCTCCCGCGGGTCGACGAAATCGTATTCGATGGCATAGCCGGGCCGGAGCATGGTGGCGTTTTCCAGCCCCGGGATGGTCTTCAGAAAAGCCAATTGCACGTCCTTGGGCAGCGACGTCGAGATGCCGTTGGGATAGATCGTATGGTCGTCGAGGCCCTCCGGCTCAAGGAAGATCTGGTGGCGTTGGCGGTCGCCGAAGCGCACCACCTTGTCCTCGATCGACGGGCAGTAGCGCGGCCCGATGCCCTTGATCTGGCCCGAATACATGGCGGAAAAGTGAAGGTTTTGCTTGATCAGGGCGTGGGTGGCCGCGGTCGTGCCGGTGATGTGGCAGGGCACCTGGAGGGTGGTGATGGCTTCGGTCAGATACGAGAACGGCTCCGGCGGCTGGTCGCCGGGCTGCACGGCGAGGCCTTGCCAGTCGATGGTGCGGCCGTCGAGGCGGGGCGGCGTGCCGGTTTTCAGACGGCCGAGGGCAAAACCGATTCGCTTGAACGTATAGGCCAGGCCGACGGCCGGCTTGTCGCCGATGCGCCCGGCGGGAATCTGTGTCTTTCCGACATGGATGAGGCCGCGCAGGAAGGTACCGGTGGTGACCACCACGGCGGCCGCCTGGATGGCCTCCCCGGACCCGGTAAGAACCCCGGAAATCCGCCCTTTTTGGTCGAAAACCAGGTCCTCGACCGCGGCCTCTCGGATGTCCAGGTTCAGTTGTGCCTGCAGCAACCCCTGCATGGCCCGGCGGTAGAGCTTGCGGTCGGCCTGGGCCCTCGGGCCGCGGACCGCCGGCCCCTTGGAGCGGTTGAGGACACGGAACTGGATGCCGGCCCGGTCGATGGCCCGGCCCATGATTCCGTCCATGGCGTCGATTTCGCGCACCAGCTGGCCCTTGGCGAGGCCGCCGATGGCCGGGTTGCAGGACATCTCGCCGATGGTGTCGATGCGGTGGGTGACGAGCAGGGTGCGGGCGCCGATTCGCGCCGCCGCGGCCGCCGCCTCGCTGCCGGCATGGCCGCCGCCGATGACGATGACGTCGTAGGAGTCGCGGGGACGATTCATGGTGGGGGAATTTACGGGCGGCCCGGAGTCGAGTCAAACGACACGGCCGCACAAGGGACGGCCAAGTAGAGACCAAACAAAATCCGGACCGGAAGCCCGACGGTTCTTGTTTCACGTGAAACAGTACTTTGATTCTGTTTCGTTCTTTGGCCGCGGCGCCGATTCCGTTTTGTTCGTCGGCGGCTGCCGTTCGGCACTTATTTGCCGATGCAGAAGTCCCTGAAGATGACGTCGAGCACATCCTCGACCGCGACCCGGCCGGTGATGCGCCCGAGCGCACGGGCGGCGAGGCGCAGGTCCTCGGCCGCCAGCTCCGGCGTTGCTTCGGCCGCCTCGGCGGCGAGGAAGCGCCTGAGCGCGGCCAGGCATTCCTCCAGGGCCTCGCGGTGGCGGGCGCGCGTCAGGGCCGGGGTCAGGGCAGGGGAGGCGGTGGCGCCGACCAGGGCGGCGGCGCGCCCGGTGATTTCCTTCAGCAGCACATCGAGGCCGGCGTCGGAGACCGCCGAGATGGCGATCGCCCGATGGCCATTGACTTCAAGCGGCGGCGTCGGTTTTTTCAGGTCGCTCTTGGTGATCACGACCACGGTGGCGTCGTCGATGAGCTCGGCGGTATGTGGATCGCGCGCCGGCCACGTCACGCCGTCGAACAACGCCAGCCGCAGGTCGGCGTCGAGGGCCTTGCCGCGGGCGCGCCGGATGCCTTCGATCTCGATCTCGTCGCGGCCGTCGCGCAGGCCGGCAGTATCGGCGACGATCACCGGATAGCCGCCGAGATCGAGATGCACCTCGATCACGTCGCGGGTGGTGCCGGCGGTTGCCGACACGATCGCCGCGTCGCGCCGGGCGAGCTTGTTCAACAGTGTCGACTTGCCGGCGTTGGGGGCGCCGATGATGGCGATCAGCAA
>DASWGT010000243.1:0-5491 GCA_036393575.1 Rhodospirillales bacterium | reverse complement strand
CGACGCTATCCCGACGCCAGCCAGCCTTAGCAACGCCAGCGGCTAGGCCACCTGGTCAGGGAAATTCACGAACGACGCGAGTATCTTAATGTCCCATCCTGAACTTTCCATAATATACATTATGCGACAACAGCAAATTCCCGTTATTTCGGCCGGTAACAAAAACCATCCCGCTCCCCGGTCGGCACTCGCGTCCGTCGCCGCCCGATCATCGCCCCGATCGTCCCCCCGATCATCCCCGTGGGCGCCGTCCCAAAATCGGAGTGCTTTCTATGGCTGACGACATCCGCCGGCTGATCGACATCATGGCCCGGCTAAGGTCACCCGACGGCGGCTGCCCGTGGGACGTCGAGCAGACCTTCGCCACCATCGCCCCCCACACCATCGAGGAGGCCTACGAGGTCGCCGACGCCATTGAGAAGCGCGACATGGCGGCGCTCAAGGACGAGCTCGGCGACCTGCTGTTCCAGGTGGTGTTCCATGCCCAAATGGCCAAGGAAGCCGGGGCTTTCGACTTCGACGCGGTGGCCGGCGCCATTGCCGACAAGATGCAGCGCCGCCATCCGCACGTGTTCGGCGACCAGACCATCAAGGAGGCCGCGGCGCAGACCGTGGCATGGGAGGATCACAAGGCCCGCGAACGCGCAGACCGCCGGAACGCCGCCGATAACGGACCGGACGGTCCTGAACCAGCCGGCAATGGGGCGGAAAGCGCCCTCGACGGCGTCATCCTCGCGCTACCCGCCCTCACCCGCGCCGCCAAGCTGCAGCGGCGCGCCGCCCGGGTCGGCTTCGACTGGCCTGGCAACGCGGCCGGAGCGCGCCAAATCGTCGATAAAATCCGCGAGGAAGCCGGCGAACTTGAGGCAGAGCTTGAAGGCGGCGCCGAACCGCCGCGGCTGGCCGATGAGATCGGCGATCTGCTGTTCAGTTGCGTCAATCTGGCACGCAAACTCGGCATCGATCCGGAACAGGCGCTGCGCCGGGGCAACGCCAAGTTCGAGCGCCGCTTCCGGCGCCTCGAGGCGCTGCTGGCTGCCGACGGCCTGAAGCCGCGGGAGCTGCCATTGGAGACGCTCGAGGAATACTGGATCAGGGCGAAGCGCGATGAGCCCGAAGACTGACAGCCGAGCCCGGCCCCAGGCGGTGGCGCCGGCCGGTCGCGGCGGCGGCCGTAGGCACCCCGTCGCGGCCGCTTGCCCGGGGCGGTCGGCCGATTATGATGGCGTTACCGGGCCAACCCACGGACGCGAGCGGCATTCGAGGCCATGAAAACCGGCAAAAGGTTCCCGATCCTGGCGGTTCTCGCCCTATTCCTCGCCGCCACCCTTGGCGGCTGCTACATGCCGATCCGCTTCGATTCCGAGATCGAGATCCACCGCACCGGCCATTACGACTTCAAGTTCGACGGCTACCTGGCCAAGGTCGAGCTCTACAAGGACCTGAAGGAGCGCAAGATCGACGGCGCCGGCGAGAAGAAGGCGGTCGAGCAGATCAAGACCGACTTCGCCCGCGACCCGGCGGTCAAGGAGTTCAAGTACCTGAAGATGGGCCACTTCAAGGTCAACTGGCACAACAAGGGCGACCTGATCCAGGCGAAGACCGTCAGCTTCTTCAACCGCTCCAGCGAATATATGCTGGGCCTGAGCTACAACAGCGAAACCCGACGCATCGCCATGGCCGGCAAGTCGCTGGGCAAGGACATAAAGGAGCAGTTGGACAAGGCTGGCCTCGGCTCGACCGGCAAGATCCGGGTGATCACCGACGCCAAGGTGATCAGCCACAACGCCACCTCGGTCAGGGACAACAAGCAGAAAGGCGGCCGCTACAAGACCTACACCTGGGACATCCCCAACATCTTCGCCCCGACGCCGAGCCTGGTGATCCAGATCCTCTAAGGAAAAAGGGGCCCGAAGGCCCCTTCCCCATTCGCTCGGTAACGCTTACCGGCGCTTTTTGCTGCGTTTTATGCTGCGCTTCATGCTGCGCTTTTTGGGCCGCTTGTTGGCGCGCTTCGCACCCCGCTTTTTCGCTGCCTTCGCCGGCTTTGGCTTGGCCTTGGATTCCGGCTTGGCTTCGCGCGTCAGGTTGCGGATCAGGCACGATGAATCCCAGCGCTCGCCGCCGACCGCCAAAAGCTGGGCGTAGAACTGGTTAATCAGCGCCGTCGCCGGCAGGTGCGCCCGGCACTTCTTGGCCTCGGCCAGCGCGATGCCTAAGTCCTTGTGCATCCACTTGGTGGCGAAGCCGAAATCGAACTTGTCGTCGATCATGGTCAGGGCCCGGTTGTCCATCTGCCACGACTGCGCAGCGCCCTTAGCGATGACGCCCACCACCTTCTTGGCGTCGAGCCCGGCCCTTTCGGCGAACGCCAGGCCTTCGGCCAGGCCCTGCACCAGACCGACGATGCACACTTGGTTGACCGCCTTGGTGACTTGGCCGGCGCCGACCTGCCCCAACAGGGTGACGGCGCGGGCGTAGGCCTTGATCACCGGCGCCGCGACGTCGAAGTGCCGCTTGTCGCCGCCGACCATCACCGTCAGCACGCCGTTCTCAGCCCCCGCCTGGCCGCCGGACACCGGCCCGTCGAGGAAGCCGATGCCGCGCTTCTTGGCCTCGGCGTCGATCTCCTTGGCGATCCCGGCCGACGCCGTGGTGTGGTCGCAATAGACCGCGCCCCGCTTCATGCCGGCGAGGATGCCGTCGTTGCCGAAGGCGACCTGGCGCAGGTGGTCGTCGTTGCCGACACAACTGAACACCACGTCGGCGTCCTTGGCGGCGGCGGCCGGCGTCTTCGCCATTTTGCCGCCGTGTTTCTTGACCCATTCCTGGGCCCGCTTCGGGCTGCGGTTGTAGACGGTGACTTGGTGGCCGGCCCTGACCAGGTGCCCGGCCATCGGAAAGCCCATCACGCCGAGGCCGATGAATGCCGTGTTTGCCATGATTTCCGCCCTCCCGCCTATGGGTTGGTGAGCAGGCGGTAGAGGGCGGTGTTGTCGAGCCGGCCCTCGCCGCGGTCCTGGACCCGGGAGTAGAAGTCCTCGATCAGCGCCGTCAGCGGCAGTTGCGCGCCGTTGTTGCGGGCCTCGTCGAGGCAGATGCCCAAGTCCTTACGCATCCAGTCGCAGGCGAAGCCGAAGTCGAACTTGCCGTCGACCATGGTACGCGCGCGGTTGTCCATTTGCCACGACTGGGCGGCGCCCTTCGAGATGGTCTCCACCACCAGGTGCGGATCCAACCCCGACCTGACCGCCAGGTGCATGCCCTCGGCGAGCGCCTGGATGGCCGCTGCGCAGCACATCTGGTTGACCATCTTGGTCAATTGCCCCGCCCCCACCGGCCCCATCAGGGTGATTGCCTTGGCATAGGGCTTCATCGCCGGCTCGCCGGTCCTGAACGCCTTGGCATCGCCGCCGACCATGATCGTCAGCTGCCCCTTCTTCGCCCCTTCCTGGCCGCCCGACACCGGCGCGTCCAGGAACAGGACGCCCTTCTTTTTTGCCTCGGCGGCGAGCTGGCGGGCGATGCTGGCCGACGCCGTGGTGTGGTCGATCAGCAGCGACCCCTTGCCCATGCTGGCGAGCGCGCCGTCCTGGCCCAACGTCACGACGGCGAGATCGTCGTCGTTGCCGACGCAGGTGAGCACGATACCGGCGCCCCGGGCGGCCTCGGCGGGTGTCTTGGCGGCGTTGCCGCCGTACTCCCGGACCCAGGCCTCGGCCTTGGCGGCGGTGCGGTTGTAGACGGTGACGTCGAAATCGGCCTTCGAGAGGTGCCCGGCCATGGGATAGCCCATGTTCCCGAGCCCGATGAAGGCGGCCTTGGTGCTGCTCATGGTTCGATATCTTTCGGTTCGAATTGGCGGTTGGTTTCGGCTGGCGGGACGGATGGTTGCTTGTCGGTTGCGGCGGATTATAGGTAGCGGTTTCAGCGAATCCCAGCCCCTTTGTGGCATCCTTCAACGGCTCGCCGCGGCACCGCTTTTCACGCCGCGGCGATGCCGATAAAGTCGCCGGCACGCCAGGCTGGAGGCCCGCGATCATGACCGACGCGTCAGACCTCATCGTCGGCGGCAGGCCGCCGCGTGACCCGTTCCGGGCCGAGGACCTGCCGCTGATCGCCCGGCTCGCCCAAATCGGCTTCCACCGCTACCGCCGCCGCTGGGCGAAGCGGCTGTTCAAGCGACCCGGGCGGATGCTGTTCGACGTCGCCTATCACGGGCTCGGGCTCGGCGGCCGCGGCGCCGTGTCGGTGGATTTGCCGGGCGGGCGGGCGCGTCTCGACTTCGATGCGCGCAAGGTCCATTTCCGCGGCATCTACGACGGTCCCGTCGACAGCTACGAGCCGGAGGTGGCGGCGATCCTGGAGACGCTGCTCGCCGGCGAGCGGGTGTTTTACGACGTCGGCGCCAACTGGGGCTATTTCACCCTCTACGCCGCCGGCATCCCGGGCTACACCGGCGCCGTCCACGCCTTCGAGCCGATCGCCGACACATTCGCCGACCTCGACGACCTTGCTCGCCAGGCCGGGCTCGCCGGGCGAGTCCATTGCCACCCAATCGCGCTTTCCGACCGCGACGGCGAGGCGACCATGGCCTTCGATCCCATCGACACCGGCATCGCCCGTCTCGCCGCGGCCGGCCAAGGCGGTGCCGGCGGCGGCCGCCGCGTCCGGCTGGCCCGCCTCGATGGCCTCGGGCTGCCGGCGCCGTGGCTGATGAAGGTCGACGTCGAGACCCACGAGGCCCAGGTGTTCCGCGGCGCCGCGGCGATGATCGCGGGCGCCAGGCCGTTCATCGTGTTCGAGAACTGGATCGCGCGCGGCGATCCGCAGGCGACGCTCAGGCCGCTGCGGACGCTTGAGGAAATGGGCTACGCGCTTTATCGGCCGTGCTGGGAGTTCAACGACGGCAAGGAGACTTTCGTGTGGCCGGAGTCGACCCCGCCCCGCCCGTGCCCGCGCCGCCGCCTCGCCCTGGTCCGCTTCGCGGCCGAAGCGCGGTTCCAGTTCGGCGAGCAGATCAACGCGTTCGCCTGTCACCGCGACCGCGTGGCGGAGCTCAAGCGGGTATTTTCGGGTGGCGGACCGGAGACCGATCTGGGATAGATTAGGCGCCGGCGCCGATCCGCCGGATATGAGGAGCAGCGCGTTGTCCAAGGGCCTATCCGTCGAAATCTCCCCGGGCGAGCTGATCGACAAGATCACCATCCTCGAGATCAAGCGCGAACACATGACGGACGCGGCGAAGCTCGAAAACATTGAGCGCGAGTGGACGATGCTGACCGCCGCCCGTGACGGTGCCGTCAAGCCGTCGACCGAACTCGACCGCCTGGCCGCCGAGCTGAAGCGGGTCAACGAGCGCCTGTGGGAGATCGAGGACGACATCCGCGATTGCGAGCGGCGAAAGGACTTCGGCAACAAGTTCGTCGAGCTCGCCCGCGGCGTCTACCTCAACAACGACCGGCGCTCGGAAATCAAGCGCGCCATCAAC
>DASWGT010000242.1:0-2872 GCA_036393575.1 Rhodospirillales bacterium | reverse complement strand
GCACGCAGCTTTGGCCGTGAACATCGCCGGGGCAATGGCAACATTTCTTGTAGAAACGTGGCAAGCTAGGACTGAAGAAAAGCGACCATAGTCAGCCAGTCGTTCGCGCCTTATCTCGTGCCACGCTAATTGTCTTCGATCCGTAACATGACAACCACCGCCGTTTCGGCCTAAAATCCGCCGCCATGCAGAAGGTCGTCCCCATTCGTCCCGGCCAAAAGGCCGGCAAGCCGGCCGCGAGGCCCGCCGAAGCCGCCCCCAGGGAAAAGGGCGCGGGCGGCGAAGGCGGAATCGCCCCGATCGCGCCCGATTCCCAAGACCGCTTCATCAACCGCGAGCTCTCCTGGCTCGCCTTCAACGCGCGTGTGGTGGAGGAGGCCAACAACCCGCGCAATCCGCTGCTCGAACGTCTCCGCTTCCTCGCCATCTCGGCCGTCAACCTCAACGAGTTCTACATGGTGCGCGTCGCCGGCCTCAGCGGCCAGATTCGCGCCGGCGTGACGACGCCGTCGCCGGACGGCATGACGCCGGCGAAGCAGCTCGACGCCGTGCGCTTGGCCGCCCACCGCCTCGCCCACGACCAGAGCGACTGTTGGCGCCGGCTGGTCGCCGAGCTCGCCGAGGCCGGCATCCGGCTGGTCGGCGCGGGCGATCTCACCGACGCCGACCGGACGTGGCTGGAGCGCCACTTCATGGACGACATCTTCCCGGTGCTGACGCCGGTCGCCATCGACCCGGCGCACCCGTTCCCGTTCATCCCCAACCTCGGCTTCTCGCTGGCGCTTCTCCTGCGGCGCCGCGACACCAAGGGGTTCATGCGCGCGCTGCTGCCGGTGCCGCCGGGCCTGGCGCGCTTCCAGCGGCTGCCCGGCAAAGCGATCCGCTTCATGCCGCTCGAGGACGTGATCGGCCTCCACCTCGGCCGCCTGTTCCCCGCCTGCGACGTGCTCGAGAAGGGCCTGTTCCGCGTGCTGCGCGACAGCGAGATGGAGATCGACGAGGAAGCCGAGGACCTGGTGCGCACGTTCGAAAGCGCGCTGAAGCGCCGCCGCCGCGGGTCGGTCATCCGGCTGTCGTTCAACGCCGACATGTCCGACGGGCTCAAGCAGCTGGTGATCAAGGAGATCGGCGTCGCGCCGAAGGACACCATCGCCGTCGACGGCTTGCTCGGCTTCGCCGACACCGACCGGCTGATCACCGGCGAGCGGCCGGAGCTGCAGTTCCCGCCCGTCGACGCGCGCTTCCCCGAGCGCATCCGCGACTTCGGCAACGACATCTTTGCCGCCATCCGCGCCAAGGACATCATCGTCCATCACCCGTACGAAAGCTTCGACGTGGTGGTGCAGTTCGCGCGCCAGGCGGCCCAGGACCCGGACGTGGTCGCCATCAAGCAGACGCTCTATCGCACCAGCAACGATTCCCCCGTCATCGCGGCGCTGGCCGAGGCCGCCGAGGCCGGAAAGTCGGTGACGGCGATGGTCGAGCTGAAGGCCCGCTTCGACGAGGAGGCCAACATCCGCTGGGCCCGCAACCTGGAACGCGCCGGGGCGCACGTCGTTTACGGCTTCATGGACAAGAAGACCCACGCTAAGGTGAATCTGGTCGTCAGGCGCGAGGGCGGCGGCTTGCGTTCCTACGTCCATTTCGGCACCGGCAACTACCACCCGGTGACCGCCAAGACCTACACGGATTTGTCGCTGTTCACCTGCGATCCGGCGTTGTGCCGCGACGCGGCGCGCATCTTCAACTTCATGACCGGCTACGCCAACCCGGAGAAGATGGAGAAGCTGATCTTCGCGCCGCTGACATTGCGGAAAAGGCTTACGGCGCTGATCGAGGCCGAGGTGGAAAACGCCCGCCGCGGCAAGCCGGCGGCGATCTGGGCGAAGCTCAACGCGCTGGTCGATCCGGCGATGATCGACGCCCTTTACCGCGCTTCGCGGGCCGGCGTCAGGATCGAGCTCGTGGTGCGCGGCATCTGCTGCCTGAAGCCGGGCGTGCCGGGATTGTCGGAGAACATCCGCGTCAAGAGCATCGTCGGGAGGTTCCTGGAGCACACGCGCATCGTCTGCTTCGGCGCCGGCCACGGGTTGCCGTCGAAACAGGCGAAGGTGTTCATCTCGTCCGCCGACTGGATGCCGCGGAATTTGGACTGGCGCATCGAGACCATGGTGCCGATCGACAACTCGACCGTGCACCGCCAGGTGATGGACGAGATCATGGTCAACAACCTCAAGGACCAGGCGCAAAGCTGGGTGCTCGGCGCCGACGGCCGCTACGCCCGCGTCCAGCCGGCGGGCGAGGGGTTCGGCGCGCACGCCTACTTCCTCACCAACCCGTCGTTGTCGGGGCGTGGCGTCGGCAGGCGCCCGCCGCCACACCCGGGCCGCAAGCCGTCCGGCAATTCGGCGCGCTCGAAGCCGCTGGAGAAGTGATGGTCCGTTCACGCGCGTTCGATCCGTCATTCCCGCGCAAGCGGGAATCCAGTTCTTCAAATCGCCTGGACCCCCGCTTTCGCGGGGGTGACGACCCCGCTGAATTCAAGCCATCATTCCCGCGCAAGCGGGAATCCAGCTGTGCGCCCTAGCGACACCGCCGCGGCGACTCGTCTGGCGGCCCGCGGCGCGACCAAGGGCTCGTCCGCTGGCTCCCCTGGCCGGGTCGGCGTCGTCGACATCGGCTCCAACACCGTGCGCCTGGTGGTCTACGACGCGCCGCTCCGGCTGCCGGTGCCGATCTACAACGAGAAGACCTCGTGCCGGCTGGCCAAGGGCCTGGAAGCCAGCGGCCGGCTGAACGCCGACGGCGCCGACGAGGCGATGCGCAGCCTCGCCCGCTTCACGCGGCTGGCCGACGCCATGGGCGTCGAGCG
>DASWGT010000241.1:0-3386 GCA_036393575.1 Rhodospirillales bacterium | reverse complement strand
CGAACACCGGCTGATCGACGATATGGTGGCGGCGGCGATGAAGTGGGAGGGCGGCTACCTGTGGGCGTGCAAGAACTATGACGGCGACGTGCAGAGCGACACAGTGGCGCAGGGGTTCGGCTCGCTCGGGCTGATGACGAGCGTACTGATGACGCCCGATGGCAAGACGTGCGAGGCAGAGGCCGCCCACGGGACCGTGACTCGCCATTACCGCGCCCACCAGCGAGGAGAGAAGACGAGCACGAACCCGATTGCCTCGATCTTCGCGTGGACGCGCGGGCTTGCCTACCGCGGCCAGTTCGACGGCACGCCGGCGGTGGTGAAGTTCGCCGAGACCCTCGAGAAGGTATGCGTCGAGACCGTCGAGGCCGGCTTCATGACCAAGGACCTGGCGCTGCTCATCGGCCCCGACCAGACTTGGCTCAACACCCAGGCGTTCCTCGACAAGCTGGATCAGAACCTGAAGAAGGCGATGGGGTAGGGCAGCCGGCGACCCTGAGGCGCCGATCCCCGACCAAAGGCAAAGGCCTGCGCCGCAAGGCGGTGGGCCTTTTTGCTTTGACAGGCCCGAAACAATGTTATAACTTTTGGTATAACATGGATTCGGAGGGTCGCATGGCGAATACCCTGACGGTGCGCAAGATCGGCAATTCCTACGGCGTCATCCTGCCCAAGGCGGAGCTCGACCAGCTCGGCGTCGGCGAGGGCGACAGGCTGTTCGTCGTCCACGCGCCGGGCGGCATCCGCCTGGTGCCTTATGACCCGGACTTCGCCGATGCCTTGGAGGCCACCCGCGACTACATGCGCCGCCATCGTGACGCGTTGCGTGAACTGGCGAAATGACCGACGAGCCGAAGTGGCTCACGGTCGACATCGTACTGGCGATCCATGACGAGCAGCTGGTGCAGTTCGGAGGCGCCGACGGTCTCCGGGATCCCGGCCTGTTGGAAAGTGGCCTGACGCGACCGATCAACCGCCGCCATTACCAGCCCGATGCGAGCCTGTTCGAGCTGGCCGCCGCCTACGCCGCCGGCATCATCAGGAACCATCCGTTCGTCGACGGCAACAAGCGCACCGGATTGCTTGCCGTGCATGTGTTCCTTCACCTGAACGGTTGGCGTTTCGATCCCAACCAGGCGGAAGAGGTGCAGATGATCCTGGCGCTGGCTTCCGGCGATCTCGAGGACGACGAGCTGGCCCGCTGGATCGAGCGCAACAGCCGCAAGGCGAAACGCGGCCGGCGGCCGTAGACCGCGATCCGTCTTTCCGTAATCAATTCGTCCCCCCCGCGTAAGCGGGGGTCCAGGGAAACGATTGAACTGGATTCCCGCTTTCGCGGGAATGACGAAAGCATTTGTCCGGACGGGGACGGTGGAACGGATCGCGTCCTAAACGCTGACCACTGGACCGAGCGCCTTCAGCACCGCCTCGGCGTCGGCGCCGCGCGGGACCATCGCCAGCTTCGTGCCCGGCAGGAAACGCTTCAGCGTCGCCACGGTATCGGCGAGCGGCACCGTACTGGCCTCCGATTCGTCGACGACGACACCGGCGATCGTTATGCCGCGGGCCTCGAGCGCCGCGGCGGCGGTCAGCGCGTGGCTGATGGCGCCCAAATACGAGCCGACGACGAGCAACGCCGGCGCGGGGTCTGGGGCGGGCTCGGATAAAGCGGCGATCCAGTCGAGTACCGTATGGCGGTCGTCGAGCGGCACCATGACGCCGCCGACGCCCTCGATCAGCAGCAGATCGCCGTCGCCCCGTTGCGCGTCGCGGCAGAACTTGACCAGCGCATCGAAATCGACCGTGCGCCTCTCGTGCCGCGCCGCCATGTCGGGGGCGAGCGGGGCCTGGAACCGCCACGGTGAGGCGGCGGCGATGGCGTCGCGGGTCGGCTCTTGGCCGATACTCTTCAAAAGGATTGCTGTGTCGCAGTCGGCAGCCGTCTCCCAGGTGAAACCGCTGATCACCGGCTTCGCCACCGCCACCGACTTGCCGGCGCCCGTCAGCGCCCGGGCCAGCGCGGCGGCGATGAAGGTCTTGCCGACGGTGGTGCCGCTGGCAGTGACGAACAGCGTCCTCACGCGGCCTCGGTCAGGATGCGGGCGCGGATGACGTCGGCCAGCCGCCGCACGTCGGCGTCGTCGTGGGCGGCGGTGAAGGTGACGCGCAGCCGCGCCGTGCCCGCCGGCACGGTCGGCGGCCGGATGGCGATGACCAGGAAGCCTTCCTCTTCGAGCAGTCGCGAGGCGTTGAGCGTGCGCGTCTCGCCACCGAGCACGATCGGCACGATCGGGCTTTGCGCGTCGGGGAGCCCCAGCGCGCGGGTGAAGGCGCGCGCCTTCGCGAGCGGCAGCGCCGCGTAGTCGGGGTCGCGCTCGATCAGCTCGATGGCGGCGATGGCGGCGGCGACGGAAGCCGGCGGCAGGCCGGTGGAATAGATGAAGGTGCGCGAGCGGGTGCGGATCAGGTCGATCACCGGCCGGCTGGCGCACAGGTAGCCGCCGTAGCCGCCGATCGCCTTCGACAGGGTGCCCATCTGCAACGGTACCCGATGGGCACCGCCGTCGACGAAGCTCGAGCCGCGGCCGCCGCCGACGACGCCGATGCCGTGGGCGTCGTCGGTCATCAGCCAGGCGTCGAACTCGTCGGCCGCATCGGCGAGGGCGGCCAGCGGCGCCAGGTCGCCGTCCATGGAGAACACGCCGTCGGTGACGACGAGCGCGCGTGGGTGGCGGGCGCGCTGCGCCATGAGGATCTCACGCAGATGCCCGACGTCGTTGTGGCGGAACACGTGCAGTGCCGAATTGGTCAACTGCGAGCCGGCGAAGATGCAGGCGTGGCTGAGCTCGTCGACGGCGACCATGTCGTCGGCGCCGACGAGGGCCGGGATGATGCCGGTGTTGGCGAGATAGCCGGAGCCGAACACGCACGCGTCCTCGGCGCCCTTGAGCCGCGCCAGCTTCTCCTCCAGTACCTTGAACAGCGGATGGTTGCCGGTGACCAGCCGCGAGGCGCCGGCGCCGACGCCGTATCTCTCGGTCGCCGCGATGGCCGCGCGCTTGATCTCCGGGTGCTGGCTGAGGTTGAGGTAGTCGTTGCACGAGAACGAGATCAGCCGCCGGCCATTCCGCATCACCTCGATGGGACCGACGCGCTCGGTCTCGGCGAGCCAGCGGCGCAGGTTGCGTTGCTCGAGCGCCCTGAGCTTGCCTTCGGCGAATTGGTCGAGCGAATTGGAAATCTCAGGCCTCCCGGGCAAAGGGGCGCAACGCCGACCATTCGCCCACCACGTTGACCACCGTTTCGGTGAGCCGCGCCAAATCCTCCTCGCCGATGGTGAACGCCGGCATCAGGTAGACGACGTTGGCGAACGGCCGGATCCAGCA
>DASWGT010000240.1:0-5188 GCA_036393575.1 Rhodospirillales bacterium | reverse complement strand
GCCGAGCATCAGCGTGATCAGCAGCGTGTTCAGCGGCGGAGCGCCCTTCAGCGGCAGCACCATGGTGCGCGCGATGACGGCGCCGAGCACGGCCATGGTCGACACCGCGACCAGGGCGGCGCCCAAAAGTTGCAGCCACGGGCTGTCGATGCCGATGCCGGCGAGCCCGAGGATGGTGGCCAGCGCCGCGAAGGCGCCGACCATCAGCACGTCGCCGTGGGCGAAGTTGATGATGTCCATGACCCCGAAGAACAGCGTGAAGCCGACGGCGACCAGCGCGTACATCATGCCGAGCATCAGGCCGTTCATGATGTATTGGCCGAGCAGTCCGACATCCATGGCGGGGATCCCAGATCGAAAAAAGCGGCAACCACGGCAGCGGAAAGGCGGCCGGGCGCAGGGCCCGGCCGCTCCGCTACCATGCCGGCGGTTACTTGCCCTTCAGCTTGCGCTTGCCGGCGGCGTACTCGCTGTCCTCCCAGATCACCCACTTGCCGTCCTGCGCCACGTATTTGGTGATGAGGGCAATGGTGTTCTGGCCGTGGTCGTCGAACGAGATCTTGCCGGTGATGGAATCAGCGGCGTTCTTGCCGGCGACCTTGTTGAGCGCGTCGCGGACCTTCTTGCGATCCGGCCCGACCTTCTCGATGGTGTCGAGGATAAGGGTCATGGCCGAGAACGCGAACGCGCCATAGGCCTCCGGCGGTTCGGCGTACTTCTGCTTGCCGTACTGCTCGAGGAAGAACTTGCCGCCCGGCAGCTTCTCGGTCGGCGCCCCCTCGCGGAACGCCAGCACGCCCTCGGCCAGCGGACCAGAGCCCTGGATGAAGGTGTCGGACACGATGCCCGAGGTGCCCTGGAATAAGGCATTGACGCCCAGCTTGTCCATCTGCGCGCGGATGCGCACGCCGATCGGCGTCAGGCCGCCGAAGTAGAGCACTTCCGGATTCAGCGACTTAATCTTGGTCAGTTCGGCCGAGAAGTCCTGCTGGTCGGACGTCACGCCGAAGCGGCCGAGGATCTTGCCGCCTGCCTTTTCCACGTACTGAGTGAAGTATTTGTCGTGGCCTTTGCCGTAGTCGGTGGTGTCGTGGATGATCGCCCAGGTCTTGTAGCCGAGGCCCCGCATGAACGTCGCCGCGGTCTCGTTCTGGTTGATCATGGTGCCGTTGACGCGGTGAATCTCTTTATAGTCGTTGCCGTAGGTGATTTCGGGCAGCACCGCGCCCCAGACGATCACCGGCAGGCCGAACTTGTGGTAGACGTCGACTGTCGAGATCGCCACCGCCGAGCAGTAATGGGTGGCCGCGGCGATGATGTCCTTGCTGGCGCCGAACTTGGTCGCTGCCTGGACGCCGATGTTCGGCTTGCACTCGTCGTCCTGGACGACCATCTCGTATTCGTATTTGGCCTTCTTGTCGGCGTTGCGGAGCTTGACCGCCAGGTCGGCCGAGTTGCGCCCGCCGAGGCCGTTGGAAGACGTGCCGCCGGTGAGCGGCCCGATGAAGCCGACCTTGACCTTGGTCTTGGCGTCGGCCGGCGCCGGGTTGAGGCCAAGCCCCAAGGCCAGCACCGCGGCCAGCGCGAAGCCGGCGTGTTTGATCGCTTTAAAGAACATTTCCGGGATCCTCCCCTTGTTGTCGTCGCTTTGTTGTCGCTGTTCGGTTGGCCGGAAGGCACCCCTGGCAAACCCGCGGTTTCGGCCGCGCGGGCGCGCCCCTCGGCATCATCAAACCCTAGGCAGCCGCCCCCGACTTTGCAAGGGATTAGGGGGCCGTCGTCAGCCGGATTCACCGCGCCACGCCGCCACCACCTCGGCCATGATCGAAAGCGCGATCTCGGCCGGCGTCAGCGCCCCGATATCGAGGCCGACGGGCCCGTGGATGCGCTTCAGCGCCTTGGTGTCGGCGCCCTCGGCCTGCAGCCGCTTCATCCGGTTCTCCTGGGTGCGGCGGCTTCCTAAAGCGCCGATATAGAAGGCGTTGCTCGCGACCGCCGCCAGAAGCGCCGGGTCGTCGAGCTTCGGGTCGTGGCTCAGCGACACGATGGCGGTACGGCGGTCGGGCTTCAGCACCGCCAACGCCTCCTTCGGCCACCGCTTGTCGAGCACGACGCCGGGGAAGCGCTCGGCCGTCGCCCAGGCGCCGCGTGGGTCGATGACCACCACCTCGAAGCCGGTCTCGGCGGCGAGCCTGGCCAGCGACTGGGCGATGTGGACGGCACCGACGACCAGCAGCCGGAGCGGCGGGTTGAAGACGCCGACGAAGCGCTTGGCGCCCTTCGGCCCCTCGACGACGCGGCTCTCGTCCGACTGCAACGCTTCGGCAACCGGGGCGGCCAGCCACTCCGGCGCCGCGCCGACTTTGAACTTTCGATCGCCCTCGACCATCAAGGCGGGCTTGCCTTTTTCCAAATCGACGATCAGCGCCGCCGGCCGCTTCTTCCGCCGCACCGCGACCAGCTTTTCCAACGTCTCGCGCCAGGTTGCCGTGGCGCCGGCGACGAACACCTTCAGCCGGCCGCCGCAGGCGAGGCCGACCTTCCAGGCGGATTCGTCGGCGATGCCGAACTCGAGGATCTTGTGGCCGCCGGACTTGATCAGCGCGAGGGATTCCGCGACCACCGCGCTCTCGACACAGCCGCCGGACACCGAGCCGGCGAAGGCGCTCTTGTCGTTGACCGCGAGCAGGCTGCCGGCCGGGCGCGGCGACGAGCCCCAGGTCTCGACCACCACAGCCAGCGCGGCGCCGCGGCCGCCGTCGAGCCAGCCGATCAGGCGGCCGATGACGGCAAGCGCGTCCGAGGCGTCGGAGGCGGGGCTGGGCAGCATGGCGAGATCGGCTCCTGGTTCCGGGCTCTGGGCCGGGCTCTCGGCCCGGTTCTTGGACGGCGTTCCCCGTTGCCTTATCTTCGATGCCCCGGCGTTGCAAGGGGCGTGACGGAAGCCGGAGCGCCGGGCAGGGGAGGGAGGAGCGCGGGTGCCGAACAGCAAGGCGATCGCCGGCATCGTACTGGCGGCCGGGCAATCCAGCCGGGCGAGGCCGAAGAACAAGCTGCTCCATGCGGTCGGCGGCAAGCCGATGGTGCGCCGCGTCACCGAGACGGCGCTCGCCGCCGGGCTCGATCCGGTGGTCATCGTCACCGGCTTCGAGACGGAAAAGATCCGCGCCGCGCTGGCGGGCCTCGATGTCGCCTTCGTCCATAACGACGATTTCGCCCGCGGCATGGGCGGCTCGATCGGCCGCGGCGTCGCGGCGCTGCCGCCCGACGCGGCGGCGGCGGTGATTCTGCTCGGTGACATGCCGGAGATCGCGCCGGCGACCATCAAGTCGCTGATCGGCGCCTTCGACGCCGCCGCCAGCAAGGATATCTGCGTGCCGGTGGCCGAAAGACGGCGCGGCAACCCGGTGCTGTTCGGCCGTGCCCACTTCGGGGCGCTCGGCGCCATCCATGGCGACCGCGGCGGCAAGGGCATCGTCGCCGCGAATCCGTCGCGCGTGGTCGAGGTGGCGGTAGCCGATCCGGGCGTGCTCGCCGACTACGACACGCTGCCCGACGAGAGCGAGGGCGGCGTCAGCGAAGGACGATGAGGAACGTCACCAGGGCGACGACGAACGCCACGCCGCCGACGACCAACCACATCGGCAGGCCATGGGCGGGCTGGGGGGCGGGCGCGGGGACGGCCGGCCCAGCGGCGGGCCTGGCTTCGGGCGCGGGCGCCGCCAGCGCTGCCTTGAAGGCGGCGAAGAACTCCTGGGCCAGCTTCTTCGACGAACCCTCGATCAGCCGCGCGCCGACTTGCGCCAGCTTGCCGCCGACGTCGGCATTGACTTCGTAGCGGAGCCGCGTCGCCGCGCCGTCCTCGGTCAGCGTCACCTTGGCGCTGCCCTTGGCGAAACCGGCGGCGCCGCCCTTGCCCTCGCCGGCGATGGTGTAGCTCTCCGGCGGGTTGAGGTCGGAGAGCGTGACGCGGCCCTTGAAGGTCGCCTTCACCGGCCCGATCTTGGCGGTCACCGTCGCCGTCAGCTCGCTCGCCGACACCCGCTCCAGCGCCTGGCAGCCGGGGATCGCGCGCTTCAAGATATCAGGGTCGTTGAGCGCCGCGAAGACGCGCTCGCGCGGCGCCTCGATCCTGATTTCGTCGCTGAGTTTCATTTTTTTCTCCGTTGACCGGGGGAAAACGACGGGTAATGGTATGCGCGACCGCGCCGCCCGAAATTGTCAACGCAACGTAAAGCACGACCGGCGCGGTTTCAATTGGCGGCGAACGAACGAATAAAGGGACGCAATGCCCAGGATATCGCTAACCGTAAACGGCAAGCCGGTCGTGCACGAGGTTGAGGCGCGCACGCTCTTGGTGCAATACTTGCGCGAGACCCTGAAGCTGACCGGCACCCACGTCGGCTGCGACACCAGCCAGTGCGGCGCCTGCGTCGTCCACGTCGACGGCAGGGCGGTGAAAAGCTGCACCATGCTGGCGGTGCAGGCTGATGGCGCGCGCGTGAACACCATCGAAGGCCTGGCGCCGGCGGGCAAATTGCATCCGATGCAGCAGGCGTTCCACGACCATCACGGCCTGCAATGCGGGTTCTGCACGCCGGGCATGGTGATGGCGTCGGTGGCGCTGGTTAAGGGCAACGCCGACCCGAGCGACGCCGAGGTGCGCCACGGGTTGGAAGGCAATCTTTGCCGCTGTACCGGCTACCAGAACATCGTCAAGGCGGTGCTGGCCGGCGCCAAGGCGATGCGGACCTGATTGCCATGCACGACTTCAACTATCTGCGCCCGAAAAGCCTCGCCGACGCGGTCGCCGCGTTCAAAAACGCCGGCGACGGCCGGTATCTGGCCGGCGGGCAGACCATGATCCCGGTGATGAAGCAACGCCTGGCGTCGCCGTCGGATGTCATCGATCTCGTGGCAGTACCGGAGCTGAAGGGCCTCTCGGTCAAAGACGGCGTCGTCGCCATCGGCGCCATGACCAGCCACGCCGAGGTGGCGGCGTCGAAAGACGTGCAAGCCGCGATCCCGGCCTTGGCCGATCTCGCCAGCGGCATCGGCGATCCTCACGTCAGGAACCGCGGCACCATCGGCGGCTCGATTGCCAACAACGACCCGGCCGCCGACTACCCGGCGGCGGCGGTCGGGCTGAATGCTACCGTCGTCACCGACCGTCGCCGCATCGCCGCCG
>DASWGT010000239.1:0-7028 GCA_036393575.1 Rhodospirillales bacterium | reverse complement strand
AAATCCTCAAAATGAAATAACTGATTGCCCGACCGTATGGTCGCTATACCCGCTCCTTGGGCTGCCCCCGGGGAGCGGGTTTCGTTTTGGCATTGGTCGTACGGGCCGTCCTCTCGCTTGGGGCTCTTGCGGATTTCAGGGCTTACACCTAACGTGGAATACTTCACGGCGCCTGGCGGCTCGCCGCCGGGGCCCAATGCAAGAAACCGTCAACAATGGGGCGGGGGCGTGGTTCACCCGTTTCAAGGGCCGCGTTCCCGTTCGCCATGACCGGGAGGAATCCATGACAGCAAGGACTCTGCTCATAGGGGTCGCCTTGGCGGCAGCCGCCGGGCTAGCCGCGCCAGCGTTCGCCGACGACGTCAAGCTTCCCGCCACGTTGGCGTGGAGCGCCTACAACACCGGCACCACCGGCTACAACCAGTCGGTCGCCATCGGCAAGGCATTGAAGGACAAGTACGGCGCTAGCTTGCGCGTGGTGCCGGGCAAGAACGACATCTCGCGTCTGATTCCGTTGCGCAATGGCCAAGTGCAGTTCGTCGCCAACGGCGGCGCCACCTATTTCGCGTTCGAGGGCATTTCCGATTTCGCCGGCAAGGAATGGGGACCGCAGCCGTTGCACATGCTGATGTCGGCGTCGTCGGACGCCAATTTGTCCGTCGGCACGGCCAAGGACGCCAACATCCGCACCGTCGCCGACCTCAAGGGCAAGCGGGTTGCCTGGGTGCGCGGCGGCGATGCGCTCAACATCGGCGTCGAGGCGGTTCTGGCGTTCGCCGGGCTGAACTGGAACGACGTCAAGAAGGTGGAATTCCCTGGCTTCGGCGCTTCGTGGGAAGGCATGACCAATGGCCAGGTGGACGCTGCCTTTGCTTCCACCGTGTCCGGGACGGTGAAGAAGCTTGAGGCTTCGCCGCGCGGCATCTTCTGGCCGCCGCTGCCGCACAAGGACGACGCGGGCTGGAAGCGCCTGCTCGACGTCGCGCCCTATTTCGTCAAGCACACCGCGACCATCGGCGCCGGCGTCTCTAAAGACAACCCGCACGAGGGCGGGGCGTATCCCTATCCGATCCTGATCACCCTCGCCGGCCAGGAGGACGCTCTGGTCTATTCCATGACCAAAGCGATCAATTCGCAGTATGCGAACTTTAAGGACGCCATGCCGGAGCTTAAAGGCTGGGCGCTCGAGCGCCAGGCTTTCAAGTGGGCGGTCCCGTATCACAAGGGGGCGGTGAAATACTGGAAGGAAATCGGCGCCTGGACTGCCGAAATGGATGCCCATAACAACAAACTGCTCAAGCGCCAACAGGTACTGGCGGCCGCGTGGGCGGGAGTCAAGAGCAGCAAAGCAGACGGCGACGCGTTTAAGAAAGAGTGGGCAAAAGTCCGCACTGAGGCACTGAAAAAGGCCGGCTTCACTCCGTGAACGAAACGGTCGGCGTCGCCAAATCCCCGGCGGTTGCGGCATTCAGCCGCCACCGCCGAATTCCTATCGGCTGGCAGACGGTGTTGCTCGTTGTCACCTGCTTGGCGACCGGGCTCGCCGTCAATCATTTTTTCAATCTCGGGTTTTTCATCGGCTACACGCTGCTCGAAAACCATTACCAATACGCGCTGGTCGGGCTACTAGCGCCCTTCGTGTTTATCATCTTTCCGGCCCACGCCCAGGCGCCGGCGGACAGGGTGCCGTGGTATGACGGGGGCCTGTTCGTCGCCATGATGAGCATCGTCGGGTTCTTCGTCGTCAACAGCCAGAAGATACTCGACCTCGGCTGGGAATTCGGCGCCCCTGACGAGGTCGTCTATCTTTCCTACGTATTGTGGGTACTGCTGCTCGAGGCGACGCGCCGCGCCGGTGGCACCGCCTTGTTCATGATCGTCGCCGTAATCTCGCTCTATCCGATCTACGCCGACAAGGTGTGGGGGCCGCTTTCCGGGCTGGCGAGCCCGATCAGCGTCGCCGCCGCCTACCACATCATGAGCAACGAGAGCATGCTCGGCATCCCGATGCGGGCGCTGGCTAATCTGGTGATCGGTTTCGTGATCTTCGGCGTCGCCTTGACCCACACCGGCGGCGGCAAGTTCTTCATCAACCTGGCATTTGCTCTTCTCGGCCACGTCAGGGGTGGGCCCGCAAAGGTTGCCATCTTCGCCAGTGGCCTGATGGGCTCGATGAGCGGCAGCGTCATCTCCAACGTGGTGACGACGGGCGTTATGACCATCCCAGCAATGAAGCGCATCGGCTTCTCGGCGTCCTATGCCGGCGGCGTCGAAGCCTGCGCCTCGACTGGCGGCGTGCTGATGCCTCCGGTAATGGGGGCAACCGCCTTCATCATGGCAGTATTCCTGGACATTCCCTACATCACCATCGCCATTGCCGCGATCATCCCTTCGCTGCTCTATTTCTTCGGGCTGTTCGTCCAGATCGATGCCTATGCGGCCAGAAACGGCCTTCCCGGCATGCCGCCCGAAGACCTGCCGCGAATTCGCGACATCATGCGCGAAGGTTGGCATTTCATCGCCGTCTTTGTGCTGCTGACCATCATGCTGGTGGTCCTGCAGCGCGAGGTGCTGGCGCCGTTTTATGCGACGGCGCTGCTGATTGCCGTCAACCAGATCAAGGCCGGCGACCGCTGGACTTGGAAAGCGACCAAGGAATTCGTCATCGCCACCGGTAACCTGCTGGCCGAGATCACCGCCATTCTCGCCGGCGTCGGGTTGATCGTCGGCGCGCTGTCGGTGACCGGCATGGCCGGCACTTTCGTCAACGACCTGGTGTTCTTGGCCGGCGGCAACATTTTGATCCTCCTGCTGATGGGGGCGCTCACCAGCTTCATCCTCGGCATCGGCATGACGGTGACTGCGGCATACATCTTCCTCGCCATCGTGCTGGCGCCGGCGCTAATCAAAGGCGGACTGGATCCTCTGGCAGTGCACATGTTCATTTTCTATTGGAGCATGGTGTCCTACATCACGCCGCCTGTGGCGCTCGGCGCCTACGCCGCCGCCGCCATCGCCGGGGCGAACCCGATGCGCACCGGGCTGGAAGCGGTGCGCCTCGGCAGCATCATCTATTTCATCCCGTTCTTCTTCGTCCTCAACACCGCGTTCATCCTGCGCGCACCACTCGCCGACATCGTGCTGCTGACCGTCTCGGCGGTGCTCGGCATCGTCATGATCGCCGGCGCGCTGCAGGGTTATCTGATTGGAGTCGGGAACCTGATGACCCATGCCACGGCGGGCTGGATCGTGCGGGCGCTGATCCTGATCGGCGGTATCTTCCTGGCAACTCCAAGCGGTGGACCGATCACGCTTACGGATCTCGAAATGATGCTGATCGCGCTATCCCTCGGCGGACCGGGGATCGTGCTCGCCCGCTGGCTCAATTTGCGAGCTGCCCGCGCTGCCGGGTCCGCATGACGCCAACTGCCGCCCAGGCCCTGGTTGAGACTCTCTACCACCACGGCGTCGACCGGGTGTTCTGCGTGCCTGGCGAAAGCTATCTCGCCGTTCTCGATGCACTTTATGACCGGCCCGAGATCCAGACGGTTTGCTGCCGCCACGAAGGCGGTGCCGGCTTCATGGCCGTCGCCGACGCCAAGATCACCGGATGTCCGGGCATCGCGTTGGTCAGTCGCGCGCCGGGTGCCGGCAACGCCGCCGTCGCCGTCTATACGGCGCGCGAGGATGCGGTGCCGCTGCTACTGTTCGTCGGCCAAGTGCCGCTTTCCGACCGCGGCATGGGCGCTTTCCAGGAGCTGGACTACGACAAGCTGTTCGGCGACATCGCCAAGTCGGTGATCGAGGTCACCGATCCCGGGCAACTGGCGCCGGCAGCGGCCGAGGCGTTCCGCGTCGCGCGCACGGGCACGCCCGGGCCGGTGGTGGTGGCAATGCCCGAGGACATGTTGACCCTGCCGGCGCAAGCCGAGGCCGTCGGGCCGCTGCCGGTGGCGCGGCCGACATCAAGCGATGCCGAGGTGTCACGTGTGGCCGAACGGCTGGCCAGAGCCGAGCGGCCGCTGCTGATCGCGGGCGGTGAGGCGTCGGGCCCGGCAGCGCGGCGCGCCCTGGAAGCGGTCAGCGATGCCTGGCGGGTGCCGGTCGCCGTGAGCTTCAAGCACCAGGACCTGTTCACCAACGCGCACCCGCACTTCGCCGGCCATCTCGGCTATGGGATGCCTTCGAGCGTGGTCGAGACCCTGGGCAGGGCGGACCTGATCCTCGCCGTCGGCAGCCGCCTCGGTGATGTGACGACGCAGGGCTTCCGGCTTCCCAAGGCGCCGAGGCCCGATCAACCGCTGATCCACGTCTATCCGGACAAACGGTGGTTCGGGAGGCGGTTCGAAACCACGATTGGCGTCGTATCCGGGGCGGCATCGTTCCTGCAGCGGCTGGCAGCCCGCAACGCCCCCGAGCCGCCGGCCGGCCGCGACGCATGGCTGAAGCAGGCGCACGCCGTCTATGCCGATCTGGCGCCGTGGAAACCGGTAACGGCGCCCGACGGGGTCTCCTTCGGCCACGTGGTGGCGGCACTCGCCCAATCATTGCCTGAGGACGCCATTCTGACCACCGATGCGGGCAACTTCTCGAGCTGGCTGCACCGGCATTTTCCGTTCCGCTCGTCCCATATGCTTCTTGGCGCTGCATCGGGCTCGATGGGACTCGGCGTGCCGGCGGCGGTAGCAGCGGCGTTGCGCTTTCCCGGTCGCCAGGTGGTCACCATCGTCGGCGACGGCGGCTTTCTAATGACCGGCACTGAGCTCGCCACCGCCGTCCAGTACGGCGCCCGGGTGCGGCTGTTCGTTTCCAACAACGGGAGCTACGGCACCATCCGCCTGCACCAAGAAAAGCTCTATCCCGGCCGCACCATCGCCACTGATCTCAGGAACCCGGACTTCGCGTCCCTGGCCCGCGCTTTCGGCGCCAAGGGCTTGGCGATCCGCGCCGCCGCCGACGCCGAGCCGGTGGTTGCCGAGGCCCTGGCCAGCGATGGCCCGGTGGTGGTTGACGTCGCCGCCAGCCTTCAACACATTTCCGCCTTCACCACCCTGGATAAACTGGCCCGGGGAAGCGCAAAATAAGCCGATGGCAAACGAGCGATCCCCGGGGACATCGGCAAAGGGCGATGCGGCGGTTGGGCCGGTGCGCTACGAAAGGCGCGGCGCCGTCGCCGTAATCACCCTCGACAGCCCGCCGGTCAACGCGCTTGGCGCGGCTGTCCGCAGGGGCGTGGCGGAAGGTATCGGTCGCGCCATCACCGATCCGCGCATCAAGGCCATCGTGCTGACCGGCGCCGGCCGCTGCTTCTCTGGCGGTGCCGACATCCGCGAGTTCGGGCAACCGCCGGCACCGCCGACGCTCCGAGATATCATCGACATGGCCGAGCAGAGCCCAAAACTCACCGTCGCCGCCGTCCATGGCGCCGCCTACGGCGGCGGCCTCGAGTTGCCGCTCGGCTGCCACTACCGCGTCGGCGCGCCGTCGGCCGAGATGACGCTGCCGGAAATCAAGCTCGGCATCATCCCCGGCGCCGGCGGCACCCAACGCCTGCCGCGGCTGATCGGCGCCGTAGGCGCGCTCGAGATCATCCTTTCCGGTGATCCTGTCGGCGCCGAGGAAGCAAAGAAACTCGGCATCCTCGACGCAATCGCCGACGGCGGACTGGCGGAAGCGGCGGTGGCGTTCGCCGAGGCCCGCGTCGCCGAGAACAGCCTCTTGCGCAAGACCAGTGCGCTGAAGGCGCCGACGGTCGGCGGGGACTTCTTCGCCGGCCAGCGCAAGGCGATCGCGCGCCGCTCCCGCGGCCTGATCGCGCCCGGCCATTGCATCGACGCCGTCGAGGCCGCCGTCACCCTGCCGTTCGCCGACGGCATGAAGAAGGAGCGGGAGCTATTCGTCGCCTGCCGCGATTCGCCGCAGTCGCTGGCGCAGCGCCACGTGTTCTTCGCCGAGCGCGAAGCATCCAAGATTCCCGACGTGCCGAAGGACACGCCGGTTCTGCCCATCCGCGCTGCCTGCGTCATCGGCTGCGGCACCATGGGCGGCGGCATAGCCATGAACTTCGCCAATGCCGGCATTCCGGTTACCGTAGTCGAGAGCAAGGCGGACGCGTTGGAGAAAGGCCTCGGGGTGATCGCCCGTAACTACGCCGCCACCGTCGCCAAGGGCCGCCTCGGCGAAGCCGACATGCAGACCCGCCTGAAGCTGATCCACGGCACCATGGACTTCGGCGACGTCGCCGACGCCGATATCGTCGTCGAGGCGGTGTTCGAGGAGATGGACATCAAAAAGAAAGTGTTCGGACGGCTCGATCGCGTGTGCAAGGCCGAGACCATCCTCGCCACCAACACCTCTACCCTCGATGTCGATCAGATCGCCAAGGCCACCAACCGGCCGGACAAAGTCATCGGCACCCACTTCTTCAGCCCGGCCAACGTGATGCGGTTGATGGAGAACGTCCGCGGCGCCAAAACGTCGCCGGTAACCATCGCCACAGTGATGAAGCTTTCGAAGACCATCGGCAAGGTCGGCGTGCTGGTCGGCATCTGCGACGGATTCGTCGGCAACCGCATGTACCACCAGTACACCCGCCAGGCGAACTTCCTGCTTGAGGAGGGCGCGCTGCCGCAGCAGGTGGACAAGGTGATCTACGACTTCGGATTCGCCATGGGACCGTTCGCGGTCGGCGACGTGGCCGGGCTCGACGTCGGCTGGCGCATCCGCCAGCGCCGGGCCTCGACAAGACCAAAGGACGAGCGCTATTCGCCGATCGCGGACCGAATTTGCGAGATGGGCCGTTTCGGCCAGAAGACCGGCACCGGCTGGTACCGCTACGAGAAAGGCGACCGCACCCCGATCCCCGATCCGGCGATCGAGGCGCTGATCGTCGCCGTCTCCAAGGAGCTTGGCATCGAGCGTCGCCAGATCGGCGACGATGAGATCCGTGAGCGTTGCCTCTATGCGCTCGTCAACGAGGGCGCTAAGATTCTCGAGGAAGGTCTGGCACTGCGCGCCGGCGACATCGA
>DASWGT010000238.1:0-5324 GCA_036393575.1 Rhodospirillales bacterium | reverse complement strand
CAGCACCCTCTGGGCGCGCATGATGGCGATCGCCAACACCGCGGTGACCAGCAATATGGAGAGGATCTTGTCGACCTCGGCGCCGATCAGGACCGAGTTGGAGGTCAGATACGTCACGTAGTTGCGGGTGATCATCGGATTGCCGGCGACCGAGAACAGCACATAGAGCATCAGGCAAAGCCAGCCGACGGCAGCCGCCGCACCGGCGACCAGGATGAACTTCGGCTCGAACCGGAGCGCCCTGAGCGCGATGAAGATGAAGACGTAGACCATTGTCGGCGCCTTCAAGTAGAACGACGGCGGCTGCATGTACTGGATGTGGAAACTCCAGATCAGGATCATCAGCAGGCCCATGTCCATGATCACCGAAACCATCAGCAGCCAGTTCGGCAGCCGCCCCCGGTGCGCGCCGACGAGGCGGATCATGGTGAACACGAAATACGCGGAAAGCGCCCACGGGACCGGCTGGAAGGGTGCGCCGACGGCGGTCTTTGGCGCCAGGGTATAAAGTGCGCCGAAGATCACCACCAGCATCAGCTGCACCCAGCTGATCAGCTTTTCGCTTTCGATCTGCTGCAGGGCGATGCTCTCGCGCACCCGCTCCGGCAGGTTCACTTGAAGCCGTTCGCCGAAAATGAAGACCTTCACTTTTTCCCACATGGGACCATTCTATCTGAAGTCCGCCGGCCTCGTGAAATCACGCCGGCGAGAGCGCAGTTATCCCTTGCCGCCGGCCGCCAATGCCGGGTGCTCGCCCTCGGTGTCGCCCCGGCGGATGACCTCCTTCACCGTTTCGCAGGTGTTCTCGAGGTGCCGCCGCAACACCTTCGCCAGCCTGGCGCCGTTGCGTCCGGCAAGCGCGTCCAGGATTTCCTCGTGCTCGGCCATGGCCCGATTCCATCGCTCGCGCGACAGGTTCGCCCGGTAACGCGCCATGCGGATGCGCGCCGTCAAGGCGCCGTAGATGCCACCGAGGGTCGGGTTGCCGGCGGCCTCCAGGATTTTGCCGTGGATGCGCTGGTTGAGCGCGAAGTATTCCCTGAGCTCGCCGCGCTTGTGATGGATCGCCATCTGGTAATGAAGGGCGCGGATTTCGTCGATCTCGACGTCGGTGATCCGCGCGCACGCGAGCTCGCCGGCGACGCTTTCGAGCGCCCCCATCACTGGGAACATCTCGTCCACTGCCTCGGCGGTCAGCTTGACGATCCTGGCGCCGCGGTTGGGGAGAAGCTCGACAAGCCCTTCCGAGGCCAGCACCTTCAACGCCTCGCGCAACGGCGTGCGCGAAATGGCGAGCCGCTGGCACAACATCTTCTCCGGCACCCGATCGCCGCTGGCGAGCTCGCCCGCGAAGATCATCTCGCGGACGCGCACGACGACTTCCTGGTGCAGGGACGGCCTGCGGATCGGCTGGGCGACCGTGTCGCTGGTGGATTTTGCCATCGCGATCATCCTGTCAATTGCCGTCGAGCGCGCTTTCCAGCACGCGGGCGACGTGAACGGCAGCTCGCCCGGTGCCGTCCTTGATCTGATGCCGGCAGCTGGTGCCGTCGGCGACGATCAGATCGTCGTCGGCCGCCGCGCGCACCGCCGGCAGCAGGGAAAGCTCGCCGATCTTCATCGAGACCTCGTAGTTGTCCGCCTCGTAGCCGAAGGCGCCGGCCATGCCGCAGCAGCTGGATTCGACGGTCTCGACCTTCATCTCCGGCACCAGACGTAACACCTTCTCGACGCTTGCCATGACGGCGAATGCCTTCTGGTGGCAATGACCATGGACAAGGGCGCGCTTCTGCGGTAACGCGCGCAGCGGCAGGGCGAGCCTTCCGGCTTCGGCCTCGCGGGCGAGGAATTCCTCGAACGTCACGGCGGCATCGGCGAGCCTGTCGGTATCGGCGCCGGGGAACATGGCCCTGAACTCGTCGCGAAGGGTGAACAGGCACGAGGGTTCGAGCCCGACCACGGCAACGCCGCGCTCGACGAAAGGCTTCAGTGCCCGCAGCATCCGCCGCGCCTCGGCCTTGGCCTCGTCGACCAGGCCGGCGGCCAGGAACGTGCGCCCGCAGCACAAAGGCCATCCCCCGTCCGCTGGCATCGGCACGTGGATTCGGCAGCCGGCGGCGTCGAGCACGGCGAGCGCGGCGCGCAGATTCTCCGGCTCGAAGGTGGCGTTGAATGTGTCAGCCAACAGCACCACCTCGCGTCCCTCCCGCCGGCCGTTCCGCGCCTCCTCTGCCCGGAACCGGTCGCGCCGCCACCGGGGCAGGCGTCGCCGGTGGCTGAAACCCAGCGCCAGCTCGCTCAACCACGGCAGGCCGGGCACCCGGTCGCGCAGGTTGAGGAGCGGCGCCAGCCGCGCCGCCCAAGGCGCGTAGCGCGGCAGGTAGGCGACCGCGCGGTCGAACCGCTTGAGGCCGTGGCGCTTGTTGTAGTGGTAGAGGAACTCGACCTTCATCTTCGCCATGTCGACGCCGGTCGGGCACTCTCGCTTGCAGCCCTTGCAGCCGACGCACAGCTTCATGGTGTCGTAAAGGTCGTCGGAGACGAACGCGTCGGGCCCGAGCTGGCCCGAAATGGCGAGACGCAGCGTGTTGGCGCGACCGCGGGTCAGGTGCTTCTCGTCGCCGGTGACCCGGAACGACGGGCACATCACGCCGGGGTCGGACTTGCGGCAGGCGCCGTTGTTGTTGCATATCTCGACGGCGCCGCCGAAGCCGCCCCAATCGGACCAGTCCAGCGCCGTCTCGAACCGCGGCACGCGGTAGCCCGGCTTGTAGCGGAACAGCGAGCGGTCGTCCATCTTCGACGGCCGCACGATCTTGCCCGGATTGAGGAGCCCGGCCGGATCGAAAGCATCTTTCACCGCCTCGAAATTCTTGATCATGCGGGTGCCGAACATCGGCTCGTGGAACTCCGATCGCACCAGGCCGTCGCCGTGCTCGCCGGAATGCGAGCCCTTGTATTCGCGCACCATGGCGAAGGCTTCTTCGGCGATGGTGCGCATCTTCCCGACGTCGACCTCGGACTTTAGGTTCAGCACCGGCCGTACGTGCAGGCAGCCGACGGACGCATGGGCGTACCAGGTGCCGGTGGTGCCGTGTTTCCTGAACACCTGGGTCAGACGGTCGGTGTATTCGGCCAGATCCTCGAGACGGACGGCGCAATCCTCGATGAACGAGATCGGCTTGCCGTCGCCCTTCATCGACATCATGATGTTGAGGCCGGCTTTGCGCACTTCCCAGATCGCCCTCTGGAAGGCGGGGTCTGTGGCCTCGACCACGGCGTCCGGGAAGCCGAGCTCGCCCATCAGCTCACCCAGCCGCTTCAGGTTCCGGAACTGCGCGTCGCGGTCGTCGCCGGCGAATTCCACCAGCAGCAGCGCCTCCGGCGCACCCTTGACGAACTGATCGACCGTCGGCCGGAACATCGGAATGTCGCGGGAAAGCTCGATCATCGTGCGATCGACCAACTCCACCGCCGCCGGGTCGAGGGCGACGATGTGGCGGGCGGACTCCATGGCGTCGTAGAGGGTCGGGAAGTGGCAGACGCCGAGCACTTTGTGGGCCGGCAGCGGCTGCAGCTCGATCTGGATACGGGTCGAGAAGGCGAGCGTCCCTTCCGAGCCGACCAGCAGGTGCGCCAGGTTCGGATGCGTGGCCGGTCGGGCGGTGGTCGCCTGGGACCACTTGCCGCGCGGCGAGCCGCCCGGCATCAACGCGTCGATGTTGTAGCCGCCGACGCGGCGCATCAGGTCGGGGAAGCGCTCAGCGATCTCACCTGCCTCGCGCCGGCCGATCTGCAGCAGGCGCGTGACAAGCGCCTGTTGGTGAGACGAGAGCGCAGCACCGGCGACGTTGTCGGAAACCTCGCCGAACTGCATCGCGGCGCCGTCCATCAGCACCGCCTCGATGGCGCGCACGTTGTCGCGCATCGGCCCGTAGCGGATCGAGCGCGCGCCACAGCTGTTGTTGCCGGCCATGCCGCCGATGGTGGCGCGGCTGGAGGTCGAGACGTCGACCGGGAACCATAGACCCGAGGGCTTGAGGAAGGCATTCAGGTTGTCGAGCACCAGCCCCGGCTCAACCCAGGCGGTGCGCGCCTCGGCGTCGAATTCGACCACGCGGGTCAGGTGCTTGGAAACGTCGACGACGATGGCCTCGCCCACCGTCTGTCCGCATTGCGAGGTGCCGCCGCCGCGCGGCAGCACCGGGACGCCCTCGTCGGCGGCGATCCCGATGACGCGGGCGATGTCGTCGGCGGTCTTCGGCACCACGACGCCGATCGGCTCGATCTGGTAGTGCGAGGCGTCGGTGGAATAGCGGCCGCGGCTGAAGGAATCGAACAGCACCTGGCCCTCGATCTCGCGGGCGAGGCGGGAGGCCAAGCGGCGGTCGCCGATCCGGGCGGAACGGCGGCTGTTGACGGCTGGACCTGTTGCGGCGTCGGCCATAAGATGTCCACCGGGATTGGGACGGTTTCCCCGCCGTGGGGGCCGGAGGGAGATTAGCTTAATATTTTGAATGCAAATTTCAATGGGAACCGTCCGGCGTATTAAGACGGCGGGCGTCTGGATATTTTAAATTTTAGATTAAATAGTTATATATCAATAAGTTAATATTTTTTTTCTCAAGCAAAGACGGAGGTCGGATTGGAATCAAAATAAACGGTTATTTGAATTCATAATGCAAATTTTATTTTAAACAGTTCCGTCGACCCGTAATATCGTCGCCCGGCCGGCGTCCGCCGGCCGCCGACAAGGAGTAAAGGGATGTCGTTCCGAAGCGGCCGCCATTTTTTGCAGATCCCCGGACCGACTAACGTTCCGGACCGGGTTCTCCGCGCCATCGACCGCGCCACCATGGACCACCGCGGGCCGGACTTCGGCCGCTTCACGCTCGGCGTGCTCGAGCGGCTGAAGAAGGTGTTCAAGACCGAAAGCGCGGTGATCGCCTATCCGTCGTCGGGGACCGGCGCTTGGGAGGCGGCGTTGGTCAACACCCTTTCGCCCGGCGATAAGGTGTTGATGTTCGAGACCGGCCAGTTCGCGGCGCTGTGGCAGGGCCTCGCCAGCCGGCTCGGGCTCGACGTCGTCATGGTGCCGGGCGACTGGCGTCACGGTGTTGCCGCCGACGAAGTGGAATCGCGCCTCAAGGACGACAAGCGCCACGCCATCAAGGCGGTGTGCATCGTCCATAACGAAACCTCGACCGGCGTCACCTCCGATATCGCCGCGGTGCGCCGCGCCATCGACTTGGCCAGGCACCCGGCGCTGTTGCTGGTGGACACCATCTCGTCGCTCGCCTCCGTCGACTACCGGCACGACGAAT
>DASWGT010000237.1:0-45439 GCA_036393575.1 Rhodospirillales bacterium | reverse complement strand
GGCCGAGGCCGCGGTCACGAAGCTGATCGCGGACGAAGGGCTGCCGGTGGTGATTGTCAACCCGTCGACGCCGATCGGCCCCCGCGACATCAAGCCGACGCCGACCGGCCGCCTGATCGTCGAGGCGGCCGCCGGGCGGATGCCGGCCTACGTGGAGACCGGCCTCAATGTCGCCCACGTCGACGACGTCGCCGAAGGCCATCTGTTGGCGTTCGAAAAGGGAAGGGTGGGGGAGCGCTACATCCTCGGCGGCGAGAACATGTCGCTGCAGGCGATCCTGGGCGCCGTCGCCGAAGCCGCCGGCCGCCGCGCCCCGAAGCTGAAAATCCCGCACGGCGCGATCCTGCCGATCGCCTATGCCGCGGAAGCCTGGGCCCGGATTTCCGGCGGCGAGCCGTTCGCCACCGTCAACGGCGTCAGGATGGCCAGGAAGAAGATGTATTTCTCCCACGCCAAGGCGGCGCGCGATCTGGGCTACGCGCCGCGCCCGGCCGGACAAGCGCTGGCCGACGCCGTGCGCTGGTTCAAGGACCACGGCTACCTCGGTTGATTTTTGCTTTCCGCCGTCTTGCCCTGGCGTTGCCGGCGCTTTATGTATGCGCCAACAAGGTCCGGGAATAAGGTTAACAAGCCCATGAAAGTGGTGATGCTCGCGGCCGGCGTCGGCAGGCGCCTTTATGGCGACGAAAACGACAACCTGCCGAAGGCGCTGCTGGAATTCGACGGCAGGACGCTGTTGGAGCGCCACGTCCGCATCCTTCTCGACAACGGCGTCGACGAATTGGTACTGGTCGTCGGCCACCGCAAGGAGGACCTGCTGGCCGAGGCCCGCAAAGTGGCGCCGGAGGGATTCGTCCGCTCGATCTTCAATCCGCGCTACAAGGAAGGCCCGATCCTGTCGTTGTGGACGGCGCGCCAGGTGATGCAGGAAGGCGACGACGTGTTGTTCATGGACGCCGATGTCCTCTACCACCCGGAAATGCTGAACCGGCTGTTGCGCTCGCCGCACCCCACCTGCTTCATCATGGATCGCGACTTCGAGCCGGGCGCCGAACCTGTAAAGCTGTGCGTCCGCGATGGCGTGCTGGTCGATTTTGGCAAGAAGGTCATCGACGACTACGAGCTCATCGGCGAGTGGCCGGGGTTCCTGCGCATGTCGGCCGACATCGCCGGCAAGGTGGCAATGGCCGCCGACGCCTATGTACGGGCCGGCAAGGTCGACGTCACCTACGAGGAGGCGATGCGCGCGGTGCTGGTGTCCGAGCCGCCGGGGACTTTCGCCTACGAGGACATCACCGGCATCCCGTGGATCGAGATCGACTTCCCGAGCGACCTGCTGAGGGCCGAGAAGATCGTCTATCCGCTGGTTTCGGAATACGTGCCCGAGGCGGCCGACCGCGCGCCATCGCGGCCGACCAAAGCGTCCGGCCGATAACCTAGCCTCGACTGAATTGCAGCAGCACGACGCCGGCGGCGACGCAGCAGGCGGCGGCGATGCGGCGCGCCCCGAACGGCTCCTTCAGCATCCGCGTGCCGATCAGCGCCGCGAGAATGACGCTGGTCTCGCGCAACGCCGACACGTAGGTCATCGGCGTCAGACTCATCGCCCAGATCACCAGCCCATAGGCCGCGTACGACAACACGCCGCCGATCGCGCCGGTCTTCCAATGTAGCCGGAACGTCGGCGCGAGCGCGTGACGGCGCATGAACGTCACCAGCAATCCGAACGGCAAGGCGTTGAGCAGGAACATGTAGACGATGTAGTCGACGACGTCAGCCGTCGACCGCCCGCCGAGACCGTCGATCAGGGTGTAGACGGCAATGGTCAGGCTGGTACCGAGCGCGAACCACGTGCCTTTGCCCGGCGCGATCTTCCAGTCGCGGTCGAAGGTCAGGCTGAGGATGGCCGCGCAGATGATGAGAACCGCCGCAATCCCCGCCGGGCTCAGGGTCTCGCCGGCGAACGCGTACGCCGTCACCGCCACCAGCAGCGGCGTTGCGCCGCGCGAGATCGGATAGACGTGGCTGAGGTCGCCGAAACGGTACTGCAGCGCCAGAAACGCGAAATACACCTGATGCACGGCGACCGAGCCGAGGATGAACGGCCATGCCGCCGCGTCCGGGAGGGCGACGAACGGTACCATTCCTGCCGCGCATAGCGAGCCGAAGCCGTTGGCCAGCGCTAGGCGCACCCACGGGTCGCCGCCGCTCTTGACCAGCGCGTTCCAGCTCGCGTGCAGAACCGCCGCCGCGAGCACCAGGGCGAGAACGATGGGATCCATGCGGGACGGCTTGCGCCGGCTTCCAGAAGGACTAGACCCTGAATACGTATTCCCGGCCGGCAACGCGGTCGACGTCGGGCGGATAGTTCTTGTGCTTGTCGGCGTAGTACTGCGCCATGTGGTCGCCCGCCGATTTCCTGTTGTAAGTGGCGTAATAGATGCGCCGCGTCTTGTCGGTCAGGTTCGGGTCCGACGCGTGCGGCGCGTAGCAGTCGAAGATCACCAGATCGCCCGGCTTGGTGGGCAGGTGCTTGAACTCCATGCCTTCCATGTCCTTCTCGGTCAACGGCTCCCATGACTGGAACAGGCCGCGCTTGTGGTGGCCGGCGCAAATCTGCAGGCAACCGTTTTCCACTGTCGCCTCGTCGATGCTGACCAGCACGCTGATGAAGAAGTCTGCATAGGCGTCCCAGCCGGCCTGCGAATCCTGATGCGGCTTGAAGCCGTCACCGCCCGGCATCTTGAAGTTGACCTTCTCCTTGAACAGCGACGCCTCCTCGCCGAGCAGCTGGCCGACCGGCGCGCGCAGCGCCTCGGCGAATTCCGCGAATCCGTCATGGAACGGCGCAATGTTCTCGATGCGGTTGATCAGGTCGCGGCCGTCGCCCTTCATGCTCTTCTCGTGGAACACCCAGTGCCGGCCAGACACTTCGGGCATCGCCGCCAGCTCGTCGGTCCAGCGCGCGATCGACGCCATCTCGGCGGCACTGAAGCCGCCCCTGACGACCAGATAGCCGTCGCGCTCGAACGCCGCGAGCTGGTCGTCGGTGATGACGAGCGTGCGCAACATGGGTAGTCCTCGGTTTGCAAAGGTCCGATCGGCCACGGCCGCCGAAAAGCGGGGGATATTAGGCCGCGGGCGCGCCGGCATCAATGCCGGCGATCGGCGATCCGCCGGACCCGAACGGCAGCCGTTGCAAGATGCCCGAAAATGACGTTTTCCGAGACCTTGAACGTGCGGGCGTTCGGCGGTATATGCCGGGCCACCGGATCGGACGCCACACCCTCGAAGGACCCCATAATGCAGACCATCACCAAGGAAACCTGGAACCGTAAGGCCGAGCCGCGGACCAAGGCGCGGCAGCTGCGCGACTTGCTGGAATCGCCCGAGCTCGAATTCCTGATGGAGGCGCACAACGGGCTTTCGGCCAAGATCGTCGAGGAAGCCGGCTTCGAGGGCATCTGGGCGTCGGGACTGTCGATGTCGGCGGCGTTAGGCGTCCGCGACAGCAACGAGGCATCGTGGACCCAGGTCGTCGAGGTGCTGGAATTCATGGCCGACGCCACCAACCTGCCGATCCTGGTCGACGGCGACACCGGCTGGGGCAATTTCAACAACATGCGCCGCGCGGTCGCCAAGCTGTGCCAGCGCGGCATCGCCGGCATCTGCATCGAGGACAAGCTGTTCCCGAAGACCAACTCGTTCATCGGCGAGGGCCAGCCGCTGGCCGACATCGACGAGTTCTGCGGCAAGATCAAGGCCGGCAAGGACAGCCAGACTGATCCCGATTTCTGCGTCGTCGCCCGCCTCGAGGCGTTCATCGCCGGACGCGGGCTGGACGAGGCGCTGAGGCGCGCCGAGGCCTACCACGCCGCCGGCGCCGACGCGCTGTTGGTTCATTCGAAGCTTTCCACCGCCGACGAGATCATCAGTTTTGCCCGCGAATGGGCGGGACGGTCGCCAATCGTCATCGTGCCGACCAAGTATTACGCCACCCCGACCGACGAGTTCCGCGAGGCCGGCATCTCGATGGCGATCTGGGCCAATCACAACCTGCGCGCCGCCATTTCGGCGATGCGCGAGGTGTCACGCCGCATTTACCGCGACCAGACGCTGGCCGGCGTCGAGAATGCCATCGCCGGAGTCAAGGACGTGTTCGAGTTGGCCGGCAACGACGAGCTGGCCGACGCCGAGAAACGCTACCTGCCGACGCCGCGCGAAAACGTCACCGCCATCGTGCTGGCGGCGTCGCGCGGCGCCGCGCTGGGGCCGCTCACCGCCGACAAGCCGAAGTGCATGATCGACGTGCGCGGTCAGCCGATCCTTAGGCGCCTCGTCGGCACGTTCAAGGATTCGGGCGTCCATGACGTGGTGGTGGTGCGCGGATACATGAAGGACAAGATTAACCTGCCGTCGATCTCGGCCGTCGACAACGACCTCTACGGCAACACCGGCGAGGCGGCGTCGCTGGCCTGCGCCGCCGACCACATCGCCGGCGAGTGCTTCGTCAGCTACGGCGACATCCTGTTCCGCCACCACTACCTGGACCAGCTGATGGACAGCAGCGACGACATCACCGTCGCCGTCGACGCGCTGTGGAAGGAGCGGCGCTCTGATGCTGCCGGATGGGTCCGCGACTTGGTGCGGTGCAGCCAGCCGTTCTCCGGCGACTACCTGGACGACCAGCCGGTCTACGTGGATGGCATCGGCAACGATCTCAAGCCGGAATCGACGCACGGCGAATGGATCGGCGTCGCCAAGCTGAGCGCCGAGGGGAGCAAAATCGTCCGCGCCGAGATCGACGCCATGCTCGGCGACGGCACGTTGCCGAAAGCCAGCATGCTGCAGCTGTTCCAGCGGCTGATCGATCGCGGTCACGCCATCCGGGTGATTTACGTGCCCGGCCAGTGGCTCGACGTCGACGATGCCGCCGACGTCACCCGGGCGGGCAAGTTCTTGTGATCGGCGCCGGTTCATTCCTCGATGCCGGGTACGCCGCCGGGTTCGATTTCTACACCGGCGTGCCGTGCTCGTTCCTGACGCCGCTGATCAACGGCACCATTAACGACCGCCGCTTCGCCTACGTCGCCGCCGCCAGCGAGGGCGAGGCGGTGGCGATCGCGTCGGGCGCCTGGCTGGCCGGCCACCGGACCGCCGTGATGTGCCAGAACTCAGGGCTGGGCAACGCTGTCAACCCGCTGACGTCATTGAACTATCCGTTCAAGATTCCGACACTGCTGGTGGTCACCTGGCGCGCCGGTCCCGGTCTCAAGGACGAGCCCCAGCACGAACTCATGGGTCGCATCACGCCGCAGCTCCTCGACCTGATGGAGGTGCCCAGGCGGCCGTTCCCCACTGACGAGGCGAAGGTGGCGCCGGCGATCGACGAGGCGTGCGCCGAAATGGACCGCACCGGCCGGCCGTTCGCGTTCATCATGCAGCATGGCGACGTCGCCGCCGGTGCCGACGCCGCAGTGGCGCCGCCGGCGCGGCCGGCCGGCAAGATCGACGATTATTCGAGCGGCGGCAAGCGTCCGACGCGCTTCGACACCCTGGATGCGGTGCTCGCCATCGTCCCCGACCGTGCCGGCATCATCGCCGCCACCGGCAAGTGCGGGCGCGAGCTGTTCACCATCGCCGACAGGCCGCAGCACCTGTATCAGGTCGGCTCGATGGGCTGCGCCGGCGCCATGGGCCTCGGTTTGGCGATGAACGTGGCGACGCCGGTGGTGGTGCTCGACGGCGACGGCGCGGCGCTGATGAAGATGGGCACCCTGGCCACCATCGGCGCCTATGCGCCGCCGAACTTGGTCCACATCGTGCTCGACAACGGCACTTACGATTCGACCGGCGGCCAGGCGACGGTTTCGGCGTCGGCGGATTTTGCCGCCGTCGCCGCCGGCGTCGGCTATCCGCGAAGCTACCGTTGCGACGACCTTGCCGGCTTCGGCAGGGCGCTGAATACGGCGCTCGCCAAGCCAGGGCCGCACCTGATCCACATGCGCATCGCGCCCGGCTCTTTGGCCAAGTTGGGCCGGCCGACGGTCACGCCGGCGGAGGTGGCGCTGCGCTTCCGCTCGTTCCTGGCCGCCCAGGCCGGGCGGGCCAAGGCCATCGGCGCCGGTTCGTGAGCCACGACACCTGGATCCACCGCATCGCCCGCGTGGTCGTCGCCCGGCCGCTGGCGGCGACATCGGTCAGCCCCAACCAGCTGACTACCGCCAGGCTGGCCACCGGGCTGGCATCGGCGGCGGCCATCGGCACCGGGCTGCCGTTGTGGCAGGACATCGGCGCCGGCATCTTCGTCGTCTCCATGATCCTCGACCGCGCCGATGGCGACCTCGCCCGTCTCACCGGCAAGACCAGCGCCGCCGGCCACCGCTACGACTTGATCGCCGACGGGGTATCGAACGCGGTCATCTTCTTCGGCCTCGGCTTCGGATTGCGCGACGGCGCCTTCGGGCTGCTGGCTATACCGATGGGGCTGGCGGCCGGCATCGCCGTGGCGGCGATCCTGCGCATGGCGATGTGGGCCGAGGAGCACAAGGGCGCCCGCGCCGCCGAGCTGCCGGCATTTGCCGGCTTCGACGTCGACGACCTGATGGTGCTGGTGCCGCTGGCGGTGTGGTTCGGCGAACTGGAGTTGTTACTGAAGGCGGCTGCCATCGGGGCGCCGCTGTTCGCGGCGTTCTTCTACTGGCACGTCCGGCGCCGGCTAGCCGCGTTTCAGGCGAAATAGGCTCCAGCAGGTCCACAGGCAATAAACGGCGCTGCCGATCGCGGCGAGCACGAAGAACGGCATTAGGAATCCTACCCAAGTGATCAGCGCCAGCAGATAGATGCCGTCCTCGAGCTCGAAGCCGGCGAAGCCCGGATATCCGACCGCGTCCTTGCCTGCATCTGCCTTCAGGTATTTGTCGATGTCGAGGTTGACGACCATCGACAGGATCGCCGACGCGGTGCCGACCAGGCCGAGTGTGATCGCCCAAGGCCCGAGGGCGGATTCGCGCAGTCCGATGCCGATGCAAATGAACAGCGCGCCGTAGCTGAGGGCGCCGGAGAGGTAGTCGAGATAATAGCCGAGCCGCGAGGTCATGCCCTTCTGGCGCGCCAGCTCGCCGTCGAAATGATCCATGAAGCGCGCCAGTACGAACACGCCAGCACCCCAGTTGGCGTAGGTGGCGCTGCCCTCGGCCAAGAGCCCGGCACCGACCAGCGCCACTACCAACGTGGCGATGGTGAGCTGGTTGGGGGTGACCGGCGATTTTACCAACGGCTTTACGAGGACCCGCGCAATGCGCTGGTCCCACGGCGGATTTACCATCGGCGGGTCCCTCAATTGTCGGCCGAAGATTGGCCACCGGCGAGAGTGTTGCAGGCTGCCGCCGATGTCAAGCGAAGTGGGCGCAGCCTTGTTCCAGCCATCCCCGGGAGGCTATAAGCGGCCCCAGACTGACGAGGCGACTATGGCATTTGCATCCGCCGCCCGAGCCTACCGCCGGATTCTGGCGCGCTGGACCGAGGGCGTTCGCCGGCGGGCGTGGCCGGTGGTGGTACTGTCGGTACTCGCCGGCGTCGCCGCCGCGGCCTATCTGGCTTTCAACGTCCGCATTTCCACCGACACCGACAACATGCTGTCGCCGGAGCTGCCGTTCCGCAAGAACGCGTTGGCGTTGTCGAAGGCGTTCCCGATGCTCTCCGACAACATCGTCGTCGTCATCGACGGCCAGACGCCCGATCTCGCCGACGACGCGGCGCGGGCGCTGACGGCGAAGCTGACCGCCAACCCGAAGCTGTTCGGCGCCGTGTTCGATCCGGAAGGCAGCGAGTTCTTCCGCAAGCACGGGTTCCTGTATCTCGACAAGGCGGATCTCATCGATCTCGGCGACAAGCTGGCCGCGGCGCAGCCGTTTCTCGGCACGCTGTGGCGCGATCCCAGCCTCGTCGGCCTGTTCAAGATGCTCGGCCTGGCGATCGACGAAGCGCTGAAGGAGAAGGGCACGCAGCCGATCGAGATCGTCAAGGTGCTGGACGCCATGACCGAAGTCATCAAGGCGCAAACGGCCGGGGAATTCCGGCACCTGTCCTGGCAGGAGCTAATGGCCGGCAAGAAGGATGACGACGGCGCCCGCTCCAACCGCCGCGTCATCGTCATCCAGCCGGCGCTCGATTTCGCTTCTCTGCGGCCGGCGGCGAAGGCGATGACCGAACTGCGCCGGCTCGCCGGGGATCTGCGGCTGACTCCGGAAAACGGCGTCACCGTGCGGCTGACCGGCTCGGCGGCGATGGAGCACGAGGAGCTCAAGAGCGTCGAGGACGGCATGGGGCTGGCCGGGGCGCTATCGTTGGTGCTGGTGATCGGGCTCTTAGTGATCGGGCTGCGCTCGCCCAGGCTGGTGGCGGCGACGTTGGCGACCTTGCTGATCGGCCTGATCTGGACGGCGGCATTCGCGATCCTGACGCTCGGCGCCTTCAACCTGATCTCAGTGGCGTTCGCGGTACTGTTCATCGGACTCAGCGTCGATTTCGGCATCCACTACGGACTCCGCTACCAGGAAGGCATCGATCGCGGCGGCAGCCATGCCGCGGCGCTGGCCGAGGCGTCGGAAGGCGTCGGCGGCGCACTGACGCTGTGCGCTGTCGGCGCGGCGATCGCCTTCTACTCGTTCCTGCCGACCGACTACATCGGGCTGGCCGAGCTCGGCCTGATCGCCGGCACCGGCATGTTCGTGGCGTTCTTCGCCAATCTCACCGTATTGCCGGCGCTGCTGACAGTGTTGCCGGTGCCGGCCGATGGCGGCCGCAGCCGGCCGTCGGTGTTTGCGCCGCTGACGAAGGGGCTCAGGTCGTTCGTGCATCGGCGCAGCCGCGCCGTGTGCTGGGGGGCGCTCGGCCTCGGCGTCGCGGCGGCGATGCTGCTGCCGAAAGCGGCGTTCGATTTCGATCCGATCAACCTGCGCGACCCGCACACCGAGTCGGTGGCGACGTTCCTCGACCTCAAGTCCGATAGCCGCACCCGGCCTTACGCGATCATCGTTCTCTCCGACAGCCTAGTGGCGGCCCAGGCGTCGGCGGCGCGGTTGAAGCCGCTGCCCGAGGTCGACAAGATGTTGACGCTCGCCGACTTCGTCCCCGCCGACCAGCCGGAGAAGCTCGACATCATCGGCACCATGGCGCTGTTCCTGACGCCAGCATTCGCCGCCGCCGGCACGGCGCCGGAGCCGTCGGTGATCGAGCGGTTGAACATGCTCGCTGAGTTCCAGGGCCGCCTGCAGGCGCTCGCGGGGCTCGCCGGCGCCCGGCCGGAATCGCGCGCCGCCCGGGACCTCGGCTCGGCGCTGGCGGTGCTGTTCCGCCAGGCTGGCGACGACGGCCGCCGCATCCTCGATCTGGAGCGGCGGATGCTGACGGCGCTGCCGGGCAGGCTGCAGGCGCTGAATGCGGCGCTGTCGGCGGGCCCGGTGACGCTGGCCGACGTGCCGGCCGGTTTCAAGGAATACTACGTCGCCGCCGACGGCCGCGCCCGGCTGGTCGTCTATCCCAAGGACGACATGCAGGACCACCAGGCGCTTGCCTGCTTCGTCGCGGCGGTGCGCGCCGTGGCGCCGGCGGCCACCGGCGCGCCGGTAGTCATCCTTGAGGCCGGTAATGCCGTCGTGAAGGCGTTCTGGCAGGCCGCCCTGCTGTCGGTGACACTGATCGCGGTGGTGCTGATGGCGATCCTGGAACGTTGGCGCGACGTGGCGCTGATCTTCGCGCCGCTGGTGCTGGCGGCGCTGCTGACGGTGGCGGCGTCGGTGCTGATCGGGCAGCCGTTCAACTTCGCCAACGTCATTGTGCTGCCGCTGCTGTTTGGATTGGGCGTGGCGAGCGGCATCCACTTGGTGATCCGCGAGGGCGAGGAGCAGGGCGCCAACAGTGCGCTCGAGACGTCGACACCGCGTGCCGTGGTATTCAGCGCTTTGACGACCATCGGATCATTCGGCAGTATCGCGGTATCGAGCCATCCCGGCACCGCCAGCATGGGCGTGCTCCTTGCCATCTCGATCACGCTGACGATGGCGTGCACGCTGGTCGTGCTGCCGGCGCTGATCGAGGTCGCCGGCGGAAGTCCCGCAAGGACGAAGTGACCATGGCCGCCACCGCGAATCCGTTGTTTCCCGTCGTCCGGCACTTGTCGAAATACGTCACGCCGATGCTGGTGGCGTTGCCAGTGACCGCCAACCAGGTCACCACCGCGTCGCTGCTGGCCGGGCTGGCGGCGTGCTGGAGCGCGGCCCAGGGAACGCATGGCTGGGCTGTCGTCTCGGGGGTGCTGATGGTGGTCTGTTACGTGCTCGACAACTGCGACGGCGAGGTCGCGCGCCAGAAGAACCAGTGCTCGACGTTCGGCATGCACTACGACACCTTCGTCGACTGGGCGGTACACGCGGCGTTCTTCGTCGCCCTCGGCATCGGCGCCGAGCGGCTGTTCTCGTCCAAGATCTGGTTCTATATGGGCCTGATCGCGGCGGCCGGCGCCACCGTCAACTACGTCCTCGGCCTGGTGTTCGATGCTCGCGAACGACAAGCCGCGGCCGCGATGCCGGCAGCGGCCGCCGGCAAAGAGTATCGGCAGCCGGACGGCTGGACTGATTACGCCGTTTATATCTTCCGCGAGTTGACGCGGGCGGATTTCTGCTTCGTCGTGCTCGTTTTGGCGGCGTTCGATCTCCTGTGGGTATTGGTGCCGACCGGCGCCATCGGCTCGCAGGTCTACTGGATTACCCAGTTCGTGCGCGGCGCCCGGGATTTCCATGTCTAGGCCCTGCCGCGGAAAGGAGCGCGAAGCGTGCGCGTCCTGAAGGTTCTCTACTTGCTGCTCGGCGTCGGCCTATTGGCCCTCGTCATCGCCGAGATCGACCTGGCCGAGGTCGGTGCCCAGGTAACCAGGGTCGGATTCGGGTTCGCGGTAATCCTGGCGGTCTATCTGGTCGCCTTCGTCATCGATTCCGTGACCTGGCAGATGACCATCCCGAGTATCCCGTTGAACGGCCTTTGGGCCTACCGGGTGTGGAAGCTGCGCATGGTCGGCGAGGCCTTCAACACCGTGATGCCAGCCGGCGGCATGGGCGGCGAGCCGGTCAAGGCGGCGCTGTTGAAGAAGCATCACAGCGTCAGCTACCGGGAGGGCACGGCGTCGCTGATCCTGGCCAAGACCATCAACATGATCTCGCAGGTGATTTTCCTGATCATCGGGTTCGCGCTGATGATCGGCCGGGCATGGTTGCCGGCGTCGTTCGAGACCTTGGCCACCGCCGGCCTCGCGGTTTTGGGCGTCGCGGTGGCGCTGTTCTTCATCATCCAGCGCTTCGGCGTCACCGGGCTCACCGGAACCTGGCTCAGCCGCTGGCGCATCACCAGGCGCATCAACGACGTGCTGCACCATATCCACGACATGGACGAGCGGCTGATCGGCTTCTACACCAAGGCGCGCGGCCGGTTCGCCGCCGCGCTAGCGCTGGCCTTCGTCAATTGGCTGCTCGGCGTCGTCGAGATCTATGTGACGTTGGTTTTCCTAGGCCACCCGGTATCGTGGGCCGACGCCTGGATCATTGAGGCGTCGGTGCAGCTGGTACGCACCGGCGCGTTCTTCATCCCCGCCGCCATCGGCGCCCAGGAAGGAGCGTTCCTGCTCGTCTGCGGCGCGATCACCGGTTCGCCGTCGCTCGGCTTCTCGGTGTCGGTGATCCGTCGCCTGCGCGAGATCGTCTGGATCGTCTGGGGGTTCGCGCTCGGATCGCTGCTGTCGCTGAAGCCGGGATTAAATCGGGATCGCGACCTCGAGCGCCGCTGAAGCCGCGCGCGGCCGTCACTTCGGTTTTTCGTTCAGTAGCTGATCGGTCTTGGTGTTCAGGGTTGTGATCAGGCCGTCGACGCCGCCCGACTGCAGGATGGCGCGGTATTCCGACCGCCGCACCGCCAGCTCACTGATGCCGTTGTCGACCAGCACGTCGACGATCCGCCATTCGCCCTTGGTCTGGCGGGTGACGTAGACGATCTCCACCGGCGAGCCCGAGGCCTTGACGATCCGCGTGCTGACCAGAGTGGTGTTCTGCGGCCCCGGCTTTTCGCCGCGGGACTCGAACGATTCACCCGAGTAGCCGTCAAATTTCGAGGCGTAGGTACCGATGCTCAGGCGGGTGAACGCCGCGACCAGCCTGCCGATCTGCTCCGGGCCGGCTTGCTGCCAGTACGAACCGGCCGCGACCTGGATCATCAGCGGCAGGTTGAAGCTCCGCTCTACGGGGGACGCCAGCCGATCATAGCGTCCCTTGATGCCGAGAACCTTGGCCTCCTTCATCACCCCAAGAAGGCTGTCGTGAAAGGCGGAGATCAACTCGCTCGCCGTGGCCGCCGCCGCCGGATGCGACGGCAACCCGCCCGCCGACAACGACAGCAGTATCGCAAGGACGATGGCAGTGAGACGATGAGGGCGCATGTTCATGTTCCGATTTTTCGTTTCGGGCCGCGGCGCCACCGGCGGCCTCCGGGCCGGCGACTCACTTCGAGATCAGCTCGTCAGCCTTGCGGTTCAACAGCGCCACCAGCCCCGGAACTCCGTCGCTCTTGAGGATCGAACTGTATTCCGACCGTCTGACCTTGAGTTCGCTGATGCCATTGTCGACGATGACGTCGATCATCCGCCACCCGTCGTCGAACCTCCTCGCCACATAGGCGATGTTGACGGTCGACTTGTCCGACTTGGTGAGCTTGGTCAGCACCAGCTGGGTATGTTGCGGGCCGGGTTTTTCGGCGAGAATCTGGAAGGACTCGCCGTCGTAGCTGTCGAACAGGGTCGCCAGCGTCGTGACGCTCATACGACGGAAGGCGCTGACCAGTTGTACCCGTTGCGACGGACTGGCATCTTGCCAGTGGTTCGCAGTCGCAATCTGCACCATCAGCGGCAGGTGGAACGACGTCTCGACAGTCGACGCTAGCCGCTCGTAGCGTTGCCTGACGCTCAGCTTCTCGGCATCCTTCATCACCTGCAGCAGGTTGGCCTGAAATTTCTCGACCACCTTGCTCGGCGTCTCGGCGGCCGCCGGGAAGCTCCCCGCGGCAACCACTAGGATTGCCAGGGCGACAGCCTTAACGATTGAAAAGAAAGGATTCATGGATGATCCGCGGGGCGCCTTCTTAAGGTTGGTTAAGACACTAAAACGCAAATTCGGACAAGACAACGATATCCGTGTCGTCGTAGTATAATTTAAGAATCGCTTCAAAAGGGGGCGACACGAGGACGACGTGGAGGTTGCTGGGGGCTCGAAATTCACCTAAAACCATGAGAGGTACCCCTGCCCGGAAGGCTTGTGTCCGGGCGGGTAATGTTTATGGGTCCCTGGTTTCGGACTTGGCGGTCCACCGGCATCGACAGAATCGATACTGAAAATGGCGCAAAAAAAATGAAACTCGTGAGGAAAATCGGTGTCATCCTGCCGGTGTTCGCGGTGCTGGTTTTCGGCCAACTGGCGCCTGCCGTGGCGGATGGACCCGAGGCCGCGGCCAACGGTCAACCGGCGGCTGGCGAAATGCTGGCCCAGGCCACGCCGGCGGTCGACGAAGTCAACGACCCGCTGGAATCGCTCAACCGGGTCATCTTCGATTTCAACGAGGTCGTCCAGGACGCCATCCTCAGGCCGATCACCCGGTTCTACAATGACACCGTGCCGGCGACGGTCCGCCTGGGTGTCAGCAATTTCATCAACAATCTGAACACGCCGGTGACGCTGGCCAACGACATTCTGCAGGGCGAGGGGCAACGCGCGTTGCAGACCTTCGGCCGCGCCCTGGTCAATTCGACTTACGGCATCTTCGGCTTCGCCGACCTCGCCGGCGAACTCGGCGTCGAGCGCCACAAGGAGGATTTCGGCCAGACCCTGGCTGTCTACGGGATGGGAGAGGGATTCTACTTGGTGTTGCCGATTCTCGGCCCGTCCAATCCCAGGGACGCCATCGGTAAGCTGGTGGTCGACCCGTATTTCGATCCGCTCGGCCTGTATCTCGATAACACCGACCGCGAGGACATCGCGCTTGGCGTGTCGGCCTTCAAAGGTGTCGAAGAGTACGCCCGCATCGTCGAGGAACTTGATCAGGTGAAGAAGACCTCCGTTGACTACTACGCCGCAATCCGCAGCCTGTATCGGCAGAAGCGGAAGACGGAGATCCACAACGGCTCGATCCTGGAATTGCCGCCGATCCCCGATCTCGGATACGACACCGTGCCCGACGACTTCGACCGGTCGTTGGCCGGCATCAACCAGTCGCTGGCCCGCTAGGGCCCCGTTCCGGACCCGCTTCCGACCGCCGCCGCCCGGCGATTGCCCGGCGACTGTCGTTACGCCGGCAAGGTGTCGCCGGCGGGGCGTTTTCCGGGTCCGTGCGTGACGACGCAACTATTTGAAAAAAATTGATTATTTGAGTTTTTTCTTGACTTTTGACCCGCTTTGTGTATGATTTTGCCATTCGCCGGTGCCCAAGTGGGGCCGGCGAGACAGAGCCTGACCCCAGGGTGGGCAAACCGGCATATTGCTTCAGTTGGAGGATATGACCATGCGCGGAAATTCCGTAGTCGTTCGGCTTCCGTACACCGACCCCACATATCCCCCGATCGAGCCCTGTGCCATTTGGCGCTGAAACGCTTCGAGCCGGCGGCAACGGCCACCGCACCGGACGGCCAGGCGAGACGGTGAATAAATTAACGATGGGATACGAAACATGACAGCACTGACCTTACCCGTTGTTCCCCTTGAAGGCGGTCTTGCGCGCTATTTCCGCGAGATCTGGAGCTTCCCCATCCTCGAAAAGGAGGAGGAGCAGATGCTGGCGTTGCGCTGGCGCGACAAGGGCGACGCCTCGGCCGCGCACATGCTGGTGACGTCGCATTTGCGCCTGGTCGCCAAGCTCGCGATGAAGTACCGCGGCTACGGGCTGCCGCTTGCCGACCTTGTGTCCGAGGGCAACATCGGCCTGATGAAAGCGGTGAGGAAATTCGACCCGGACCTGGGCTTCCGGCTGTCGACTTATGCCATGTGGTGGATCAAGGCCGCGATCACGGAATACATCCTGAAGTCCTGGTCGATGGTAAAACTGGGAACGGTCGCGTCGCAGAAAAAGCTGTTCTTCTCGCTCCGCAAGCTAAAGAGCCGTCTCAACATCCTCGACGGCAGCGAGCTGACGCCCGATCAGGCAAAGCGGATTTCCAAGGCAGCCGGCGTTTCCACCGACGAAGTGGTCAACATGAATCGTCGATTGGCGGCGCGCGATCTGTCGCTGAATGCGCCGATGTCCAGCGACGAGGACGGCGGGATCGAGTTCCAGGACGCGCTGATCGACGAGCGCGCCAATCCGGAACGAATGGTCGCGGAACGCGAGGAGTTCGGCCATCGCAGCGCGCTGCTCAGGGACGCGGTGCAGACGCTGCCCGAGCGAGAGCGTCGCATCTTCACCGAGCGCCAGCTCCAGGATGATCCGGTGACGCTGGAGGAGCTCGGCCAGGCGTACGGCATCAGCCGCGAGCGCGTTCGCCAGCTCGAGGCTCGCGCCCTCGATAAGGTGCAGGCGGCGGTGAAAAAGGCTGCCGCCGAGGCGCGCCTGATTTAGGCCTCGGGTCCGTTTCCGAAATCGTGCCCCGCCGCCGGCGCCGCCGGCGGCGGGGTTTTCCTTATCGCCGGTTGACCGGCGCTGGCGCCAATGTGCCGTGGTCCGATCGGCGGCGGCCCCCGGCAGGCTTGTGTTGACCCACCGCCGGCCACGGGAGACAACGGTGGGCGGACACAGGATCACGGGAGCGGTCGGGGATGATCGTCCTTTTCACCGATTTCGGCGTGCGCGGCCCATACGTCGGCCAGGTCAAGGCAGTATTGAGCCGCGACGCGCCGGGGGTGCCGGTCGTCGACCTGCTGGCGGACGCGCCGGCCCATGACCCGAAACCGGCGGCGTACCTGCTGGCGGCGCTGGCCGGCGAGTTCCCCGCCGGCAGCGTGTTTTTCGCCGTCGTCGATCCGGGTGTCGGCGGGGCACGGCTGCCGGGAGTGCTGGCTGCGGGCGGGCGCTGGTACGTCGGTCCGGAGAACGGCCTATTCGAACTGATCCTGCGGCGCGCCGATGCCGCTCCCGGCGGCGACCGTCCGCGGTGGTGGGAGATCATCTGGCGCCCGAACCGGCTGTCGGCGACGTTCCACGGCCGCGACTTGTTTGCGCCGGTAGCCGCCCGTATCGCCCGCGGCGAACGCCCGGCCGACGGCCCCGACTTCCGGGAAGCGCCGGTGACCCGAATCCGGCACCTCGAATGGCCCGACGACTTGGCAGAAGTCATCTACATCGATGATTTCGGCAACGCCATGACCGGTCTACGCGCGGACACGGTCGCTGACAACAGCGAGATTTCGGTGTCGGGCCGAGTCATCCGCCAAGCAGAGAAGTACACCGACCTGCCGACGGACAAGGCGTTCTGGTACGAAAATTCCAACGGACTGGTGGAGATCGCTGTCAACCGAGGACGGGCCGACGCGGCGCTGGAACTAAGGCCGGGAAGTCAGGTTTTCGTAAAGAAAGTGTGACGGTCGTCACATACTTCCTTGTAGAATCAGGGCATAAGGGTGATATTCTTAGAAAGAACGGGTTTGGGATGACCCAATTTCCGGCGTCTTATTGGATTTTAATAAATAGAGGGAAGAAGTCCGAAAGCGGAGAAGCCGGAAAGCGCTTTCGTCAACCGAAGCAAAAATCATGGCGCTGACTCTCAAATTCTGGGGTGTGCGCGGAAGCATCGCTTGCGCCTCGCCCGAGCATATGAAATACGGCGGCAACACCAGCTGCATCGAGGTGAGAGCCGGCAAGCGCCGCTTCGTCCTCGACGCCGGCACCGGCATCCGCGGCTTCGGCGATACCGTCCGCGGCGACGACAGCGTTTCGCATTTGTTGCTGACCCACACCCACTGGGATCATATCAACGGCTTCCCGTTCTTCGGGCCCGCCTACAATCCCAACGTCTCGCTTCACATCATGGCCGGCCATTTGAAGCACCAAGGCGGCGTCCACGAGATCCTCGCCACCCAGATGCACAACCCGATGTTCCCGGTGCCGCTCGCCGCCATGCAGGCGAGCCTCAAGTTCGAGGATTTCGAGGCCGGCGACCGGATCGACCTGTTCGACGACGTGACGATCAAGACGGCGCCGCTCAATCACCCGAACGGTGCCACCGGCTACCGCATCGAGCACGGCGGCAGGTCGGCGGTCTATGTCACCGACACCGAGCACGTGCCGGGCAAGCCCGACCAGAACATCCTCGGGCTGATCGACGGCGCCGACGTGGTGATCTACGACAGCACCTACACAGAAAAGGAATTCCCCGCCAAGGTCGGCTGGGGTCATTCGACGTGGAACGAGGGCATGCGCCTGTGCCAGACAGCGGGCGTCAAGCAGCTGGCGATCTTCCACCACGATCCCAGCCACACCGACGATTTCATGGACAAGCTGGCGGCCGAAGCGGCCGACACCTGGAACAACATCGTCTGCCGCGAAGGCATGGAAATCGTCCTCAAGTAGCGGACGCCATCGACAGCGAAGGGAAGGGACACGTCGGCTGCCGGCCGGCGTTTTGCTTTGCGCTATTGCCGCGGCGGTTCGCCCGGGGCTGGTTGCGGCTGGCCGGCGGCCGGCGCGGGCGCTACCGCCGCGCCCGCCGGTTGACCGGCGGGGGCTGCCGACTGCGCGCCGGCGGCGCCCTGCTGACGCTTGTTCCTCAGTTCGACCATCAGCATGTACGCTTCCCGTTGTTCCTTCTGCATCGGATAGACGCGTACCGCCACCCGCCGGTTCTTGGTCTGATTCTCCTTGATCGGCTTGCCCTCGGCGTCGCGGTTCGGCGCCTTCGGGTGGGTTTCGGCGAATCCTGTGGCCTTCATCCGGATGGCATCGATGCCCTGCTCGGCGAAGAAGCGGACCACCCGCGTGGCGCGCACGGCCGACAGTTCCCAGTTGGACGGGAATTTGTCGGTCGCGATCGGGTCGTCGTCGGTATGGCCCTCGATGTCGATGACGTAGGGCAGAAAGCGCGGCGCTTTCAGGGTCTGCGAGATCTTCTCCAGCACCGGCGCCGCCTCGTCGCGGATGTCCGCGGAGCCCGGCTTGTAGAACGCGGAGCTGGAGAGTTCGATGACGACGCCCTTGTCGTCCTTTTCGACCTTGACCACCTGGTCCGCCTGCATGTTGTAGACGACGTCCTCGACGTCCAGTTTCAGGAGTTGGATCGGACTCGTTGCCTGGTCCTGCTTGCCGATGGTGACCTTGAAGGCCGCCGCCGCCTCCTCCAACGCCGGAATGTCGTACTTGGTAAAGCTCAGCAGCATGACGAAGAACGCCATCAGCAGCGTAATGGCGTCGGCGTAGGTGGTCAGCCAGTCTTCCTTGTCTTCCTCGAATTCCTTGGGCGGCAAGGCCATGACGCGTTACCCTTAGGCCCCCGGCGGCTAGGTAGGCCCCCCGGCGGGGTTACCCTTTCATCTTGTCGATGTTAAAGTGCAGGGACGGGTCGAGGAAACTGTTCATCTTGTCCTGGATGTAGCGCGGGCTTTTCCTGTCGGCCAGCAGCGCCAGGCCCTCGGCGACCAGGTAATTGCGGAAGCGGATGATCTGCTCGCGCTGCAGGATCTTGGTCGACGCCGGCAGCAGGATGATGCGAGCAAACAAGACGCCGTAGAGCGTGGTCAACAGCGCCACCGCCAGGCCTTTGCCGAGCCCTCCCGGATCGCCGCCCATGTTATCGAGCATGATGACCAGGCCGACCAGGGTGCCTATCATCCCGAACGCCGGCGCCGCCGAGGCCATGTTCTTCAGGATGTCCACCTGCACGGTGTTGCGCCCGAAGGTGGTGTCGATGGTGTTGTTCATGATCTCGCGGACTTCCGCGCCGCTGTAGCCGCTGATTACCATGTCGACGCCGAACTTCAGGAAACGGTCGCCGGCGGTGGACTTTTTGGCCTCCTGCTCGAGCGCCGGAATGCCGTTCTTCTGCACCGTATAGGCCCAGCGGATGACGCGACCGACCTCGTTTTTGAGCACGTTGCGGCCGATCCGGGGCGACATTACGATTCTGAGGATCAGCTTCAACGACAGGAACACGTATCGCGGCTCATAGGCGATGAACGTGGCGCCCAGCGTTCCGCCGACCACCATGACGAAGCTCGCCAGGTCGGCGAAGATCCAATAATTCTTGGTGGAAATGGCGATCGAGCCGAGGAACAGGCCCATCGACACCAGGAAGCCGACGATCGTTGCTAGTGACATGCCCTATCCCTGCGCTCGAATCCGATGTCGCCGTGGTCCGGAGATTTGCCCGGGCCGTGCGGTCCCCCCATAGGGCCACGCTATCCTTATACTGAATCCATATAAATTGACAAACCGTTAGACGGTGACGCCGCGGATCGGCGGCGCGTCCGCCGTCCCGCCCTCCCGCTGAAATTGGCAGTGGATCAACGCTCCCTGAAGGCTTCATCCTTGAGTTTGAGCACCGGCTTGATCAGGTAGTCCATGACCGATTTCTTGCCGGTGTGGATTGCCACGGTCGCCTGCATGCCGGGAACGATCGGCAGCGAGCCCTCCGATTGGCCGAGATAGTTCTTCTGCGTCTGCACCACGACACGGAAGAACACGTTTCCCTTCTCGTCCGTGGTGCTGTCCGGCGCCACCTGGATCACCGTCCCCTCGAGACCGCCGTAGCGGGCAAAATCGTAAGTCGAGATCTTGACCATCGCGCTCTGCCCCTCGGTGACGTAACCGCGATCGGTGGGGTTGAGCTTGGCCTGGATCACCAGCTGCTCGCCGGTCGGCACGATTTCCATGATCGGGTCGCCGGGACGGACCACGCCGCCGATGGTGGTGAACTTGAGGTTCTTGACGACGCCGTCGAGCGGGCTCTTGATCTCGGCGCGCGAGCCTACCTCGGTGGCGCGCTGCAGGAGTTCCTGGACGCGGGCGATCTCCTGCTCGGTCTTGCCCAGCTCCTCGCGCGCCTCGCGGCGGAACTTGATCTCGCCTTCCTCGAGCCGCTGCTTGACCTCGGCGACCGCGGCCCTGGCCTTCGGCAGCGCCGGGGCAAGACTCTTCATCTCGCCGTCCAGGCTTTCGACCTCGGCCTCGAGCTCGAGGTGCGCCATCTTCGCCGTCAGGCCCTCGGACAGCAGCGATTTCGACATCTTCAACCGTTCGGTGGCGAGCTTGTGGTTGCGCGTCACCGCCTTGGTCTTGGCGGTCAGCTCCTGCACCTCGAGCTCCTTCTGCTTGACCTGCTCCTTGAGCACGGTCATCTGCGAATTCAGCTCGCGCTTGCGCGCGTCATGGGCCTGGCGCTGCGAGCCGACCAGCGTCGGCCGTCGTTTGGCGACGTCGTCCGGGAACGCCAGCTCGGTGCCCTCGGCCTCGGCCAGCAAGCGGGCGCGGATCAGGAGCTGGGCGTCGAGGCGCACCTGCAGCTCCTCCTTGTTGGCGCCGGTGGACGCCAGGTTCAGCTGCAGCAGCCGGTCGCCGTCCTTGACGGTGTCGCCCTCGGCGACAAACAGCTGCTCGATGATGCCGCCCTCCAGGTGCTGGATCACCTTGACCTTGCCCTGCGGCACCACTTGGCCTTCGGAGATCGCCGTCTCGTCGAGCTGGGCGAAGAACGACCACGTCAATAGCGTCGTCAGCAGCACCATTACCGGCCACGCGAACATTCGCCAGCTCGGCAACGGGTGTTCCGTTAGCAGCAATTCCAGGCGGTCGGAACCGGTCAGTTGGGCTTGTGCTGACATTATTTCTGCTCCGCTCTAATCGGTGGGCGTGGCGGCGCCGACGGGCGCCTGTCGCCGCTGCCGGCGAGAAGATCGGCGTATGGATCGCCGCCGGCGGTGGGGTTGCCGGACAGCCGGAACATGTTGCCGCCGGGCACGCTCGGATCGGCGGTCGACGGCCGCGGCCGGTTGTTATTGCCGGGATTGGCGGCGACCTGCGGGGCAACCGCCGGCGCCGGGCGTGCCGCCGCCTTGGCGGCGGCGGGGCCGACCTTCGGCGCCGCCCTTGCGGGTCCCATGGCCATGGTTTTATGGGCCGGCTGCGTAGTCGCCGCCGGGCGGGCGGCTGTGGCGGGTGCCGCCGGCTTGGCAACCGGATGCGGCGGCACCGCCGCCCTAGCGGCGGCGGGGATCGGCACCGGCGGCTTGGCGGCGGCCGGCATTGGCGGTCTGGGCGGGGAGGCAGCCGGTCGCGGCGCCGCCGCGGCGGCTGGGCGCGCCGGCGTCGGCATGGCGGCGGTGGCGGCAGTCCCGGGGGCGGCTTTCGGGGCCTGGCCGAACAGTTTCGGCAGGATTTCCTTCGACGGGCCCGCCAACGCCACCTTGCCGCGGTCCAGCGCCACCAGGTCGTCGCACGCAGCGAGCAGGATCGGGCTGTGGGTGATGATGATGACGGTGCGTTGACGGCCGATGTCGGTCAGCGTCTGGCGCAGCTCCTGCTCGGCCTGGCGGTCGAGGCTCGACGACGGCTCGTCGAGCAGCAGCACCGGCGGATCGCCGACCAGCGCGCGGGCGATGGCGATGCGCTGTCGCTGGCCGCCGGAGAGCCGTTGCCCGGCCTCGCCGATCTCAGTGCCGTAGCCGTCCGGCAGGTCGATGATGAAATGGTGCACGCCGGCTTGGGTCGCGGCGCGGATGATCTCGTCGTCGGTGGCGGCGGGCACGCGGTGGATGATGTTGTCGCGGACGGTGCCGGCGAACAGCACCGATTCCTGCGGCACGTAGCCCATCCAGTGCGCCAGCTCGATGCGCGTGAACTGGGCGATGTCGGCGCCATCGAGCAGCACCCGACCGCCGGTCGGCGCGTACAGCCCCTGGATCAGCTTCATTAGCGTCGTCTTACCGCTGCCATTGCGGCCGACCAGCGCGTGCACGCCGCGGGACTTGATCGTCAGCGTCACGTTGTCGACCACCGGCGCCATGTCCTTGCCATAGGCGAAGCTGACGTTCTCAAGGCGGATCTCGCCGTTCGGCCGCTCCAGCTTGATTTCGCTGGTCTCGCGCTCGCTTTCCATCGCGAACACCTCGCCTAGGCGCTCGACGGACTGCTTGAAGCCGTTGAAGGTGCGCCACTGCGACACCAGCTGGTTGAGTGGCCCCAGAAGCCGGCCGCTCAGCATGTTGGTGGCGACCAGCGCGCCCATGGTCAGTTGTTGATTGACGATGTAGACGGCGCCGACCGAGGTCAGGAACAGCGACGTGATCATGGTCAGGCTGCCGCCGAAATTGGTGTAGAGATCGGTCTTGGCGCCGCGCATCACCGACTGCTCGATGTTCTCGGCGTGCTTGGCCTCCCACATCGGGCGCATCGACTGATCCAGCGCCAGCGCCTTGATGGTCGAGCGCCCGGCGATCATTTCCGCAACCAGCGCGTCGCGGTTCTGGGAGGTGGCGCGCTCGGCCCGATTGGCGGCGGCCATGGTGCTGCCCGATTTCCAGGCGACGAACATGAACACCGGGATGATCACCAGCAGCACCATCGCGATCGGCGCTGCAATCACGAAGATCAGGCCCAGGAACAGGATGGCGAAGGGCAGGTCCGCGACCAGCAGCGCCGAGGCGCCGCTGAGCGTGTTGCGCACCACGTCGACGTCGCGGAACAGCGACTGCCAATGGTTAGCGGGCCTGGATTCCAGAATGTGCAGCGGCAACGAAACGAACTTGTTGAACATCTGGCGGCCGACCAGGACGTCGACGCGCAGCGCCACCGTCTGCATGATGCGCGACCGCGAATGGCGGAGCACCCAGTCGAACAGCACCACGAACAGCATGCCGATCATCAGGCCCCATAGGGTGCTGAGGCCGGCATTGGCGATGACGCGGTCGTACACCTGCATGGTGAATAACGGCACCCCGAGCGCGAGCAGGTTGACGAACGCCGACATCGCCAGAACCTCGCGGAACACCGGCTTCAGCGGCAGCATGAAGGGCTTCAGCCAGGAGCGTGAATTGGGGCTGCTTCCGGGGGTGCTCATGGGTGCAATATATACGTTCTGCGCAGCACCTATGCCAGCCCATGTTGATGGCGGGATTGTGGCGCGGCGACCGTCGATCGCGGGCGTGGGCGCGCCGCCGGCGATCGCAATTTCGCTGTCGGTGGCGGCTCAGGCGGGTTTCGGACAGTCGCCGAAGGCCGCGCCGGTCGCCGGTGCGAAGACAATTTCGGCTTGACCGGGAAACATCGGGCTTGTGTAGTAACGCCGGCTCCCAACGCCCACCAGGGGGGATCGGCGCCGGTGACGGGGTTCGAGATTCGTTTCGGATTGGGCAGCGAAGGCGGCGGCAATGGTTAAATTCCTGCGTTCTGCCTTCAGCTTCGAGCGCCTGCTCGGCGTGGCGATGCTGGTCGGCTTCCTCTTCCTCTACTACACCAACCCGTACCCGCTCGAATACCTGCGCCTCAAGACCTTCGATTATTACCAGTTGCTGAAGCCGCGCGAGATTCCGCCGCCCGAGGGCAAGCCCGTCACCATCATCGATTTGGACGAGCAAAGCCTGGCCGAGATCGGTCAATGGCCGTGGCCGCGCACCACCATCGCCAAGCTGGTGCAGAACCTGATGCAGATGGGCGCCGCGCTGGTGGCGTTCGACGTCGTGTTCGCCGAGCCCGACAGGATGAATCCGGACAAGATCCCGGACACCGTGGTCGGCCTCGACGAAGCCACCAAGGCCAAGCTCAAGGCGCTGCCCAGCAACGACCAGGTGTTCGCCAATGTCATCAAGCGAAGCCGCGTCGTTCTCGGCCAGGCCGGCTACTGGGAAAAGGTGGAGACCAAGAAGGGGCCGCCGGTCAAGAAATCGGTGGCGCTCAAGGGACCGAAGCCGCATCCATATTTGCCGCGCTTCCAGTCGTTGGTGCGCAACGTTTCCGTCATCGAGCCGGTGGCCACCGGCCACGGCATCTTCTCGCTGGTTCCCGAACCCGACGGCATCGTGCGCCGGGTGCCGACGCTTTTCGTTTTCGAGGACGATCTCTACCCGTCGCTGTCGGTGGAGATGCTGCGGGTCGCCTTCGGACGCCCGACGATCCTGGTCGAAACCAACCCCGCCGGAGTCAACGCCGTCGGAATCGCCAGCGCCAGGCAGTTCCCGCCGAAGGGACTCAAGATCGACACCGACGAGCGCGGCCGCGTCTGGCCGTACTTCTCGAAGAGCGACAAGAAGAAGTACGTCTCCGCCAAGAGCATCCTCGACGGCACCGCCGACCCGAAGATGATCAAGGGCAAGATGACCATCGTCGGTACCTCGGCGGTGGGCCTCCTCGATATCCGCGCCACGCCGACGGAGAAAGTGATCCCCGGGGTTGAGGTCCACGTGCAACTGATCGAATCGGCACTGCACAGGAAGTGGCTGTCCCGGCCCAACTACTTCAATGCTGCCGAGATGACGCTGGTGCTGGTCGGCGGCCTGTTGATGGTCATCCTGGTGCCAATGGTCGGCGCCAAGTGGACGATGGTGTTGTTCCTGGTGGTGGCGGGCGGTGCCGCCGGCACGTCGTGGTACCTGTTCGACCGGCATCTTCAGTTGTTCGACGCCGGCTACGCCATCATCGCCATCGGTCTCCTCTATACCACACTGACCTACACCGGCTACGCCAAGGAGGAGGCCAACCGGCGCCAGGTCCGCGACGCCTTCGCCCACTACCTGTCGCCGGACATGGTCGAGAAGCTGGCCGAGGACCCTGACAAGCTGACTCTCGGCGGCGAGATGCGGGAAATGACCATGCTGTTCTGCGACGTGCGCGGCTTCACCACCATCTCCGAGCAGTTCGACGCCGTCGGCCTGACCAAGCTGATCAACAAGCTGCTGACGCCGCTCACCAACGTCATCCTCAAGAACCGGGGCACGGTCGACAAGTACATGGGCGACTGCATCATGGCGTTCTGGAACGCGCCGATGGACGATCCCAACCACGCCCGCAACGGTTGCCTGTCGGCGCTGGCGATGGTCGGCGAGATGGCCCCCCTGAACGAGCGACTGGAAAAAGAGGCGCAAGCGGAAGGCCGCAAGCACATCCCGCTCAAAGTCGGTCTCGGGCTCAACACCGGCCACGTGGTGGTCGGCAACATGGGATCCGACCAGCGGTTTGACTACTCGGTGCTCGGCGACAACGTGAATTTGGCCTCGCGCCTCGAGGGCCAGAGCAAATCCTACGGCGTCAACGTCGTCCTCGGCGCCAACACTCACGAAAAGGTGCCGGAGCTGGCGACCATCGAGCTCGACAAGATCCAGGTCAAGGGCAAGACCGTCGGCATCAACATCTTCGCGCTGCTCGGCGACGAGACGCTGGAGCAGAACCCGGACTTCCGGACGCTGCGCGGCCACCACGACCAGATGCTCGCCGCCTACCGTGCCAGGGACTGGGCGAAGGCGAGGAAGAAGCTCAAAGAATGCCGGATCCTGTGCGAGCCCTACGGGCTGGACGAGCTCTATGACCTTTACGAGGAGCGGATCGCCGAATACGAGGCGAGCCCGCCGCCGCCCGACTGGGACGGCACCTACATCGCGACATCGAAATAGCATCACCCTTAGGCAGTGGCGACGGGAATCGAGCCTCGCGCCGCCACCGGAGCGATGCTGGCGGGTGTCCGGAAAGCCGCCATGGCCGCGCCGCGAGCCGGTCGCGGCGGCCGGTTTCCGGGGAATTTGCACGCCTGTGACAGCGATCACAGCCGGCCCTTGCGGAATATCCTGAAATCGCCTCTAGTCAGGGGCCCAAACGGATATCTTGCGCCCCCCTCTCAAAAAGAAAAAACCATAATTGAGGCAACGAGTCGGCTTGAGAAGGTCCGCACGGGTCGAACAGCAGACCGGGCTATGACTCGTATTATTAAAATATCGCTTTTGACGGCTTTGCTCGGCGCGACGGCGCTGCCGGTGCACGGCTATTTCCAAAGCCACAGCTTCTTCAATCCCGAAACCAAGTATCGCGAATGGTTCCACGTCACCCGCTGGCCGGGGGAAGCGAGCGCGTCGCAACCCGCTGCGACCGCCGGCGTGATGGCGGTTGCCGCGTCCGCCGCCGCGGTGCCCGCCGCCGAACGCTATCCCTATTCGAGCGACACGTTCGTCATGACCGATGCGATCTGGCGCAAGTCCAAGCAGAGCGTCGAAACCGGGGTTTCCGACTGGTATGATGCCGAGGTCGTCCGTCAGCGCGCTGAGCTGGAAGAGCATCCGCCGGCAATGGATTTCCTGGCCTGGATGTACGAGCATGGCCAGGGCATAAAGCAGGATTACCGCAAGGCCTTCATGTGGTACGAGCGGGCAAAACTGGCCGGCGAGACCGACCTGCGCGGCGCCAGCGGCAAGATCTTCGAGCGCTTGACGCCGCCGGACCAGGTGTTCGCGCAGGTGCAACTGGCCGACGACGTCAAGCGCATGCGGCCGGAAGCGGCGCGCGAAATGGTAGATTTCAAGCAGATCAACATGCGCGTCTTCAAGCAACGCCGCGGCGAGGACTTCTACCGCGACCAGAGCGAACGCCTGAAGAGGCTGGAGCCGAAACCCATCCACCGCTGACCGGCGGCCCGCAAACCGGCCGCTTGCCTGGGGCCGCCGGGCCGTTTACGTAAGTCGCTGATAGCGCTAGGCAAAAGCTATCGAAAGGCGTAATATTCGCAACCTTTCGGAACCTCGCCCAAAAACGCGCGTCAAACCGCCGTCTAGGAAGGACGGTATCCGGAGCGTGATCGATCAACACACAACTTGATGAGAAACCCACAATGAAGAACATCGCGATGAAGACCGCGGCCGCGGTCGTGACCGGCCTGTTCGCTTTTGGCGCGCTCGCGCCGTCGGCGACGGTGGCTCAGGACAAAGCCAAGCCGGCAATGAAGATGGAAAAGAAGGCCATGAAGGCAAAGGCCGATCCGGCGGTGTCGGCGTTACAGGAAGCGCTCAACAAGCAGGGCGCCAAGCTGAAGGTCGACGGCCTGATGGGCGGAAAGACGAAAGCCGCTCTAAGGAACTACCAGAAGGCCAACAGCCTGAAAGTCACCGGCATGGCCGACGACGCCACCAAGAAGAAACTCGGCATGTAGCCGACACGGTTTAGCGAATGAAGGAGGGGCGGCTGCGGCCGCCCTTTCTTTTTTAAGGTGGCTCAGCGTCCGGACTTGCCGTTGGCCTTGCCGTCGCCGGCTTTTTCCCGCCAGCGGGTCGTCAACGCGAGGGACGTCGCCTTGAGCCGCTCGCCGGCGGCGCGCATCGACGATGCCAGGTGCCGCCGCAACCCGCCGGGCAAGGCGATCAGCCGGTCGCGCCACGCGCCGGGCAGCCGGCGCAACCGGCCGCGCCAATCGCTCGGCAGCAGCGACAGCTCGGCGGCCTCCAGCCTCAGCGTGACGCGGGTAACGCGGTCGCCGTCCATTGCCTCGACGATCAGCTCGGAATTGCCGATCCGGCAGCAATCGCCGACGGCGGCGTCGGCCCCCAGCCTGGCGCCGACGAAAGCGCCGAGGCTCATCTTGCGCTCGCCCGCAGCGGCCGGCAGATCGTATGCCCGCGCCATCTCGCCGAGTGTCACCTCCGCCGGGAACGAGAAGTCGCCGAGACTGAGACCGGCAAATGCGCGCTCGACCCGCGAGCGGACCATGAACAGCCGGTCGACCGCGAACACGTGCTCGGGCGGCGCTACCATCAGCACGAAGTCGCCGGGCTTAAGCTCGCGCAGGTGATTGAGCGGCACCACCAGGTTCTGCCTGAGCACGGCGATGATGCGGGTCCGTCCGGGCAGCGCCACCGTCTCGATCTGCTTATTGGCCACCACGCTGTCGGCGGCGACGCGGTATCCAACCACGTCGCGGTCGAGGGCCGACGGCAGGTCGATGTCGAGCTTGCCGCTCGGCTCCGGGTGGGGCGGCACCTCGACGTCGAGCCGTCTCGCCAGCCACGGCACCGTCCAGCCCTGCAGCAGCAGCGACGCAAGCACCACCAGGAACGCCACGTTGAAGTAGCGGAGCCCGTCGGGAACGCCGCCAAGCACCGGAATGATGGCGAGAAAAATCGGCATCGCGCCCCTGAGGCCGACCCACGAGATGAACAGGCGCTCCTTGGGCGTGAAGCGGAAGGGCGCGAGGCAGAGGAGGACCGCCAGTGGCCGCGCCACGAAGATCAGGAACACCGCCACCACCGCCGCCTCGACGAGATCGGGCAGCAGGTTGGTCGGAGTGACCAGCAACCCGAGCATCACGAACATGACGATCTGGCTGACCCAGGCGATACCATCGTGGAAGCGCCTGACCAGCTTGCTGGCCCTTAGTCGCCGGTTCCCCGACAGGATGCCGGCTAGATAGACGGCGAGGAAGCCGCTGCCACCGAGCGACTGAGCGCCGCCGAAGATGACCAAGGCAGCCGCCACCACGAAGACCGGGTAAAGCCCGGGCGCCAGCTCAAGGCGGTTGACCATCCAGGTCAGCACCGCGCCGCCGGCCAGCCCGATGACGGCGCCGAGGCCGAGCTGCAACATCAGGCTCCCGGCGATCGTCGTAGCAACGTGCCCGGCACCGCCGAGCGTGATCGCCTCGACCAGGGTGACGGTCAGAAACACCGCCATCGGGTCGTTGACACCGGACTCCACCTCGAGGGTGGCGCTGACGCGGCGGCGCAGCTCCATGCCGCGCTGGTGCAACAGCAGGAATACCGCGGCGGCGTCGGTTGAGGCTACGACGGCGCCAACCAGCAACGCCTCCAGCAAGCCGTCGGCGAAAAAAATCTCCGCCGCCAACCCGGTCGACGCCGCCGTCACCAACACGCCGATCGTCGCCAGCGCCGTTGCCGGCCCCCAGGCGGTGCGGACGGCGGCGAAAGGCGTGCGGAAACCGCCGTCGAACAGGATGATGGCGATCGCCAGGCTGGCGATCAGGTAGGCGCTTCCGAAATCGTCGAAGTCGATGCCACCGGGCCCGTCCTCGCCCAACAGCATGCCGATGACCAGGAACACCAGCAGCAACGGCGCGCCAACCCTGGACGAGACGACGCTGGCCAGGATGCTGAGCAGCAGCAGCGCCCCGCCGAACAGGATCAGTTGATCGGAAACGGCCATGCTGTCCTCGCGCTCGCGAGTCCTCCTCGTCGTGCCGGCCGCAACCGGCTCTGGCCAGCGACGTAACACGTATACCAGGGTTGCTGGCGGCGGCGTACCACCCGCCGCCCGACCAAACATGACCCCCGCCACCGCGTAACAGAGTCTTGCGGTCGCCGGTGCCGGGCCGGTGTTCACTTCTGTCGATTTTTGTCTACTTTTGTTGATCCGGCGCGCCGGATTCCGGCATGTTTCCTTTCCGATCAACGACTTGACCAGTTTCGACCGGGGGTGCGGCGGCGTCGCGACCGGGTCGGGCCTACTTCGACTTCATCACCCAGACGCCGTTCCACTCCTTCGGCGGCTCCGCCTTCAGGTGTTCACAGCGCTCGATGTAGGTTTCGGCCAGCTTGTCGCTGGGGTTGGCCTTGATCGCTTCCCTGAACTTCGTGACCGCATTGTCCCAGTCGCCCTTGCGGTACTGCTTCACCGCCTCGTTGAAGTAATTCACATTGTCCATCAGGTTCGGGTACGTCTCGTCGGTGTGGTAGTCGAGCACCTCGTAGACGCCGACCGGCTTGGTCTTGCCCTTGACGACCACCAGATCGACGTCGCGCATCCGGTACGTGCCCTTCAGCTTCTTGCGGGTGAATTCGCTGATCAGGATGCGCGCCGAATACTGCTTGCACGCGGATTCGAGCCGCGCCGCCAGGTTGACGCCGTCGCCGATCATCGTGAAGTCCATGCGCTTCGGCGAGCCGATGTTGCCCGACACGATGTTGTCGGTGTTCAGCCCGATGCCCATGTCGATCGGCCTCTGCCCCTTCTTCTCGCGCTCGACGTTCCAGGCGCGCAACTCCTGGATCATCGAGATGGTGGCGCGCACCGCCCGGTCCGGGTCGTCGTCGTGGGCGATCGGCAGGCCGAAACCGGCCATGATGGCGTCGCCGATGAACTTGTCGAGCATGCCGCCCTCGCGGCTGATGCAATCGACCATGATGGTGAAGTACTCATTCAGCATCGCCACCGTGCCCTGCGGGCCCAACTCCTCGGTGAGCGTGGTGAAGCTGCGGACGTCTGAGAACAGGATTGTGGCCTCGATGCTCTTGCCGCCCAATAGCTCGTCGCCGCCGGAAAGCAGCTGGTCGGCCAGCCCCGGGTCCATGTAGCGCGACATGGTGGACTTCATGCGCTTCTCGGACGAGATGTCCTCGATCATGATCATCGAGCCCAGCTTCTTGCCTTCCTCGCTGACCAGTGGCAGGAAGCTGACGTTGGCCGAAATCTTGTCACCGTTGAATTCCAGCACCGCGTCCATCAATACGTCCTGCTCCTGGGATTCCTCGACTTTCTTTACCCGCTCCATGACCCAGGCGTTGGGTCCGGTGAAGAACTCCCCGGCCGGCTTGCCGAGCACGTCCTTGGCGTTGGCACGCATGATCCGGAGTCCAGCCTTGTTGCAGGTGACGATCTTGCCGTCGTCGTCCATGGTGATGACGCCGTTCGACATGCTTTCCAGCATGCTCTCGTTGTAGTTCTTCATGTTCTGGACGTCTTCGAACAGCTTGGCGTTCTCGAGCGCGATCGACACCTGGGCGGTGAATGCCTTCAGGCGCTGCTCGTCCTCGTCGTTGAACGGCCCGCCGCGCCTGTTCAGCACCTGCGTCACGCCGATGGTCTTGCCGTCCTTGTTGACGATCGGGACGCACAGGATGGAGCGGGTGAAATATCCGGTCTTCTTGTCGAACGCCGGATTGAAGCGCAGGTCCGCGTAGGCGTAGGGGATGTTGACGGTCTTGCCGGATTTGAACACCGCCCCGGCGATGCCCATGTGGTTGGGCAGCCGGATCTCGCCGATCGAATCGCCCATGGCGACGCGCGAGAACAGCTCGTTGGTCTTGGGGTCGTTGAGGAACAGCGTCGAGCGGTCGGCGTTCAGCATCCGCGTTGCCTCGCTCATTACCTTGGCGAGCAGCGTACCGAGCTCCAGCTCCGAGGTGACGTCGGAGACCACGTCCAGGAATTCCAGCTCCTTCTCGCGGTTCTTCTTCATCCGCTCGACGAACTGCGTGCTTTGCAGGGCGACCGCGGCCTGGGTGGTGATCGCCTCCAGCAGGTTGAGGTCGTCGGCGGTGAACTGGCCATTCTTCTTGTTCAGCGCCTGGGTGACGCCGATGACCTCGCCCTTCACCGTCTTCACAGGCGCGCAGACGATGGTCGTGGTACGGAACCCGGTTTGCTCGTCGACGTTACGGTTGAACCGCTTGTCCTTGTAGGCGTCGGGGATGATCTCGCCGTCGCCGGAATGGAACACCGCGCCGGCGATGCCGGTCGAGTTGAGCATTCGGATCTCGCGCGAGAAGTTGCCCTGGGCGACGCGGGAGTAGAGCTCGCCGGTCGCCGGGTCGTTGAGGAACAGCGACGCCCGCTCGGCCCCCAGTTCCCAGGCGATCATTTCGATCAGGGTCTTCAGGATTTCGTCCAGGCTTTCGATCGCCGCCACCCGGCGCGACACGTTGAGCAGCATCTCCGCCTGCTGCAGCTTTTTGTCGGCGTGGCGCAACATGGTCACTCGGTCCGGGCGGGCACCGCCTCCGGATTTTCGTGCCGCGCGGTCGTTCGCCGCCGCCTGTCCGCCGCCGATCGTGCTTGCCATGGCTATTCGCCTTTCCCCGTGCCCGAATCCCGGGCTTCCCATTTCTGCCGCAGCACCGCCGCGGTGTCCTGCAACTGCTTGATCTCGTCCCGCGACGCGCGCCCGAGTTCCTGGATTTTATCCTCATACCGGACCTTGATGGCGTCCAACTCCTCGCGCAGCGCCGCGGCCGTCTCCTTCAACTGCGTGATCTCATCGTGTTTTTCGGCGACCACCCGTTGCACGCTTTCATCCTTCTCGAATCGCAGGTTCTCGAGCTCGTCACGCAGCGCCTGGGCGGTCTTCTGCAATTGCTGGATCTCGTCATGCGAATTGGCGACCGCCTCCTGAACCGCCCTGTCCTTCTCGAAACGCAGGGTCTCCAACTCGTCGCGGAGCGCCTGGGCGGTCCTTTTCAATTGCGTGATCTCGTCGTGCGAATTGGCGACCGCTTCCTGAACGGCCTTGTCCTTCTCGAATCGCAGGTTCTCGAACTCGTCGCGAAGCGCCTGGGCAGTCTTCTTCAATTGCATCATCTCGTCGGTGGAATTGGCGACCGCCTCCTGGACCGCCCGGTTTTTCTCGAACTGCAGGCTTTCCAGCTCGTCGCGCAGCGCCACCGCCGTTTCCTTGAGCTGCGTCGCCTCGTCTGCGGCGTCGGCGACCGCCCTCTGGACGCTTTGCTCCTTTTCGAACTGCAGGCCCTCGAGCTCTTCGCGCAGCGCGCCGATGGTGTTCCTAAGGTGACGAATTTCCGTCTGCGCCAAGTGCAGATCGTCATCCGCGGCCCGCGATTCCAGGGTCGGCTCGCTCATCCCCAAACCCATCCGTCCCGTGTTTCGCGCCCGGCCGGCGGCGTTTCGCTTCGGCCGCGGGCGCTGATCGTCCCGCCGCGTGTAGTCTCGCCAAGGGGCCGGCGGGCGTCAAGGTGGCGCGGCCGCGCGGCCTCACCACTTGGAGCAGCGGGACTGTTCTCGCAGGTAGTTGTCCTTGCCGTCGAGGCGCGCGTTGTCTGTGTCGAGCCGCCGGTTCATCTCGTTGAACGTCGGCTCCATCTCCCGTTGCAGGGCCTTCTGTAGCTTCGCCGCCGCCTGCTCGGCGGTGCGCGCAGTGACCGGCTTCAGCCGTTGCGCCGCCTCGGTCAGCCGCTGCTCGACCTTCGGCGCGTAGATCGCCAGCGTATCGCGGAACACCGCCACGTGCGTGTGTTCGTGGTCGAGCACCGATTGGTGCTGACAGCTTCCCGGCTGATAGCGGCGGTCGACGTAGACGGTGATCTTGTCGTAGCCGAGCGATGCGTCGACGGCGGCAATCACGGCGCAATGCGAGTTATCGGCGCGGGCGAGCGTATTGACCCGGATCTGCATGCGGAACTGCAACTCGGTCAGGGTCAGGCCGATCGGATGCCAGCCGTGGCGACGGTCGGCGCTGCCGGTGCGGCCTTGCAGCCGATCGAGCTCGCCGCTGCTGTGGCTGGTGTCGTAGTAAAGATAGCCCGGCAGCGTGCTCATCGACACCAGCGGCGTCGATTCGGTGGGCGGGCAGGCGGCCGCCTGCGCCGGCTCCGGCGACACCGCGGCGGCGAGACCCGCCGCCAACAGCAACGCCGCCAACCGGCGGAACGGGCGATCGGGCATGGCCATGACGGATGTTGCCCCGTCCGGCTTGGAAACACAACGCGCCGGCGGCGATGCGCGGCCGGTGGGCGGCCGGTGCCGCAAGTGGGGCGCCGCCGGGCGGCGGCCCGGCATCGCGGCGGCGCGCAAAAAACCCCTTGGGGAGCGGCGGAGGGAGTGTTACGACTCTTGCTTGCCTGGGCACCGGGACCACACGGAGGATTCGACCATGCGCATGGTCCGCTCATTGTTGACGGTTGCCGCGGCGGCGGGCCTCGCCGCCTGCGCCACCGAGAACGTCGCTTACGACCTCGTCCAGTATACGCGCATCGATGGACAATGCTTCACCGACGCGCCCAAGCATCTCGACGGAGTCAACTGGTCGAGGGCCAAAGTCGTCAACGTCGACATCAAGGACGGCCGGTTTTCCACCTACGGGGTCGACCTCAGACTCGGGCAGCCGACCATCCTCAGGCTCGCCAACAAGGACAACACGCAGCGCACCTTCGGCGCCGACGAATTCCTGCGCGCGGTGGCGCTGGAGCAGGTGTCGGGCGGTGGCGGCACGGCGACGCGGCCGTGCGTCGTCGGGTTCGGGATCGGCGCCGGGAAAACCGCGGAACTGCGTCTGGTGCCGGTGAAGGAAGGCTGGTACTACCCGGAAGACAGCCTGGTCTATTACTTCGGTCCGCGGGAGATGCTTTCCTGGGGTGGTCTCGGGATCATCACCGTCAGCCGCTGACCGGGCGGCGCTCAGCTCTTTTCGGTCGTTTTCGGCATCGCCTCGAATTCGCGCTTGGTCAGGAAGCGATCGATGCCGCGGCACTCGGTTCGGGTGGCGTAGGGCTTGCCGCTCAGCCGGTCCTCGCAATAGCGCTGGTCGTCGACCACCCGCACCAGTTCGATGCGGCCATAGCACAGCCGACGACTCGACCGCCACTCGCCCCGCATCCGGTCGTCGGAGATCGAGCCGATGAACAGCTGTCCGAAAACCGCCTTCAACGACGTGTTGGCGACGAACACGCCGTGATCGTTGATGTAGCCGTCGACCGGGGCCGCCTGCGCCCGATTGTCCGTGCGCCGCACCAGGCCGTTGGCGATCTCGAACGACAGCGGGAAATAGATGGTCCCGGTCGGGCAGAAGAAATAGACGGACTCGTTGATCAGGTAGCCTTCGTAAGTGCCGTCATAGGGCGACGGCCGCTTGCCCGCCCACTCGGGAATCCTGATCGGCGACTGGCCATGGATCGACGGCGGCTGGGTTGCGTCCGCGGTCAGCGGCGTGATCCCCTCGCAGGCGCCGAGGCCGGCGATCAGCGCCGCGGCGACGAGCAATCGTCGAAGCCGGTCGCGCAAGCAACCCTCCATCGTTTTCGAGCCGCCGATTATACGCCGCCCGCATCCGTTCCGGGAAAGCTTCAGGGGGTTGGGCCCGAACCCAACCCCCTGGAAAATGGCTCCGGCGGCAGGACTCGAACCTGCGACCCAGCGGTTAACAGCCGCTTGCTCTACCAACTGAGCTACGCCGGATGAACCTGGAGGCGCGGACCGGAATCGAACCGGTGTACACGGCTTTGCAGGCCGCTGCGTAGCCACTCCGCCACCGCGCCAGCGTAATTTTCGGGCGCTCTCGCCGCAAACGAAAACACCGGGAGCGGCCTTCCGATACGGCGATCGGGGTGGCGAACTTAGACTCTGCCGCCGACCGGGTCAAGGCGAGCGGCCGGGTCTTCCGGCGACCGGAGAACGTCGCGGCGGCTGGCGAGCGCGGCATTGTCTTCCGTCGTCTCCCGGCCTATAAATCCGGGCTCGTGGACGCCGTAAACGAGAGGGATCCGACGTGGATTTTGCCGCCGCCCGCCACAACATGGTGGAAAGCCAGATTCGCCCCAACCGGGTGACCAACGAGCGGCTGATCGCGGCCATGGCCACAGTGCCGCGCGAGGCATTCGTGCCGAAGGAACTGCGCGGCGTTGCCTATGTGGACGAGGCGATCCCGGTCGGTGACGGGCGCTATCTGATGGAGCCGATGGTCGTCGCCCGCCTGATGCAGGAGGCGTCGCCGACGGCCGGCGACCTAGCTTTGACCATCGGTTGCGGCACCGGCTACGCGGCGGCCGTTCTGTCGCACCTGGTCGGAGCCGTGGTCGCGGTGGAGAGTGACGCCGCGTTGGCGCGGCAGGCGAGCCAGACATTGACCGGCATGGGCATCGACACCGTCGCGGTGATCGAAGGCGTGCTGGCGGACGGATGCCGGGACCAGGCGCCGTTCGACGTGATCTTCTTCGACGGCGCGGTCGCTGAGATTCCGGAATCCGTGTCGTCTCAGTTGGCCGAGGGCGGCCGCTTGGTCGCCATCGTCGCCGGCAACGGCGTCGGCAAGGGCATGCTGGCGACCCGTCGTCGCGGCATCCTTACTACCCGTGAGATATTCGACGCCGGCACACCGTTGCTGCCGGGATTCGAGCGCAAGGCTGCCTTCATTTTCTGACGCCTATACCACGTAATTTTGCGCTGCCCGCGCCATGCGACATCCGCCGCGAAGGCGGACGACCGCGAATCGGCACTCCCCTAACGGACACAACTCAGGTCGCCCGCGTGAATTCCGTTTCGCCGCCGGTCGCCGATTCGAACCACCACGGCGTTCAAAAAGTCCCGGGATTCCGGCAGTTTTTTGGGTTTGCTCGCAACCCGCGGGACTCTCAATCCTTTACCTGCGAGTCCGGACGCAGGTAAAGTGCCTCGGAAATGGTGCGACGACTTGAAGACCGGGCAGGGGGGCGAACGGCATGACGAGACGATCGCTGAACGTCCCGGGGTTTTTGATCATTTCTTTCTGCCTGGGCCTGTTTCCGCCGGGGTATGCACATGCCCAGTCGCTTGAGGACGCGTTGACGGCCGCCTATCTCAACAATCCGACCCTGCTGGGTCAGCGGGCGCGATTGCGCGCCACCGATGAACGGGTGCCTCAGGCGCTGTCCAACTGGCGCCCCAGCGTCGAGATCACCGGCAACGCCGGTCTTTCCGGCATCACCACCAAGGGCGGCGGCTCCGGTGGCAGCACTACTCTCGGCGGACAACACGTGGAACCGCGCAGCGTCGGCGTCACCTTGACCCAGCCGTTGTTCCGCGGTGGCCGGACGCTTGCCGCGACCAGCGGCGCCGAGAACACGGTGCGCGCCGAGCGGGCACGCCTGGTCAAGACCGAGCAGGATATTCTGCTTAGCGCGGCGACGGCATTCCTCGACGTGTTTCGGGACGAGGCGGTGGTGAAGCTGAACATCAACAACGAGCAGGTCTTGAAGCGCCAGCTCGAGGCAACACGTGATCGCTTCGACGTCGGCGAGATCACCCGCACCGATGTCCATCAGGCGGAAGCGCGCCTGGCGAAGGCGATCGCCGACCGTATCCAGGCCGAGGGCGACCTAGAAGCGTCGCGAGCCGCCTACCAAAAGATCGTCGGCATGCCATCGGCCAGGAACCTGAAGGCGCCGGAGTTGCCCGGCGGGCTACCGGAAAACCAGGATGCGGCGCTGAAGGCGGCGGCGGTCAATAATCCCGATGTCGTCAGCGCCGAATTCGACAAGCTAGCGCAATTGGATGCGGTTGCCCAGGCGCGCGGCGAATTGCTGCCTGAAATCAATGTCACCACCGGCGTGAGCCGAAACCTCGAAGCCTCGATCGAGGACCGACGGGTCGATACCGCCGAAGTGAAGCTGAACCTGACGGTGCCGCTCTATCAACAGGGTGCGGACTATTCGCGCCTGCGCGAGGCAAAGCAGACGGCCGCCGAAAAGCTGTTTGCCATAGACAAAGCACGCCGCGATTCCGTCGAGGCTGCGACCCGAGCCTGGGAGTCCCTGTCTACGGCGAGCGCCCGGGTGAAGGCGTTCAAGAGCCAAATCGATGCCAACGTCGTGGCGCTGGAAGGCGTCGAGCGTGAGGCCCAGGTCGGTTCACGAACGGTGCTCGACGTGCTCGACGCGGAGCAGGAGTTGCTCGATTCCCGCGTCAACCACGTGCGCGCGCAGCGCGATGAAGTAGTGGCGATATTCCAGTTGAAAGCGGCGGTAGGACAACTGACGGCGCGCGAAATGAAACTGCCGGCGGAACTTTACGACCCGATCAAGCATTATGACGAGGTGCGCGACAAATGGTTCGGCACCACCGGCAAGGGTGGGATCGAGTAGGATGTCACCGGGGGTGAATGAGGAGCGACAACGAGAAATAGAGGTCAAATTAACCAGGAAAGGCGAAACTTTCTGGTGTTTCGGGCCCCGGTGTCATACTTTTTGTTAATATTTGGCGATTACTGTCGCGTGCCGAGCGGATTCCCTATTTCGGTGTAGTGGACGGCTCATGAGCGAAGACACGGCAAAGCCAGCGACACCCGGCTCGGGCGGCGACGAACCCTCGATGGAAGACATCTTGGCGTCGATCCGCCGGATCCTGTCCGAGGAAGAGGAAGAAGCCGCCGCCGGACAGCCGGCGGCTGCGGCGCCCGCGCCCGCCCCGGCCCCGATGCCTACCGCGGCGCCTGCGACCGCCGCGCCACCGCCGATGGCCGAGCCGGAACTCGAGCCGGCGCCGATGCCGGAGCAGGAGATGGCCCTAGCCATGGAACCAGAGCCGATGCAGGAGATGGCGGCCGACCCGTTCGCGCAGGCATTGGAGCCCGCCTATGAGCCGGAACCCGAGCCGATGCCCCAACATCATGCCGCGCCGCCACCGCGGGCCCATATGCCGGAACCGATGGCCGACGTGCTGCAGTTGACCCCCGACATGATTACCACCGACATCATGTCGGCGCCGACCGTGCGGGCTTCCACCGATGTTTTGGCGGAGCTCGCCCGCGCGATCCTCGATCGCCGCGACGTGTCGATCAGCCGGTCGAGCAAGGATTTGACCCTCGAAGGGATGGTCCGGGAGATGCTCAAGCCCATCCTCCGGGAATGGCTGGACCGCAACCTGCCGTATCTGATCGAGCGCCTGGTCAAAAAAGAAATCGACACCATGGTCAACCGGGCCGAGCGGCTCGAAGACTAGAATCCGCCGGCCAATCCCGGTTCCCTTCCGTCCGGGTTCTCCGGGCGCTATAACATTCCCGGTTTTTCGAGAATCAGCGAGGGCTGCCAGCCATGCTGGACAAGACCTATCGGCCGGCCGAGATCGAGAAAAAACGGTACGGCGAGTGGGTGAGGGACGAAGCGTTCGCGTGCGGGCAGAAACCCGACGCCGACCCCTTCACCATCGTTATTCCGCCGCCGAACGTGACCGGCAGCCTGCATATGGGCCATGCGCTCAACAACACCCTCCAGGACATCCTCATCCGCTACCAGAGAATGAAGGGCCGCGATGCATTGTGGCAGCCGGGAACCGACCATGCCGGCATCGCTACCCAGATGGTCGTCGAGCGGCAACTGGCCGACGAAGGCAAGACGCGCCACGACCTTGGCCGCGATGGATTCATCAAGCGGGTATGGGAATGGAAGGCCGAATCGGGTGGCACCATCACCAGCCAGCTGCGCCGTCTCGGCGCGTCCTGCGACTGGCGGCGCGAGCGCTTCACCATGGACGACGGGCTCAGCCGCGCCGTGCGCAAGGTATTCGTCGATCTCTACAAGCGGAACCTGATCTACCGCGACAAGCGGCTGGTAAACTGGGACCCGAAGCTGCACACAGCGATCTCTGACCTTGAGGTCGAGCAGCGCGAGATCACCGGCAAGATGTGGTACTTCAAGTACCCGGTCGAGGGCCGCGCCGGTGAGTTCGTCACCATCGGCACCACCCGGCCCGAGACCATGCTCGGCGACGTCGCGGTCGCTGTCCATCCCGACGACGACCGTTACCGGCACCTGGTCGGCAAAACCTGCGTCCTGCCGATCGTCGGCCGCAAGCTGCCGATCGTCGCCGACGAATACGCCGACCCGGAGAAGGGCTCGGGCGCCGTCAAGATGACTCCGGCCCACGACTTCAACGACTTCGAGGTCGGCAAGCGCCATAACCTGAAGCTCGTCAACGTGCTCGACGCGGACGCGCGGCTGAACAAGAACGTGCCCGAGAAATACCGTGGCCTCGACCGCTACGTGGCGCGCGACAAGGTGGTGGCGGAGATGGAATCGCTGGGGCTGTTCGCCAAGGTCGAGGAAAACCTGATGACCATTCCCTACGGCGACCGGTCCGGGGTCGTCGTCGAGCCGTGGCTGATGGATCAGTGGTTCGTCGATGCGCGGGCGCTGGCGGGGCCGGCGATCACCGCCGTCGAGCAGGGCCGCACCAAGTTCGTGCCCAAGCAGTGGGAGAACACCTATTACGAATGGATGCGCAACATCCAGCCGTGGTGCATCTCGCGCCAGATCTGGTGGGGCCACCAGATTCCGGCGTGGTTCGGCCCCGACGGCGAGATATATGTCGAGGAGACGGAAGACGAGGCGCAGGCCAAGGCCGACGATTACTACGGCAAGGCGGTGACGCTGAAACGCGATGAGGACGTTCTCGATACCTGGTTCTCGTCCGCCCTGTGGCCGTTCTCGACCCTCGGCTGGCCCGACCAGACACCCGAGCTCAAGCGCTACTACCCCACGGACGTCCTGATCACTGGATTCGACATCATCTTTTTCTGGGTCGCCAGGATGATGATGATGGGGCTGCATTTCATGGGCGAAGTGCCCTTCCACACGGTTTACATCCACGCCCTGGTCCGCGACGAGAAGGGCCAGAAGATGTCAAAGTCGAAGGGCAACATCATCGATCCACTGCGGCTGATCGATAAATACGGGGCCGACGCCCTGCGGTTCACGCTGACCGCGCTTGCGGTCCAGGGGCGCGACGTCAAGCTCGCGGAATCGCGCGTCGAAGGCTATCGCAATTTCGCCACCAAGCTGTGGAACGCCGCCCGGTTCTGCCAGATGAACGAATGCCGGCCGGTTGCCGGGTTCGATCCCGGCGCCGTCCGCCAGACGGTCAACCGCTGGATCGTCGGCAAGGTGGCGGAGGCCGAAGCGGCGACATCAGCCGCCATCGAAGCATACCGTTTCAACGACATGGCGGGCGCGCTCTATCAGTTCACCTGGGGCACGTTTTGCGACTGGTACGTGGAATTCGCCAAGCCGATTCTCGAAGGTGACGACGACGCCGCCAAGGCAGAGACCCGCGCCACCGCCGCCTGGGCGCTCGATCAGCAATTGCACCTGCTGCATCCGATCATGCCGTTCGTGACCGAGGAGTTGTGGCAGCAGTTGGCCGACAAGCGGCCGAGCCCGCTGATCACGTCGCCGTGGCCGACGTTCGAGTCCACGCTGATCGACGCCGACGCTAACGCCGAGATGGATTGGGTGGTGCGGCTGATCAGCCAAGTCCGCACCGTACGCGCGGAAATGAATGTGCCCCCGCGCGCCAGAATCCCGTTGCTGTTGAAGGACGCGGGTTCGCAGGCGCAGGCCCGCCTCGCGAGGCATCGGGGCCTGATCGAGCGCCTGGCCCGGTTGTCGTCGGTGGAGCTGCTTGACGGCGGGGTGCCGAAGGGTGCGGTGCAGGATGTCATCGAAGAGGTCACCATCGTACTGCCGATCGCCGACGTCATCGACCTGGCGGGCGAGCAGGCACGACTGGAAAGAGAAATCGCCAAACTGGACGAGGAAGTGAGGCGATTCGAGAAGAAACTCGCCAACGAGAAGTTCGTCGCCAACGCGCCGGAGGAGGTGGTGGAGACGGAACGTGAGCGGCTGACGGAAGTGCGTCTCACTCGTTCCAAGATGGATGATGCGCTCAGCCGTCTGACGGCGGCTCGTTAGGCAAGGGGAAGGTTTGCAATGGAAACCATCGGCATCGATCCGCAGACCGAAGAAATGATCGCCGACGTCGTCAGGTCTTTCACCGACTATGGACTGAACGTCGTCGGCGCCATCGCGCTGCTGGTGATCGGATGGACCGCCGCCAACTGGGCGCAGCGGCTGGTGATGCGGGGGCTGTCGCGGCTGCCTTGGATGGATCAGACCGTAAAGCCGTTCATCTCCAGGGTCGTTTGGTGGATCATCGTCGTCTTCGTCCTGGTCGCGGTCCTCAATCAGTTCGGCGTCCAGACCACCAGCATCATCGCCGTGCTCGGCGCCGCCGGCCTCGCCATCGGCTTGGCGTTGCAGGGTACGCTCGCCAACGTTGCCGCAGGCGTGATGCTGCTGATCCTGCGCCCATTCAACGTCGGCGATTACGTCGACGCCGGCGGTGACGCCGGCACGGTGGTCGAGATCGGCCTGTTCAACACCGAGCTCAAGACCTTCGACGGGCTTTGCCGGTTGGTGCCGAATTCTAAGATCTGGACCAACACCATCACCAACTACACCCGCAACCCGACGCGGCGCCTCGATATCCCGATCGGCATCAGCTACGGCGACGACATCGTCGGCGCCGAGAATGTGCTGATGGACCTGATGAAGGGCGATCAGCGCATCCTCGAAGATCCGGCGCCGAGAGTTCTGGTCAAGGAGTTGGCGGACAGCGCCGTCCTCCTCAACATGCGCTGCTGGGCCAAAGGGGACGACTACTGGGCGACCGTGTTCGACCTCAACAAGGCGGCTAAGATCGGGCTCGAGACGGCGGGCTATACGATCCCCTTCCCGCAGCGCGACGTGCACATTGTCGGCGGCGGCTCCGCTCCCGATAGCAAGCCATAGGCCGTCCGGGCTTTCCAAGCGGGGATTGGAGCCGGGTTCCCGGTCGGCTATGCTCGCCGCCATGAAATCGCTTTCACCGCTGTTGGCCGTGGTGCTTGCGGCTTTCGCGTGGGCGCCCGTCCACGCGGAGCAACTGCCGATCTTCGACGTCCACATGCACTATTCGCGCGCCGCCTGGGACGTGGTTACGCCCGGCCAGGTGATCGCCAAGATGAACAAGGCCGGCGTCAGCAAGGCGCTGGTTTCATCGACGCCCGATGACGGCACATTGAAGCTCCACGCCGCGGCGCCGCAGCGCATTGTCGCCGGCTATCGCCCCTACGAGAGTTCCGGCGACCTCGGCGGCTGGTTCGTGAAAGGCGGTGTCCTTGCCTATAGCGCGAAGCGGCTGGCCGAAAAGAACATCCACCGCGTATTCGGCGAAATCCATATCCTCCGCCCCGACGACGTGAAGACGCCGGCGATGGAGGGATTTCTCGCTTTGGCCGCGTCGAGGAACCTATATTTCCACACCCACTCGGACGCCGCCGTGGTGCGGGCGCTGTTCGACAAGCGACCCGATCTCAAGATCATCTGGGCGCACGCCGGATTTTCGGATCCTGCGCCGGTAGTCGGGCAGATGCTCGACCAGTACGCGAACCTGTGGGCGGAGCTGTCGTACCGGGCCCGCGATATCATGCCCGGCGACGCGCTCGATCCCGATTGGGAGAAGGTGTTGATCCGTCACGCCGACCGGTTCGTCATCGGCACCGATACCTGGGAGATCAACCGGTTGCATGGTTACGAACTCCTGATCGCCGAGCATCGGGCGTGGCTCGGCAAACTGCCGCGCGAAGCGGCCGAGAAGATCGCCCACAAGAACGCGGAAAGGCTGCTGGCGGCGAAGCCCTGACCGTCTGGCCACCGCGGAAACGGCGCGTCGCTAACCATTTTGTAACGGCCGGCGGGCTTTATTGGTCCATGGCCTGTTGGAGGAGCGGGGGCGGCAATGCCTAGAACGGATTCGGCACAAAGGGAACTGCCGGTGAGCGACGAAGAATTCAAAATCCCCGAATTGACCGACAATCCGACGCCGGAGGAACGCGCCGAATATGTGATCCTGCGCCTCGAGCAGTTCATCCGCGATGGTCGCAAAATCGACGAAGGCATGTCGTTCAAGCTGTGGCAGGCGATGGCCAAGGTCGAGATCGCCAACGCCATCGCCGAGGCCGAGGCCAAAAGCCAGAAGGACGACGTGGTCACCAAGCGCCTGCTGTTCACCTTCGCCGCGGCGCTGGTCACCGTCGGCTTCTGGGGCACCGCGGTCAGCCTGCACAAGGTCGCCTACTTGGCGGGCGGCCTGGTATGTCTCGTCGCCGGCCTGTTCCTGATGGGCGTTGCCGGCGAATGGCGGTTCCGCAACTGGAACAAGCGCCGGCAGGCCAAGAAGCGCCGCGAAGGTCTGGCCCGGGTCGAGAACTTCAACCGTCGCATAAAGCTGCTCGAGCACCAACTCGAAAAAGAGGAAAAGGCGCTGAAGAAGAAGGTCAAGGAAGTCGCTCGCATCGCCAGCTAGGTCACGGGGGACGTCGGCCTGTCACAGGACCCGATCCAGCGCCGCGATCAGCCGGTCCACCTCGTCGAGCGTGTTGTAATGCACCATCGAGACCCGTACCACGCCGTCGCCGGCGTCGGCGATACCCAGCGCTTCGATCAGCCTTTTGGCGTAGAAATGGCCGTTGCGGATGGCGACCTTGGCCGGCTCCAGCAGCGGCGGGATTTCCGCCGAGCGCCGCCCGTCGACAGTGAACGAGAAAGTCGGCGCGCGCATTTCCGCCTTGGCCGTATTGCGGCCGAGCAGTCGGACTCGAGGCTTCGACGCCAGAAAATCCAGGAATCGCGTCGCCAGACTTTCCTCGTGGCGGGCGATCAACCGATAGACCGCGTGGGCGCGATCGCGGAAGCCGTTCGGCGGCCGCGACAAGTGATGGGTCGCCAGCGCCTCGAAATAGTCGGCGACGCCGGCCAATGCCGCGGTGAATTCGTGGTTTGGCCCGCCGGGATTCAGTTTCAGCGGGATGTCGTCGTCGCCGATGAAGAAATGGTTCTGGGCCCCGGCTTTGAGCAAGTGCTCGCGCTTGCCGAACATCATCGCCACGTGCGGCCCGAACAGCTTGTAGAAGCTGAGCGCGTAGAAATCGACGTCGAGCGCCTTCACGTCCAGCGCCCGATGCGCCGCGTAGGCGACCCCGTCGACGCACGCCATGGCGCCGGCGTCGTGGACCCGCCGCACGATACCGGCGACGTCATTGATGCCGCCGAGAATATTGGAACAATGGCTGAAGCAAACCAGCCGGGTATTTTCGTTGAGCAGCCGGTCGAGGTCGTCGCCCCGCAGCTCTCCCGTCACCGGATCGACCCGCCATTCGCGCACGGCAACCCCGCGCTCGGCCAGCCGCCGCCAGGCGCCGATATTGGCCTCGTGGTCCAGGTTGGTGACGATGATCTCGCCCTCGGGCCCGATCAGCGGCAGCAGCGCGTTGGCCAGCACGTAGACGTTTATGGTCGTCGACGGGCCGATGATGATCTCGTCGGCGTCGGCGCCGACCATCTCCGCCATCAGGCGCTGCCCAAGCGCCATCCGCTCCGCGGCCTTGGCCGATGCCGCGAAGCCGGCGCCCGGCTGCACCTGGGTTTCGCGCATGTAGGCGGTGACCCGCTGGATGACGCTTTCCGGCACGTAGGAGCCGCCGGCGTTCTCGAAGAACGCCCACTCCCAGCAACGGGCCGGATAGAGTCCCCGGACGAAGTCGAGGTCGAGCGCCGGGGACATCGAGCAATCTCCTCGCGGTCGGGAGGCAGGCGTCAGGCGTAGGTGGCGATGGCCATCACCAGCTCGCTGACTTTCGCCGGATCGTCCTTGAACTTGACGCCGGCTTCGCCGTTGTCGAACCAGCGCACCTCGATCGCGAATTTCCCGAACGGATCGATGTCGAGCACGACGTTCTGGCCCCGGGTCAGGGGCTTGCGCAGCCGGATTTGCGCGCCGCCGAACGAGATGTTGGTGATCTCGCAGTCGACGTTGGCGTCGCCCATCATCAGGCGGGCCGCGAATAGGATGTCCTTGCGGTCGTGCCGGCGGTGGTCGACGGGGTTCGTCGGTGCGCTCATCGGCTTCCCGTAGGATACGCCGCGCTAGATGTTCGCGTAGACGTGGGTTTCGCCGGCGGCGCCGGGATGGGTGACAGCGCCCTTCGACGCCTCGCCCACGGTCTGGGCGTAGCGCCACAACGCGCCCGACTGGTAATCGTTCTGTCGCGGCTTCCAGGCCTTGCGCCGTTTCTTCAACTCTTCGTCCGAAAGCTCGACCTCGATGGTGCCGGCCTCGGCGTCGATGGTGATCATGTCGCCGTCCTTCA
>DASWGT010000236.1:0-1636 GCA_036393575.1 Rhodospirillales bacterium | reverse complement strand
TTCGAGGGCGAGAACGGCGCCCTGCTCCGCGCCGAGGGCAACGTCTTACTCAACTTCTTCGGCTTCGCCATCATCGACGGCTTCTTCATCTTCGAGAAATCCACCAGCACGGTGACCCTCGCTAACGGCGAAACGCTCGCTGTCGATCAAATGCTCATTGGCGCCATCGGCGTGGATGCCTTCATCGGCATCAACGGGCCCGCCAGCAACGACGGTGCCCTGGGCTTCAGTATTACCAATGCCGACATTGCGCTGGCGCTTATGAGCGCCCAGCAGCCCGCGGCGCCGGCACCGCCCAGCACGGATCTGCGCAGCTTCATCGCGCTCAAGGTCGACGTCAAACAGGCGGGCTTCGTCGGCGTCGACGGCCTGACCGTCGCCATCACCGATCTGAAGCTCGCCATCAACCAGGCCGGCGGCATACTGAACGGCAACCCGGTTGATACCAACAACGTGGTGGACTTCAACGCCGGCGGGAGCCAGCCCGGCACGCAGGTCACCATTGGCGCGCTGACGCTGGACTTCGACGGCGACGACGGCGCCCTGCTCCGCGCCGAGGGCAACGTCGAGCTCAACTTCTTCGGCTTCGCCATCATCGACGGCTTCTTCATCTTCGAGAAGTCCTCGGCCAACGTCACGCTGTCTGACGGCACCACGCTCGACGTCGACCGGATGCTGATTGGCGCCGTTGGCGTCGACGCCTTCATCGGCATCAACGGTCCCGCCACCAATGCCGGCGCGCTCGGCTTCGACATCACAGACGCCGACATCGCGCTCGCCTTGATGAGCGCCAAGCAGCCCGCGGCACCGGCGCCGCCCAGCACGGACCTGCGCAGCTTCACCGCGCTCGAGGTGGAGGTGGCCTCGGCTTCCTTCATCGGCGTCGACGGTCTCACCATCGCGGTCAACAGCATGAGCTTCTCGCTCAACCAGGCCGGCGGCACCCTGAACGGCAACCCGGTGGACGGTTCCGTGGTGGTGGACTTCAATGCCGGCGGCAGCGTGACCGGCACGCCGCTCACCATCGGTGCGCTGACGCTCGACTTCGAAGGCGAAAACGGCCCGCTGCTCGAGGCCTCCGGCGAACTCGAGCTCAACGTGTTCGACGTGGTGTTCGTCACCGCCGGTTTCGAGCTGCGCAAGCAGACCGTGGACGTAGACGTCAACGGCAACGGCGTGCTCTCCACCACCGAGCGCGACCTGGACAACGCCGGCCTGCTGACATTGAGCCTCACCATCAGCGACTTCTTCGCCGGCATCCCCGGCGGCATCGGCTTCCAGGTCAACAGCGGTCAGATTGCCATCGCCATCATCAAGCCGGATCCGGTGCTCAATCCGGCCGACGACCGCAGTTTCCTTGCCTTCAGTTCGAACATCAGCGGCGCGAGCCTGGCTGGACTGCCGCCGGAACTGGTGATCGAAGCCACCCGCCTCGAAGTCGAGATCAACAGCGCGTCCGGCACCCCCGTAGCGCCGGCCACCGTGATCACGCCGCTCAACTGGAACGTGGCCGTCGATCTGCAGCCAGGCGACGCGACCTTCGACGCCGACCCGGTGGTCGTCGGCGGCCAGACGTTCGACTTCACCGGCGCCTTCACCCGCATCGGCGGCGCACTCACCCTGGATGCTTTCGGCG
>DASWGT010000235.1:0-3284 GCA_036393575.1 Rhodospirillales bacterium | reverse complement strand
GTCCACGAGATGATCTGGACCATCTTGTTCGTTAGCGTCCTCGGCTTCGGCATGCTGGCCGGCGTGCTGGCGCTCACCATGTTCTGCGTCGGTTTCGCCGGCAAGCTGTTTGCCGAGGAGATCGAGGCCATCGACAAAGGTCCCATTGAGGCAATCCGCGCCGTCGGCGGCAATCCGCTGCAGGTATTCGTCTATGCCGTGCTGCCGCAGGTACGTGTGGCGTGGACCGGCATCGCCATCTACACTTGGGACGTGGCGTTCCGCGCCGCCACCGTGGTCGGGTTCTTCGGCGCCGGCGGCATGGGCTGGTATCTCCTGCGCCATGTGCAGCAGCTCGAGAACCAGCGGGTCGCCGCCATCCTAATCTCGATCATCGTGCTGGTGATCGTTTCCGAGGCCGTTTCGGCGTGGGCCCGCAACCGGATGTCCAAGTTCCGCTAGCGACCGGCCGCCCTGCACGGGTTCGGCCAGGTCAGGAGTTGCTTTCGCGGGCCGTCGGCATAATCGTTGCGGAAGCGCTCGCCGCGAGCGGCTAAGATACCTGCCATGAAGGTGCTCTTCTATCTCGGCTGCGTGTTGTTGGTGCTCGCCTTCGCCGCCGGCGCGGCCGAGGTGGTGCCGCGCTCTATGCCCGGCGGCCGCAGCGGCGTCGTTTCGGCCTACGAACTCTGGTACTCGATGTGGCCGGGCAGCCTGATCACCACCCAGATCAGGATCGAGCGACACCTGCACCCCATGCTGTGGGACCCGCTGCTGGTGACGTTGCTCAAGCTGCCGGCGTGGCTGCTGCTCGGGTTTCCGGGCGGCTTGCTGGCGTGGTTCAACCGCTCCAACAAGCAGATGTCGGAAGCCGAGCGGCTGGACCTGCAGAAGCAGGAGGAATCGTTCCAGCTCTACGACCGGCTGGCGCGCGAGGCCCGCGAGGCCGGCTTCGGCGACCACGAGGACGACCAGCTTCCCGACCACGCCTCCCACGACGTCATCGACGGTCGCGGCGTCACCACGCTGGAGGCCGATTACGACATGAAGATCGACCTCGCCGGCGACGAGGAGGCGGTCTACGCCGAGGGCTTGGCGGAAGGCAAGGACACCGGCGACACCGGCGGCGGCAAGCGGTAAATGCGGTCGCCGGCAGCCCGGCGACGATCTCAAATTGTTCAAATTAAATTCTTAATCCTGGGTTGTTGACGGTGGTCAAGGCGTTGGCTTTGCGCGTGTGTGACATTGGCGTCGCTTCGGCAGCACATGTTTCTCAACCACAAGGGAGTTACGCCATGAGGAGTCTACTTTCCACCACGGCCTTGCTGACCGCAGTTATCGCCGTCAGCGCCGGCCCAGCCTTGGCCGCCGACGTTCACGGCAAGGCTGAGCCGGGCAAGCGCCACATCACCATCGCCGCCGTCGAGCCCAAGGGCGGCACCACGGTGGACAAGGAGCCGTTCCCCGAGACGGCGCTGCCGGCGGGTGGCGGTTATATATTGAAGAAACCCAACGCCCAGGGCCGCTGGGAGGTGTCCACCTATCGTTTCATGCCGTCGCAGATTCTCGTCAACCACGGCGACGACGTGACGCTCGAATACGTCGGCATCAACGGCGATGCGCATCCCGGCGTCATCGAGGGCTACAACATCCGTTTCGTCGTCAAGCGCGGCCAGGTGACGACCGTCAATTTCAAGGCCGACAAGGCGGGCGTGTTTCGCATCCTTTGCGACGTCCACCATCCGACGATGCACGGTGAGCTGATCGTACTGCCCAAGTCGTGAGCCGGGACCGCCCAGGGCCGTTACCTCGGGGCGAGCGCGTTACCGGAAAAGGAATCCGCTCGTCCGGACGCTTTTCATGCGCTGGTCTTGAGCGCCGCCAGGAACGCCGATTGCGGGATGTTTCCCGTCAGCGGCCCTTTTTCTGGTAGGTTCCGACCAGCTCGGCCCGCGCCAGCACGTGTCCCTTGATCGCGCGTTCGAGTTCGGCCTTGCCGGGCGTCCCGAGATCAGCGAGCGCCGCGTCGAGGGCGTAGAGCTTATGAAAGTACCGGTGCCGGCCGATGGGCGGGCAGGGTCCACCGTAGCCGGTGCGCTTCCAGTCGTTCCTGCCCTCCCTGGTGCCCGCCGGCAGTGCCGCCGGCTTCACGCCCTCCGGCAACGCGGCCGCCGGCGCCGGCAGGTTGTACAGCACCCAATGGACCCACGTCATCTGCGGCGCCTTCGGATCGGGGGCGTCGGGATCGTCGACGATGAGCGCGAACGTTTTCGTTCCCGCGGGTGCGCCCGACCAGGCGAGTGGCGGCGACACGTCCTCGCCTTCGCAGGTGTGGCGCCTCGGAATCTCCTGTCCGTCCGTGAAGGCGGAAGACTTCACGATCAGCGGCATGGTGTCACTCCCCTGTCTTCAACGCCGCCAGGAACGCCGACTGCGGAATCTCGACGTTGCCGAACTGGCGCATCCGCTTCTTGCCCTTCTTCTGCTTCTCCAGAAGTTTCCGTTTGCGCGTCACGTCGCCGCCGTAACATTTGGCGGTAACGTCTTTGCGCAGCGCGCCGACGGTGGTGCGCGCGATGATGCGGCCGCCGATGGCGGCCTGGATGGCGATCTTGAACAATTGCCTCGGGATCAGCTCCTTCAGCTTCTCGCAGATGACGCGGCCGCGGGATTCAGCGTGGCTGCGGTGGACGATGAAGGCGAGCGCGTCCACCGGCTCGGAATTGACCAGGATCGAGACATTGACCAGGTCGCTCTCCTCGTAGCCGGCGAGCTCGTAGTCGAAGCTCGCATAACCCCGGCTCACCGACTTCAGCCGGTCGTAGAAGTCGAACACCACCTCGTTCAAGGGCAGCCTGTAGCGGGCCATGGCGCGGCCGCCGACGTAGGTGAGCTCGATCTGCCGGCCGCGCCGCTCGGTGCACAGCGCTAATACGCTGCCCAGGAATTCGTCCGGCACGATGATGGTGGCGTTGATCCACGGCTCCTCGATGGACGCGATCTTCACCGGATCGGGCATGTCGACGGGATTGTGCAGCTCCTTGACGCCGCCATCGGTGGTGCGCACCCGGTAGACGACGCTCGGCGCGGTGGTCACCAAGTCGAGATCGAACTCGCGCTCGAGGCGCTGCTGGATGATCTCCAGGTGCAGCAACCCCAAGAACCCGCAACGGAAGCCGAGGCCGAGCGCCGCCGACGACTCCGGCTCGTAGTGGAACGACGCGTCGTTGAGATGCAGCTTGGCCAAGCTGTCGCGCAGGTCCTCGAAGGCGCCGGCATCGACCGGGAACAGCCCGCACCACACC
>DASWGT010000234.1:0-1950 GCA_036393575.1 Rhodospirillales bacterium | reverse complement strand
CGGCCCTCATTCGGGCAAGCTCGTCACCGCCATACACTCCGACCTTGGCGAAGGCATCGCCGCCACCCGGCTCGTCGGCGTGACCGTGCGCCGCCATCAGGCCGAAACCGACCGCGATGCCGACCAATGCCATTGACTTGCGGATTGGTGCCTTCATGGCATTCTCTTTGCGGTGGCCTTTGCCGCCGATCCTCGATCGCCGCCGGACATGGCGCCCGTCCGGCCGCCGCTCGGGCCACTCCGCCGAGGCCACGGTTCCCGGTCACGGCCCGAAGACGTCGAGCGCATCGACCGGCTTGCGTGCGGTGGCGCAACCTTGGACGCGACTCAGCGCTGCGGGCCTCGTAACACCCTCTGCTGCCCGGTCCGCGCCTGCGTCAAGGGCGTCTCCTTACGGCGTGCTGTTCGGCGCGCCCGAGCCCACCTTGGCGAAAATCGAAGACGCCGTCTCGGCCACGATCGCGTTGCCGAAGCCGGTGTTGCCCACCCAGTTGCAGAAGCCACGGCAGGTCCCGTTCATCGCGACGTTGCCCGTGGTGAACTGCGCGAAACCACCCGCTCCGCCCTGAGGCGTGCCCGAGACGTCAGTGACGATCGAGATATCGCACTGTGCCTCGTCCGTACACGAGACGTTGGTGCTGCCGGTCGAGCCCGGGCCGCCAGGGGCGGCGTTCAGCACGAAGCTGATGTCCGCGACCGAGACGCCGAGCTCCTTGTTGGTGATCACCTCGATGTCCGTGTTGAACGACTCGAAGTTCACGCTGCCGCCGACGTTGACGGCGTCCCCGCCCGGCCCACTCGGATCTCCGCCCGCGCCGCCGACGTTACCCGAAAGAATGCTGTTGCCGTCGACCGAGGCGTCCGAATCCGTGCTGAACTTGACCTTCGGGTTGGCGAAGCTGTCGGCCGCGAAGACCATCACGAGGGCCACCGCTGCCACACTCGTAAGTAGCGTTCTCATGAGTTATGCTCCCTTGTACAGCCTGAGGTAGCCCGCCTTGGGTTACTCCCGTGTCGACCGTTGTCAAGCGAACGATTTTTTCTTTTACCAGAGTTGGCCGGCGAAGTCAAACCGCACCCGAATCGATTAGCGCAGAATCGATTGCCATCGACTGCGACAGCGGTCGGCGGCGGCGAAACGCCGAGCAGCCGAGCAAGACGCAGTCCTCGCCAATTCGGCGCCGAATGACCGCGTGCGATTCCAAGTGCAATGCAACGCCACGTAGTGCGATGCAGCCACAAGCTCTCGTGCCGCATCGCGTCCGGCGTTGCGCGACGGCGCCGGACCTGCCTGCGCGAAGCCGAAACGGCCTCGCTTCGGCGTCGGCGGCTCAGATGTGGATGGCGCGGCCGAAGGCGGCGAGGGAGGCGGCTTCCATCACCGCCTCGTTGAGGGTGGGGTGGGCGTGGCAGGTGCGGGCGATGTCCTCGGCCGAGCCGGCGAACTCCATCACCGCCGCGGCCTCGGCGATCAGCGAGCCCGCGTCCGCGCCCATGATGTGGACGCCGAGCACGCGGTCGCTGGCGGCGTCGGCGAGCACCTTCACCAGCCCTGCGGTGTGGCCCACGCACTTCGCCCGGCTGTTGGCGGTGAACGGGAAGCTGCCGGACTTGTAGGCGACGCCGTCGCGCTTGAGCTCGTCCTCGGTGCGCCCGACCCAGGCGACCTCGGGCTCGGTGAACACCACCGCCGGGATGACGTCGTAGTTGACCACCGGGTGGCCGCCGGCGAGCACCTCGGCCACCGCCACCCCTTCGACCATCGCCTTGTGGGCGAGCAGCGGCCCCGGCACCACGTCGCCGATGGCGTAAACGCCGGGGATGTTCGTGCGGTAGCGATCGTCGACGACGCTGAAGCCGTGGGCGTCGCAGGCGATTCCCGCCGCGTCGAGGCCCAGGCCCTCGGTGCACGGCTTGCGCCCGACCGCGACCAGCACGATGTCCACCGAC
>DASWGT010000233.1:0-7973 GCA_036393575.1 Rhodospirillales bacterium | reverse complement strand
CACGACGTGCTGAAGAAGAAGCTGAAGCGCCTCGGCCACTGGCTGGCCGGCGCCTACGGCGCCGACGTCAAGGTGTTCGTCGATACCGCGCCGGTTATGGAGAAACCGTTGGCGCGCCGCGCCGGCGTCGGCTGGCAGGGCAAGCACACTAATTTGTTGAGCCGCGACTTCGGCTCGTGGCTGTTCCTGGCGGAAATCCTGACCAGCCTCGAAATCGCGCCCGATCAGCCGGCGACCGACCACTGCGGGACATGCGATCGCTGCCTGCGCGCCTGTCCGACCGGCGCGCTGCCCGAGCCCTACCGCATCGAGCCCCGGCGCTGCATCTCGTATCTGACCATCGAGCACAAGGGCGAGATCGCGCCCGAGCTGATGGAAAAGATGGGCAACCGCATCTACGGCTGCGACGACTGTCTCGCCGTCTGTCCGTGGAACAAGTTCCAGCGTCCGGCCGGCGACGACGCGTTCTGGCCGCGCGGCGAGTTGGCGCTGCCCCGGCTCGCCGACCTGGCGGCGCTCGACGACGAGGGGTTCCGCAAGCTGTTCGCCGGATCGCCGATCAAGCGGACGGGGCGCGACCGCTTCGTGCGCAACGTCGCCGTCGCCATCGGCAACAGCGGTCTCGGCTCGCTTCGCGCCGTCGCCGAAAGGCTCGCCGGCGACGCCTCGCCGCTGGTCGCCGGCGCCGCCCGCTGGGCCGTCGAGCGGCTCCGCGAAGAGCCCGGGGCCGACAGGCCTTGACCCACTCCACCCGGCGCATTACCTGTGGTTTCGGACGTTGCCACGCGATAGGACACACGAAGAAGCCATGACCGCCCGCGTTTTCCTCGTTGTCGTCGCCGCGCTCGCCCTCGCCTGGGGCTCTCCCGCAGCCGCTGCCGAAAAGGCCGCCCAGCCGGCGGCGAAATGGACCCCCGGACAGGCGTTCAAGGACTGCCCCGAGTGCCCGGAGCTGGCGGTGATTCCAGCCGGCATCTACATCATGGGCCTGAATGCCGTCGACAAGCGCAGCCAGCCGGCGCACCGGGTCAACATCGCAAAACCGTTCGCCTTGGGCCGCTACGAGGTGACGTGGGCCGAGTGGGAGGCCTGCGCCAAGGCCAAGGGCTGCCCGAGCGGCGGCGACGACGACCACGGCTGGGGCAAGGAAGGCCGCCCCGTCATCAACGTCACCTACTTCGACGCCAAGAACTACGTCGCCTGGCTCGGTAAGAAGACCGGCAAGCGCTACCGGCTGCCGTCGGAGGCGGAGTGGGAATACGCCGACCGCGGCGGCACCACGACCCAGTGGTGGTGGGGAAACGACAAGGGCGAGAATCAAGCCAACTGCAAGGACTGCAAGAGCAAGTGGAGCGCTTGGAGCACGGCGCCCATCGGCTCGTTCAAGCCCAATCCGTTCGGCCTCCACGACACCACCGCCAACGTGTTCGAGTGGGTCGAGGATTGCTGGAACGATTCGCACAAGGGCGCGCCCAACGACGGATCGGCCCGCACCCGCGGCGACTGCGACAACCGGGTGATCCGCGGCGGCTCGTTCTATTACTTCTCGAAGGTCGCCCAGGCGGCCTACCGGGCGAAAAACCCGCCGGCCGTGAAGAGCTACTGGCTCGGCTTCCGGGTGCTCCGGGAGCTCGACTGATCCGGGAACGCCCCGTCCGACCCGCTATTTAACCGCCAGCGCGCGCGCCAGTTGGCTCAGGGCCTCCTGGTGGCGCTTGTTGTCGATCTGCGAGAAGTTGCGGGCGACTTCCAGGCACATGCGCTGGCGTTCATGCAACTCGTTCTCGCCGCCGGCGCCGCCGAGACCATCGAAGAAGTAGTCCACCGGCACGCCGAGCACCTGCGCGATTTCAAATAGCCGACCGGCTGAGATCCGGTTGATGCCGCGTTCGTATTTGTGCGCCTGCTGGTAGGTAACGCCGATCAATTCGGCCATCTGCTGCTGGCTCAGACCCAGCATTACCCGGCGTTCCCGGATACGGGTCCCTACGTAACGATCCGTATCCGTCGCCCGATTGACCACCCTGTTCCCTGCAGCCGCCGGGTTGTCGCCATTGGTTGCTTGCCTCAAGAGAATTCCTTCCGGTCAGCGAAATGGTTGAAAACGGGAACTCGACATTCGCGTTCTCGCGAATCGGTCTCAGATTACCACCTTACAAATTCCTGACAAGATAGTTTTTGGCCGATCGAAATCCCTCGACCTTGGCGGAAATCCGGTAGATTCCAGACTCGCGAAATATACGTATATGCTTTTATGCTTGGTCGGACTTGGCCGCGGTTTTTTTGCCCGCTTCCAAATGCGGCTAGCCAGCCGATCGATTCGCGGGCGTTTCGGGTAGTGCGGGGCGGCTTCGCCCTGTCACAGAGGAATCGACTAAAAGGCGTCAAATTCGGGCAAATACGGGGACTTGCGGCCTTCCGTCCGGGTATCGAAGGTGGTCAGGACTTGCCGCCGCTCAGCTTGTCGATCTGGCGCTGCATCTCGGCGAGCTGAACCTTCAGGTCGTTGAGCTGCCGGCCGGCGTCGGCATCCGAGCCGCCGCCGGGTACTTTGCCCTTGGCGTCCGGCTTGCCGCCCTTGCCGTCGGCGCCGCCGGCGGGGAAAAACGGCGTGAACATCTTCATCGTTTCCTCGATCATCGCCATGTTCTTCTTGCCCATTTCCTCGAACTGGCCGAATGGATTGAGGCCGCCGAGGGTATCCTGCATGTATTCCCGCATCTGCTCCTGGTTGCGTGAAAATGCCCGCATCGAATAGTCCAGGTAGTTGGGGACGATCGATTGCAGGCTGTCGCCGTAGAAGCTGATGAGATGGCGGAGGAAGCCGATCGGCAGCAGGTTCTGCCCCTTGCCTTCCTCCTCGACGATGATATGGGTCAGCACCTGGCGGGTGATGTCTTCGCCGGTTTTGGCGTCGTAAACGACGAACTCGGTCCCCTCTTTGACCATGGTGGCCAAGTGGTCGAGGGTAACGTAGCTCGAGGACGCCGTGTTGTAGAGCCGCCGGTTGGCGTATTTCTTGATCGTGATCGGCGGCTTTTCGGCCTCTTTGTCGTCGGCTTTTTTGTCGGTCATCGCCCGGGTCCGTTGTCGGCGCGGTTCAATCGGAAGGCGAAAACCTAGCGCGGATTATGTTGCGCTGCAATGAAATGTTCCCCGCCTCGTGGACGGCGGCTATAATGGCCGCCCTGACGCATTCGCCAGCGTCCCTGAGGGCTGCCGCGGGAACGAGGCGGGGCGTCGGGCGGTGCCAACGGCACGGCCGAAAGCGCGCTCACCATCGGAGACCCCATGGCCAAACCGCCGGATCTGGACGCGCTGGCGCGACGCTATCTCGACCTGTGGCAGGAGCAGCTGGGCGGCGTCAGCAAGGACGCCGAGGCCGCCGAGGTGATGGCCAGGACCATCGAATTGATGAATGCCGGCGCCGCCGCGTTCGCGGCGATGGCGGCGAGCGCCGCCGCTCGGGAGCCGGCGCCGGCCGGCGGCAAAACGCGGAATGACCATGACGCCACCCCTTTCAACCGCCGAGACATCCGATCCGAGCCACCCGGGCCCACGCCCGCTGCCGCTGCACGTGGCGCTCCAGACCATGACCTGGCTGAGTTCGCTCGCCGCCTTGGGCGGATTGAGAAGCGGCTTGCTGCCCTGGAGAGCGGACCTAAGAAGCGCCGCCGACGCGCTGCAAAGAAGCCTCGCCGACGCTGACGCCCGGGTCTTCGCCGCCGCCGTCGACGCCGAAGCCCGGCGTCGGCTCAACGGCTTCGCCGAAGGCGTCCGCCGCTACCGCTGCCATCCCCGCGCCCCGCGTCTTGCCGAGCCGCCGGAGTTGTGGCGCCGCGGCAGCACGCGGCTGCTCGATTACGGCGGCCGCGGGCGCGCGCTGTTGGTGGTGCCGTCGCTGATCAACCGCGGCTACATTCTCGATCTCACCGAGAAGCGGAGCCTGATGCGGCATCTCGCTGAGGCCGGGTGGCGGCCGTTGCTGGTCGACTGGGGCGACCCGGGACCGGCGGAGCGGCGGTTCTCGCTCACCGATTACGTCTGCGGCCGTCTCGAGCCGGCGCTCGACGAGATCGTCGCCGCCACCGGCGAGACGCCGGCGGTGGTCGGCTATTGCATGGGCGGGCTGCTGGCCCTGGCGTTGGCGGTGCGGCGGCCGGCGCTGGTGGCGGCGCTGGTGCTGCTGGCGACGCCGTGGGATTTCCACGATGCCGCGCCCGGCACCATCCGCCTGATCCGGGCGGCGGCCCCGGGCCTGACTGCGATGATCGACCATTTGGGCGAACTTCCGGTCGACGTCATCCAGGCCATGTTCTCAAGCCTCGATCCCTATCTCACCGCCGACAAGTTCCGCCGCTTCGCGGCGCTCTCCGCCGATTCCGAGAAGGCGCGCGAATTCGTGGCGCTCGAGGACTGGCTCAACGACGGGGTGCCGTTGGTCGGCTCGGTCGCTCGCGAATGCCTGCTCGGCTGGTACGTGGAGAACACGCCGCCCGGCGGCCGCTGGCGCATCGACGGCCGGCCCGTGGTCGCCGCCGAGGTGCGGACGCCGACGCTGGTGGCGATCCCGGACAACGACCACATCGTGCCGCCGGGCTCCGCGGCGGCGCTGGCGACCGCCATACCGGGAGCGACGGCGGCGCGGCTGCCGACCGGACACATCGGCATGGTCGCCGGCGGCCGTGCCAGGACCATGCTCTATGAACCGCTGGCGCGTTGGTTGGAGAAGACATTGATCTAGGTCAAAACGTCGGTCCCGGAAATCACCTAGGCTGGCTGCCTTGTAACACCGTTGCGACCGACCTATAACCGAAGGAACAGGGCCGCGAACGGAGACGCGACGAGGCCCTGAAAAAAATCCGCTTCCCAGGCGCCTCCCCGGCGCCCCGCTGATTGATGGAGGAGAATGAAAAATGTCTGACGTTGTCATCGCTGGGGCGGTGCGTACGCCCGTGGGCGCCTTCAACGGCGCGCTCAGTTCGCTGCCGGCGCACCATCTGGGTCAGGTCGCGATCGTCGAGGCGTTGAAGCGCGCCAAGGTCGCCCCGGCCGAGGTCGACGAGGTCATCATGGGTCAGATTTTGGCCGCCGCCGCCGGCCAGAACCCGGCACGCCAGGCGGCCGTCGCCGCCGGTATCCCGGTCGAGAAGACGGCCTACGGCATCAACCAGCTGTGCGGCTCGGGCCTGCGGTCGGTGGCGCTTGGCTCGCAGGCGATCCGACTCGGCGATAGCGCCATCGTCGTCGCCGGCGGCCACGAGAGCATGAGCCAGGCGCCGCACTGCGTGCACTTGCGCAACGGCACCAAGATGGGCGCCACCGAGCTCATCGACACCATGATCAAGGACGGTCTTTGGGACGCCTTCAACGGCTACCACATGGGCAACACCGCCGAGAACGTCGCCCAGAAATGGCAGCTCACCCGCGACGAGCAGGATCGTTTCGCTTGCGCCTCCCAGAACAAGGCGGAAGCCGCGCAGAAGGCCGGCCGTTTCAAGCCCGAGATCGTGCCGGTGACGATCAAGACCCGCAAGGGCGAAACCGTGGTCGACACCGACGAGTATCCCAAGGCGGGCGTCACCGTCGAAAGCCTGGCGCAGTTGCGCCCCGCCTTCGCCAAGGACGGCACCGTGACCGCCGGCAACGCATCCGGCATCAACGACGGCGGCGCCGCGGTGGTGCTGATGTCGGCGAAGGACGCGAGTAAGCGCGGCATTCAGCCGCTGGCCCGCATCGTGTCGTGGGCGACCGCCGGCGTCGATCCGGCGATCATGGGCACCGGGCCGATCCCGGCCAGCCGCATGGCGCTAAAAAAGGCCGGCTGGAAGATCGAGGACCTCGACCTGATCGAGGCCAACGAGGCGTTCGCCGCTCAGGCGTGCGCGGTCAACAAGGACCTCGGCTGGGACACCGACAAGGTCAACGTCAACGGCGGCGCCATCGCCATCGGCCATCCGGTCGGCGCGTCGGGCACCCGCATCCTGGTGACGCTGCTCTACGAGATGCAGCGCCGCAGAGCCACGAAGGGCCTGGCGACGTTGTGCATCGGCGGTGGCATGGGGATCGCCATGTGCGTCGCCCGCGACTGATCATAAAAAACGAAAAACGTAACCGCCCAGGGAGGAGACCATGGCACGGGTGGCACTCGTTACCGGCGGTACCCGGGGTATCGGCCGGGCGATTTCGATCGCGTTGAAGGACGCCGGCTGCAAGGTCGCCGCCAACTACGGCGGCAACGACGACGCCGCCAACGCCTTCAGCAAGGAAACCGGCATCCCCGTTCACAAGTTCGATGTCGGCGACTTCAACGCCTGCAAGGCGGGCATCGCCAAGGTCGAGGCCGATGTCGGGCCCATCGACGTGCTCGTCAACAACGCCGGCATCACCCGCGACAAGCCGCTGCACCGGATGGAAAGGACGGAATGGGACGCGGTGATCGCCACCAACCTCTCGAGCGTCTTCAACATGACCCGTCACGTCATCGACGGCATGCGCGCGCGGGGCTTCGGGCGGATCATCAACATCAGCTCCATCAACGGCCAGAAGGGCCAGTTCGGCCAGTGCAACTACTCCGCCGCCAAGGCCGGGCTGATCGGCTTCACCAAGGCGGTGGCGCTGGAGACCGCGTCGAAAGGCATCACCGTCAACGCCGTGGCGCCCGGCTACATCGCCACCGAGATGGTGATGGCGGTGCCTAAGGACGTGCTCGATTCGAAGATCCTGCCGCTGATCCCGGTCGGCCGTCTCGGCGAGGCGGACGAGATCGCCCGCTGCGTGGCGTTCCTGGCGTCCGACGAGGCGGGCTTCATCACCGGCTCGACCCTCACCGCCAACGGCGGCCAGTATATGACGTGAGCGTGGTCGCAATGCCAGACCGGAGGCGCCGATGCGGCTCGCCGATTTCGACACCCTCACCTTCGACTGTTACGGCACCCTGATCGACTGGGAGACCGGCCTCGCCGCCGCCATCGGCCCGTGGCTCGAGCGCCGCGGCCTCAAGAAGACCCACGACGAGGTCTTGGAGACCTTCGCCGTCTGCCAGTCGGCGCAGGAGGACGAGACGCCGGCGATGATCTATTCCGAGGTGGTCGCCCATACGCTCCAGCGCATGGCCAAGGCCTGGGGCGTCGAGGCGACGGACGCCGAAGCGGAGGCCTTCGGCGCCGCGGTCGGCGACTGGCCGGCGTTTCCGGATTCGCCGGACGCGCTTCGCTACCTGAAGCGCCATTACCGGCTGGCGGTGCTGTCGAACGTCGATCGCGCGTCGTTCGCCGGCAGCAACGAGAAGCTAGGCGTCGAGTTCGACGCCGTGTTCACCGCCGAGGACATCGGCTCCTACAAGCCGAATTTGCGGAACTTCGAGTACATGCTGGCGCGCCTCGCCGAGATGGGCGTTGCCAAGAGCCGCATCCTGCACACGGCGCAGAGCCGCTATCACGATCACGCGCCGGCGCAGAAGATCGGGCTTCGCACCGCCTGGATCGATCGCCGTCACGGCAAGAAGGGCGCCGGCGCCACCGTTCCGGTCACCCTTGAGCGCGCGCCCGACTTCTACTTCACCAGCATGGCGGCGCTGGTCGAGGCGCACCGGAAAGAGATTTCCGGCTAGTTCTCCCTGCCTCCGGCTTCAGCTCGCATCTTTCGGCGCCGTCGCCACCATCGACTTGCGATCGGCGAATTCGTCGTACCAGTCGGCGAGCGCCGGCCGCTGCTTGCGCCAGCCGAGATCCGGGAACCGGAAATCCAGCCAGCCGAGCGAGCAGCCGACGGCGATATGGCCGATGGTGACCGGCCCCTTGGCCATGGCGTCGGCTTCGTCCTCGAGCGCGTCCATGGCGCGCGCCACCACCTTGGCCTGGCGCTCCGCCCATTTGTCCCACTGCAACTCCTTCGGCCGCCGGCCCTCCAGCAGGCGCAGAATGCCGGCATCGGTCATGCCGTCGCCGAGCGCTTGCAGCTTGAGCGCCCGC
>DASWGT010000232.1:0-1804 GCA_036393575.1 Rhodospirillales bacterium | reverse complement strand
TACGATTCGGAGAAGGGCGAGACGCGGCCGATGCGGATCAAGGAATTCGCCCACGACTACCGCTACTTCCCCGACCCGGACCTGTTGCCGCTGGTGTTGACCGACGAATACATAAGGAAGATAGAGGCGGCGCTGCCGGAGCTGCCGGACGCCAAGAAGCAGCGCTTCATCGCCGAGCTCGGCCTTTCACCCTACGACGCGCAAGTACTGGCGGCCGAGCGCGAGACCGCGGACTACTTCGAGCGCGTGGCCCAAGGCGGAGCCGGTGGGAAGAAAGGTCGCCGCGACGCCAAGCAGGTCGCCAACTGGGTGACCGGCGCGCTGTTCGCGCACCTGAACGAAACCGGCAAGACCATCGCCGCGAGCCCGGTCGCGGCCGAGGCGCTGGGCGAGCTCCTCGACCTCGTCGCCGACGGTACCATCTCGGGGCGCATCGCCAAGGATGTGTTTGCGGAGATGGCGGCGACCGGCAAGCCGGCGAAGGCGATCATCGCCGCCAAGGGCCTGACGCAGATCTCGGATGCCGGTGTTATCGAGGCGGCGGTGAACGAGGTGATCGCCGCCAACCCGAAGCAAGTTGCCGATGTCCGCGCCGGCAAGGAGAAGACCATCGGCTGGCTGGTCGGCCAGGTGATGAAGGCGACCCAGGGCAAGGCCAACCCGCAGATGGTCAACGAATTGCTGAAGCGGAAGCTCGGCGGTTGATGCGGCCGGCCGCCGCCCTTGCCGATCGCCGGCGCGCAACCCACAATAAGCAGGGGAGGGCGTTGCGATGTTGCAGATCGCGCCCAAAACCGGTGACGAGACCGGCACCACGACCGCCATCAAGGAAAAGACCGACGACGCCATCTACTGCGCGCGTTGCGGGCACTTGGTGACGCGCACCCGCTGGAAGATCGCGATGGGCGGCGGCGAACGCGTGTTCACCAACCCGGCCGGGTTCTCGTTCCACGTCGTCTGCTTCGCCGATGCGCCGGGGGCGAGCCCGGAAGGCGAGCCGACCGATCGGCACACCTGGTTCGCCGGCTACCTGTGGAACTATGCGCTGTGCAAGGGCTGCGGCCAGCACCTGGGCTGGCACTACCGCCGGGACGCCGGCGCCGACCAGTTCTTCGGCCTGATAAAAGATCGCCTCTCCAACCAGCCGAAATAGCCGCCGCTCAAGCCCCCCTCTTGCCACGGCCCGCCGATGGCCTACCCTAGGCGGCAATCGGGGCGACGCCGCGAGGCCCCATCATGCAAGGAGGCAACCACTATGGCCGACACCCAGGCGCAAGCTGAGCCAAAGCTGCTGATCCCGGCGCTCGGGCCGCTCTACAAGGTGCTCGAACCCTATACCTGGCCGTTGATCCGGGTGACCGCCGGGCTGATGCTGATGCCGCACGGCTACATGAAATTGTTCGCCGGCCAGCTGACGGGGACCACCGCATTCTTCGCCAAGACGGGCCTCGAGCCTGCCTATGCCTTGGCGCTCTATATCGCCTGCCTGGAGTTCTTTGGCGGCCTGATGCTCGCTTTTGGCCTGTTCACCCGGGCGGTGGCGGTGTTGGTGGCCGGCTTCATGGCGGTCGCCGTCGTCCAGGTGCACATGCCGAACGGCTTCTTCTGGATCGCCAAGGGATACGAGTATCCGCTGTTCTGGGGCCTGGTGTGCATTGCCCTGGCGATTCGCGGCGGCGGGCCGCTGTCGTTGGACGCCAGGATCGGCCGCGAGGTCTAGGACGATGGCCGCGAAAGCCAGGAAAAAGAAGATCAAGCCGAAGATCGAAATCGAGTACTGCACTCGCTGCCGGTGGCTGATGCG